>CAZJSY010000030.1:0-27662 GCA_964548555.1 uncultured Burkholderiales bacterium
TCGTCCTCGTCATAACCATCTTCGGCTATGGCACGATGCGTTTTCGGGCCGCTCTTGATGCAATTTTGCCCGTCGTCGCAGCGATCGGTGCGCGCGCGCTCTGGCGGGCTCGATCTGGCGTCGGTGATGACGCAGCAGTCGACGAGGGCAGCCGGATCAGCACACGTGCACATATTGGTGTGCCGTCTTCGCAATGACCGGCGCTCCTTGCGCGGACCGTCGCGAGGCATACCGCGTATTGCCGAAGCCGAAGCCGTGTTCTGATCCTGTCGTTCACTCCTCGCTCACGACAATCTCAGATCGAGTGACGCACGCTGACCGGGCGGTGTGTTGACGACGCTCGTGGGTGCGGCGGGACGGCCGTCGACCCGGAATGTCAGAGCCGCGCCTCGCGTGCATCCGGCGATCGACTCCGGCCCGACCACCGCGAGGATGTACCCGGTGAAGTCGGGCGTGGTCCGCACCGACGCGACGCCGCAGCGGGTCGGACCGACGTATGCCTCGACGCGCGTTCCGGCCGGGAGCTGCTGACCGTTCGCGCCAAACACGGCGCCATTGAATTCGGCGAGCGGTGGGACGGCGCCGGACGGCGCTCGGGTGGAGAACCGCGCGTCGGTACGGGCCGTCTGCCCGTATCCGGGCCACGGCACCGCGTCGGTCGCGTACAGGATCCGGTTCTGCGCGAACGTCCACACGACGATCTCCGCGCCCGGCCCGCCGCAACCGCTTGCCTCGGTGTCGGCGAGGACCGTGACGGCATAGATGCCACTCTCGACCGGCGGGAGCGTCTCCTGGCACGGCGTGACGAGACCGTCCCTCAGGACCACCGCGCCCAGCGATTGACTGTCGAACGGCCCGCCGTCGACCACCGCGTTGCCTCGAACGACTACGCGGTCGTTCACCCCCGGCTCCGGCCGTACCCGGAGAGCCCCCGACGTCGAGGGTGGCGCACCCTGTGTCGAGCGCGTCTGCGACGAGCCGCTGCCGCTCGAGCAACCGCCCGCGGCGACGAGCGACGTCATCTCGACCGCACACGCCAGCAGCAGCACGAAACGCGGGAACTTCCTCATTGACCTTGCTACACCGCGGCACGGCGATCGGTTCCGTCGCCAAAGCGGCGCCCGGGGGTGTAGAGAAGGACAGCGCAGCTTGGGGAGGTAGCTCACGGACGATTCGCTGCCTGAAGGCGAGCTCATCCGACGGGCGAAGCGTGGAGACACAGCCGCCTACGGCGCCCTGGTCAGGCGATACCAAGTCGACGTCCTGCGCGCGGCGGTGGCGTTCGGCGGTTCCGCGATCGCGGAGGATGTCGCGCAGGAGGCGTTCGTACGCGGCTTCCGATTCCTGCGTCAGCACCGATCCGACGCGCCATTGCGACCGTGGTTGCTCGCGATCGTGGCGAACGTCGCCCGAAACCAGCGCCGCGCGACGTTCCGTTGGACGCGTGCAGGCGAGCGGTACGTCGCCACGGGCCGGTCCGAGTCACCAGAGGAACACGCCGTCGCCGGGTCCCGCCGCGAGGAGCTTTGGGCCGCGCTCGACGCACTGCCCGGGCGTCAGCGCGACGTCGTCGTCTGCCGGTACCTGCTCGACCTCAGTGAGGAGGAGACGGCTCGCGTGCTCGGGATCGCCCGCGGCACGTCGAAGTCACGTCTTGCGCGCGCGCTCGACCTGCTCGAGCGCCTCCTTCCGAGGGAGGTGCTCGATGACTGACCGGCGGATGCTTCTCGAGGCCGACCTGCGCGAGCTCGCGTCCGACCTCGAAGCCGCAGTGGGCGGTCGTGACGTCAGCGGCGTCGTCTCGGCTCGTCTCATGGGCATGAGGCGACGTGCCCGGATCCACAGGACACTTGCGGTCGTGCTCGTCGCCGCGCTGACGCTCGGCGTCGTGCCTCCGGCGCGAGCCGCGGTCGTGAGGATCGTCGAACTCGGAGCGGACACGATCCACCAAGGCTCGCCGCCGCCCGCCCGGCGAGCGATGGCGAGCGCGAACCTCGCCGGCCTCGGCGCACAGGTGGATCTCGAGTGGGCCCGGCGCCGGCTGCCCGTCGTCGTCCCGACGCTTCCCGGCCTGGGGGCCCCCGACTCGGTATGGCTCTCCGAACGGGGAGACGGGCAGGTCTCGTTGCTCTACACGCACGAGGGCGTGCTCGTTCAGGAGTTCCTCGGGAACGGGCACCAGACAGTGGAGAAGTACGTCGAGTTCGATCGGCACGCACATCCCGCCAAGGTGGGGAGATACGACGCCGTCTTCATCGACGGTCCGCAACATGTCGTCTGGTACCGGGATCTCAGCGAGACGCAACTCACCGAGTACGGCCGGCTCGTCGGCAACGCGCTCGTGATGCAACGCGGCCCACTCACCATCAGGATCGAAGGAGATCGAACACGCGAACGCATGACGACCATCGCGGCGTCGCTGCGTTGATCAAGAGCACGGCGCGGCGGGCGTGATCTTCAGGTCGATCACGGTGTCCCCGGGGCAGGATGGAGCACCGCAGAGAGCAGATTCGGCGCCGAGCGGCCTCTCCCCGCTGGGGGTCGTGGCGCGCCTCGCCGCGGTCTTCGGAAACGTGTCGTTGCGTTGGATCCTCGTGCACATGCTCGAAGAGACAGCCCGGCACGCGGGTCACCTCGACCTGATGCGCGAGGCCATCGACGGACGCACGGGCGACTGACGGGTTCGCCGACAGCCGGCCCGGCCCCCCTTCACCCTCCAGCAATGGGATACTGCTTCCCGTCGGGACGGGGGGAGCCCGACGCGAAGAGGTGATAGCCATGCGCGTTCGCAGCGTCACGTTGCTCGTCGTTCTCGCGATGATCGGAGCGGCATGCGCAGGCTCCGGTTCCAGCCATACACAGAAAGGAACCACGTCGACGCGCGCGCCGGCAGGCGGGTTCCCCGCGGTGGAGCAGCCCGGCGTCACGCCCACCGAGATCCGCGTCAGCGGGCTCGTCGACGCAACCGACCCCACGGGCCCCGGGTACCGCGCCGCCTACGACGGTGTGCAGGCCTACTTCGACATGGTCAACAGTCAGGGCGGCGTCTACGGTCGCAAGCTCGTCATCGGCAACCGTCACGACGACCAACTCTCGAACGACCGGCGTGAAGCCACCGCGATCGTCGATCAGGACAAGCCGTTCGCCGTGCTGCCGGTCGCCACGGTGCTCTTCACCGGGTCGGACCTCCTCGCGAAGAGCGGCCTCCCGGTCTTCGGCTGGAACATCCAGGACGACTGGGCCGGCAAGCCGAACTTCTTCGGCGAGGTCGGCGCGCTGTGCATCGGTGGCAACTGCCCCGACGTCCCGCTTCCGTGGGTCGCGGCGCAACTTCACAAGAAGCACGTCGGTGTGCTCGCATACAGCGTGGCTCAGTCGGCCGACTGCAGTGACGGCGTCAAAGCGAGCTTCCAGAAGTACCCCTCGGCGAGGGTCGAGTTCCTCGACAAGAGCTTGGCGTTCGGCGTCACCGACTTCAGCTCCGACGTCAAACGGATGACCTCCGCGAACGTGGACCTCGTCACCACGTGCATGGACTTCAACGGCGTGCTCGATATTGCACGCGAGATGCACCAGCAGGGCATGCAGGCGATCCACTACCTGCCCAAGGGATACGACCACGATTTCATGTCGAGCAACGGCGCTCTGTTCGAGGGTTCGATCGTCGCCACCGAGGTTGCGCCGACCGAGACCGTGCCGAAGTTCCCGGCGCTCGAGAATTACATGACGTGGATGAACAAGGACGGCTTCAAGCTTGCCGAGAACGCCGAGGTGGGTTGGGTGAACGCCGATCAGTTCGTGACCGGTCTACGCGAGGCCGGAGCCAATTTCACGCAGCAGAGCGTGATCGACGCGATCAACCGCGAGACCAACTTCACCGCCGGCGGCCTCGTCGGTCCGCTCGACTGGACACGGGCCCACACACTCAAGCGGTTGCCTCCGTGCGTGTCATACCTGCGCGTGCACAACTCGCAGTTCGTCCCCGTCTTTGCGCCCCGAGGCCGGCCGTTCACCTGCTTCCTCAGCCCGTCGGCCAGCGTCGAGACGGCCAAGCCGACGTTCGCTCAGTAGCACGCGCCACCTGTCCTCGTACGTCAAAGCGCAACCGACTCCCGCCGGTCACCGTGTATGTCTCGATGTACATGCGCGTGTGAATCCAAAAAGTGCTTGCAGCGCGACGCGTGCGGCAGCAGGATGACGTTCGCAAGATTACGTTGGGTGGGGGGAAAGAGCAGGGGCGAGTCCGTCGCTATCGTCAGCTCTTACTAGCGGACGCCTCAGCATCCGCTACTGCGCTCAGCGATGGCATTTCGAGGGTGAGACGCGCGTACCGTCCGGGTCGGGCACGCGACTCGGTGCCCGGTGCCAGTGCGTCATCACGACGACCGCGCTCGTGCGCGTGAATTGGTTCAGCGGGAGGCGCGACATCTCAGAGGCCGCTTCTCGGCTTCTGACGGTCGAACGCGATCGAAGGGGGACGTCGTGCGACGAGGAAGTAATCGTGGTGCGCAACCGGCGCGGCGGTGCACCGGGTGGTTGAGATGGGCCGGAGTCACCGGCGCCTTGGTGCTCGCGGCCGGAGCACTCTCTGCCTGCGTGCCTCCGAGCCCCGGGGCAGGGCAGGGGCGCGCGCCGAACTCGATGTTCTGCGACAAGGTGAAGAAGGGCGAGATCGTCGTATCGCTCGGCGCCCGCATGTACTGCTTCGGCCCGCAGCAGAGCTCCTCCGGGCCTCCCGGTCCCGCGACGCAGAAGCCTTCGAATCCCGGCAGGGCTCCGAACGTGACGACCCCCACGAACGTCGCCGCATCGAACCTCTCTGAGGACGTGTCACCCAATGGCACACGCGGCTACGGCCAGGCCGAGACGTCGGTGGCCGTCAACGGCGCCTACGTCGTCGAGGCGTGGAACGACGCCACCGGGTTCTTCTCGCCGTGCGGATCGCCGCAGTACAAAGAGGAGCTCACCGGCTTCGCGTTCTCGGCCGACGGCGGCAAGACCTTCGCCGACATGGGCGGGCTGCCGAACAGCAACTGTTCCGGGCCCAAGGGCTACTTCTACGGCGGTGACCCGAGCGTCGAGACCGCGACGATCGGCGGTGTGACCTACTTCTATATCGCGAGCCTCTACAACGGCGTGTCGTTCTTCAATGCCGGCCTCAGCAAGATCGCGATGTCCGTGTGCACCGCGACCGGCAGCGGCGCCTCCGCAAACCTCGCATGCAGCCAGCCGGTCATCATCGCCCAGAGCAGCGAGTGCCGGGTCATGTTCAACGTCAACTTCTGCAGCTTCCTCGACAAGGACTTCATCACGATCGACCCCGTCCATCAGCGCCTCTACGCGAGTTACACCGAGTTCGGAGCGACGTCGCCGTTGAACACCATCGACCTCGCGGTGTGCGACATCAGCAATCCGACGGTGCCCAATTGTCAGAACGGGTCGACGGGTGACGGAGTCACACCGCAATCTCCATACATCGTCGTGGCCCCATCGCCGAACAACTTCTGCCTCAACCAGGGCTCGTACCCGGCCGTCGACGTCGGCACGGGTGACGTGTACGTCGCGTTCGAGCACAACCTCCTCGGAGGCTTCTTCGGTGGGCCCTGCGGTTCCGACCCGATCCGTCAGGTCCTGACCCGGATCCCGTTCTCCAACTTGACGTTGCCGGGCCCCTCGGGCGGAGTCAGCAACTTCACGGCGATCGATGCGACGTCGATGGGAGCAGCCTTCGTCGCGGGCTACAACCGCCAGCCGAACGACTTCCCACGGATCGCGGTAACCGGTCCGTCCGGAACGGTGTCGCTCGTCTGGAACGACGCGCGGTTCCACCCGCTCGGTGACATTCTCCTGCAGTCGTGGTCGCTCGGCTCGCTGACGCCGAAGCTCGGACCGGTCCAGCTCAATCCGAGCTCGGGCGGACTCCACTTCCTGCCGGCGCTTCGCAACGCCGACAGCAGCGGATTGCTGAACGTCACGTGGTACGAGCGGCCGACCCCGAATACCACGGTGACCAACGTGGTTGGTGCGTTCGGCGTCTCGCCCACGACGACCTCGACGCCTGCCAACGCGGTGATCACCGACGTGGCCACCGACTGGGCAACGGTGCCCACGCTCGTAGCGCCGAACTTCGGTGACTACACCGACAACTACGTCACCGCGACTGCGGGTCCGCCGTGGACCGGCAGCACCGTCGGGATCGGCTGGGCCGATGGCCGCTCAGGAGCGCCACAGGCGTTCTACGCGACCCGCTAGACGAGACACGTCTCGAAGGAGGGGTCGCTCCGGGACCCCTCCGACGGGACGCGCCGGCGGCGACCTCGGGTCCGACAGCTCTGCGACCTGCGGCTCGGCACGCTCCGCTCAAGGATTACGGAGCTCGTAGCCGATAGCAGCACCAGCAGATTTCGGCGGAGGACGCGAGCACCCGCATGCAGGACCGAGGGCCCGCACGTGGCCGGCGACACGCCCGAGGCTTCGTCGCGTCGTTGGCCGAGCGCGCCGAGGCGGGCTTCACACTGCTCGAGCTGGTCGTGGCGCTCGCGCTCTTCATGGTCCTGACCGCGGGCATCTTCGCGACGATCGACTCGGGCCTGAACGTCACGCGAAACAACAAGAACCGCACCGTGGCGGCGAACCTCGTGGCTCAACAGATGGACGCGTTCCGCTCCATGGACTTCCCGACGCTGCTCACACAGCAGGGCAGCAAGACGCAGCCGACCCAGAACGTCGGGGGCATTCCGTTCACGGTCACCAGCGAGGTGAACCCCCAACCGATCAACTCGGCCACCACGCCGTGCGACGCGGCAGGCGCCTCGTCGAACACGCTCGTCTTCCGGGTCGACGTCTCGGTGAGCTGGCCGAGCATGCGAGGCGTCCAGCCGGCGACCGCCAGCACGATCATCAGCCCACCGGTGGGTGTGTACGACCAGACAGGGAAGGGCTTCATGGGCGTCAAGGTGCGGGGCGCAGACGCCAAACCGGTTTCCGGTGTTCCCGTCACGGTCACGCCCGCGATGACGCCCGCGACGAACCAAACCGACGCGAACGGTTGCGCCTTCTTCACGAACGCCGCGCCGGGGACGTACACCGTTGGGCTCGGGCTCGTGAACTACGTCGACCGGCAGGGGAATTCGTCGCCGTCGCAGACGGTCGGCGTGAGCGCGAACGCGATCACCCAGGTCGCGTTCGACTACGCCCCCGCCGCGTCGCTCGCGATCACGCTCGCCGGGACGGGTTCCGCACCCGTTGCCAACTCGGTCGCCGTGACGTTGGGCGACACCGACTTCACACCGACCGGAACCAAGACATGGTCGGGCACCGGCACCAGCCGCACCATCGGGAACCTGTTCCCCGTCACGGCCGGCTACACGATGTGGGCGGGGGACTGTGCGGACGCGGATCCCCAGGGAACGTCGTCGACCGGGCCGTACTGGCCGAACGGAATGCGCGCCAACCCGGTCGCGGTGACCGGGGGCGCGTCGAGCTCGGCGACGATCACGATGCCCGCGGTCACCGCCACGGTACAGCAGGGCACCACACCCGTCGCAGGAGTACAGGTCATGGCGTCGCACGCGCTGCCGTCCGGTCAGACGTCCGACGCGGGGTGCCCCTCGGTCGAGAGCTTCACCCTCGGTACCACCGACGCGTTCGGCAACGTCAGCGGCGCGCTTCCCTACGGGAACTGGACGCTGAGTGTGACGGGTCGCTCCCCGGCCACGAGCTGGCCCATTGCGACGCTCGACCCCGACCCCGCGAAGCCGCAGAGCGTCGCCGTTCCGATGGGGGTGCTGTGAAGCACCGCTTCTGTCCACTCTGGCGCGCCCGCCGACCGGCCGCCCGGCGCTCCGAGCGGGGCGTGAGCATGGTGGAGATGATGGCGACGGTCGCGCTGATGGGCGTGGTCCTCGTCGCGGTGTACCAGGGCATCGACTCGCTGACCCAAGCGGCGTCCGGCACCGACTCCCGGCTCGTCAACCTCAACGAGGCACGCACCCTGATGAGCGCCACGACGAAGGACCTCCGAACGGCCGGGAGGTTGCAGGCAGGGTCGCCCGCCTTCACACTCGCCAGCGACCGCGAGGTCATCTTCTACGCCAACCTGCTGCCGAATCCGACGGTTGTCGCCCCGCGGCAGATCCACATCTACGTCGACAGTCAGAACCAGCTCATCGAAGAGGTGAGAGCGCCCGACGCCGGGTCGGTGTCGCCCAACTACACGTACACGGACCCTGCGAACAAGCCCACGGTGCGCTTCGTCGGCCGCTACATCGCCAACGGCGTGAACAACCCGATCTTCACGTTCAACGATGCCAACCGAGCCGCGATCACACCGACGCCGCTGAGCTCCCAGAACCTTCTGGCGATCCGTTCCGTGACGATCCAGCTCATGATCCGAAAGTCCGCGTACCGCAACACCGGCTACACGACGCTCGTCAACACGGTTCGGCTGCCGAACCTCGACTACTCGGCGGTGATCGGGTGAGCCGTTGGATCCGGCGCTCGGTACGTGGCGAAGAAGGTTTCGCGATGGCGACCGTCATGCTCGCGACCTTCGTGCTCATGACGCTGGCCGTCGCAGTCGTGGGCTTCGCGATCGGTTCGCAGAACCTGTCGCGGCGCGACCAGAACTGGGCCGCCGCCCTGTCGGCAGCGGAGGCGGGATTCGACGACTTCGTGTTCCGGCTCAACCAGAACGCGACCTACTACCAGTCCGTCCCGACGTATCCCAGCGCGACCGCGTGGACGGCGGTCCCCGGCGGTGCGAGCAACGCCTCCTTCCGGTACTCGATCCGCGATCCCAACGAGATCACGGCGAAGGGAACCTTGACGCTCGTGTCCTCGGGCAAGTTCGGAAACGCGTCCCGGACGGTCGAGGCGACGATCCGTCGCAGGAGCTTCATCGACTACCTGTACTACACCGATTACGAGACGATGGACGCGTCCCTGTATCCCGTCTCGTTCTCGTCGATCACACAGGCGCAGGCTCAAGCCGGTGTGTGCTCGCACCACTATTACGACGGGCGCGATCCCAACTGCGTCGAGATCACGTTCGCCGGCTTCGACGTCATCAACGGGCCGCTGCACTCCAACGACGCATACCTCATCTGTCCGGGCGCGCAGTTCAACGGCGCGACCTCGACGAGCTGGCAGGGTTCCGGGGGTCTGCGTTACCGCCCGCAGACCGGATGCGGCTCGGGCACGCCCGTGTTCGCGAACCCGGGTGATCCCCGCTACGCCGACCCGCTGACGATGCCGCCGAGCAACACGGCGATCCTCGCCGAGACCGCGCCCTACAACGGGGTGAGCGGGGGCGGTTGTCTCTACACGGGTCCCACCCAGATCACGTTCAACTCGACCGGCACGATCACCGTCGACTCACCGTTCTCGAAGAACACGAACAACGGCTGCCCCGTGAACACCTGGAACGGCACGGGCGCCCGGCCTGCTCCGGCAACCGGGAACCTCCCGGTCAACGGTGTGATCTACGTGCAGGACGTGCCGGCGAGCTCGACCGACCCGAACTACACGTCCGGCTGCCCCTACAGCGTTCGCTTCGGGAACAGCAGTAGCAACCCGCTGCGCGCCCACCCGCTCGGCTATCCGCAGGCGAACGACATCACCACCTATAACTGTCGCTCGGGTGATCTCTTCGTGAGCGGAACCATGAAGGGACAGGCCACGATCGCCGCGAGCAACAACGTCGGGATCACCGGCAACCTCATGTACGTCGGCGATACCAACGGGCAGGGCGCGCCGAACGGCAGCGACATCCTCGGTCTGGTCGCGAACAACTTCGTCGAGGTGTACCACCCCGTCGACAAGAACGGGAACAACCTCACCACGACCGGCTTCAGCTCCTGCTCCTCGCCGACCGCGGGGCCGAGTTGCGTGACCATCGACGCGGCGCTGCTTTCCGTGAACCACTCGTTCCGAGTGCAGAACTACCGGAGTGGCACCGGCCTCGGGACGCTGACGATCAACGGCGCGTTCGCGCAACGCTTCCGAGGCATCGTCGGGACGTTCAGTGGCGGGACCCTCGCGTCGGGCTACGCGAAGAACTACCGCTACGACCAGCGGCTGCGTCGGATGTCTCCGCCCAAGTTCCTCGATCCGGTGACCTCCGCGTGGCAGGTCGCGACCTGGGCCGAGTTGAAGCCGGTGTGGTGCGGGTCTCCGGCGTTCACGACGACATGCCCGTAACGGGGCGGGACGCGGGAGGCCCGAGTGATTCGGGCAGGAGCGTCCGAGACCGGTCCCACTAGCATCCGAGGGGTGACCGACACTCCAGAGGCGCAACAAGCGCAGGAGCCCGCGCGCTCCGAGGTGTTCCGCGCGCCCGTCGGAACCCACGACGTGCTGCCGCCCGAGTCGGACGCCTGGATCGGCGTGGTGTCGGCATTCGCCGAGCGGGCGGCGCGCTTCGGCTACGGCCTCGTCACCACGCCACTGTTCGAACACGTCGAGGTGTTCCAGCGGGTAGGGGAGCACACCGACGTGATCCGCAAGGAGATGTACGACTTCACCGACAAGGGCGGGCGCCACATCGCGCTGCGCCCCGAGGGGACCGCACCGGTGGTGCGTGCCTACGTGCAGCACCGGCCCACGCCGCCGTGGAAGGTGTGGTACCTCGCGCCGAACTTCCGCTATGAGCGGCCGCAGCGCGGGCGGTACCGGCAGCACTGGCAGCTCGGTGCCGAGGTGCTCGGCGTCGACGACCCGGCGGTCGACGTGGAGGTCATCGCGCTCGCCCACGGTTTCTACCGGGACCTCGGCCTGAAGCGGGTCCAGCTCGTCGTGAACTCGATGGGCGATCAGGGCAGCCGCCCGGCCTACTCCAACGCCCTGCGCGAGTACTTCCTTCGCGAGGGCCACGAGCTCGGCGAGGACTTCGTGGATCGTGTCGAGGCGAGCCCTTTGCGCATCCTCGACTCGAAACGGCCCGACTGGCAGGAAGTCATCGAGCACGCCCCGCAGCTCTTCGACTATCTGAGCGACGAGTCGCGCGACCACTTCGAGGCGGTGCAGCGCGGTCTCGACGCGCTGGGGATCGATCACGAGATCGCGCCCCGGCTCGTGCGGGGGTTCGACTACTACACGCGCACCACCTTCGAGTTCGTGAGCGACGCGCTCGACGCGGCGCAGAACGCGGTCGGCGGTGGCGGTCGTTACGACCGTCTCGCGGAGGAGATGGAAGGGCCACCGACACCCGGGATCGGGTTCGGGATGGGTGTCGAGCGCATTCTCATCGCGTGTGAGTCGGAAGGCGTCGTGCCCGCGGCACAGCTGCCGCGCGTCGAAGCGTTCGTCGTCGACGACCTCGGCGACTCGACCGCGACCGTGCTGTTGCAGGAGCTGCGTGACTCGGGGGTTGGGGCCGACCGCGCCTACGGCCGGCGGTCGGTGAAGGCCCAGTTGAAGGCGGCGAACCGATCCGGTGCCACCTTTGCCATCTTGCTGTTCAAGGAGGAAGCAGGACGCGGCGCGCTCGTCGTGCGCAACCTCTCCACCAGTGAGCAGTACGAAGTGCCGCGCGAGCAGGCTGTCGCGTGGATCGTCGAGCACCGGAGGACCGCGGCGCCGTGATGCGCACGAACATGACGGGCGAGCTGCGTGCGGCCGACATCGGCGAGCGCGTGGAGCTCAGCGGATGGATCGCGAGCCGCCGCGATCACGGTGGCATCGTGTTCCTCGACCTGCGGGATGCGTCCGGGATCGTCCAGGTGGTCGTCGATCCGTCATTGCCGGGGCTCGAGGCCGGCCATCGCGTCCGCAACGAATGGGTCGTCCACGTGCGCGGGGAGGTGCGCGCCCGTCCCGAGGGGACGGTCAACCCCGACCTGGCGACCGGTGAGATCGAGGTGGCCGCGTCGGAGCTCGACGTGCTCAACGAGGCCGAGCCGCCCCCGTTCCCGCTCGACGATCGCGTCGAAGCCGACGAAGTGCTCCGGCTCCGATACCGCTACGTCGATCTGCGGCGGGGGCGGATGCAACGCAATCTTCGGCTGCGTGCCACGGTGAACCGTGCCATCCGCTCCGCGATGGACGAGCAGGGCTTCGCCGAGGTCGAGACACCGTTGCTGATCGCGTCGACGCCCGAGGGCGCGCGCGACTTCGTGGTCCCCTCACGCTTGCAGCCCGGCTCCTTCTATGCGTTGCCCCAGAGCCCGCAGCTGTTCAAGCAGCTCCTGATGGTCGGCGGATTCGATCGCTACTACCAGCTCGCGCGTTGCATGCGCGACGAAGACCTGCGCGCCGACCGCCAGTTCGAGTTCACCCAACTCGACGCCGAGATGAGCTTCGCCGAGGCCGACGACGTCATCGACGCGATCACCGACGCCGTCGCGGCCGCGGCCGAGGCGGTCACCGGGGAGCCTCCCGCCCCGTTCGGACGGATGACGTGGCACGAGGCGATGGAGCGGTACGGGTCCGACAAGCCCGACGTTCGATTCGGGATGGAGCTCGTCGAGCTCGGCGAGGTGTTCGCGGCCACCGAGTTCCGCGCATTCCAACAGGACGCCGTGAAGGGCATCAGGGTCGCGGGCGCGGGCGGCGGCGACGCCGCGTTGTCGCGTTCGCAGCTCGACGCGCTCACCGATCGAGCGAAGAAGCTCGGTGCGGCGGGGCTCGTCTGGATGCGCGTCGGCGAGCACGATGCGCTCGACTCGCCCGTCGCGAAGTTCCTCTCCGAGGCGGAGCAGCTCGCGCTCGTCGACGCCATGGCCGCGCAGACGGGCGACGTGCTGCTGCTCGTCGCGGGCGACCGCGCGCTGGTGAACCGGGTGCTCGGCACGCTGCGTCTCGACCTCGGGCGTCCGCCGGTCACCGAAGGAGGACTCCATTTCCTCTGGGTCGTCGACTTCCCGCTGTTCGAAGCGATCGGTGAAGACGGGCGTCCGATACCGGCCCACCACCCGTTCACCATGCCCCACGTCGACGACCTGTCGTTGCTCGACAGCGCGACCGGCGACGATCTCCTCAAGGTGCGGTCACAGGCGTACGACCTCGTGCTCAACGGCTGGGAGCTCGGCTCGGGCAGCGTGCGTATCCACCGCCGTGACGTCCAGGAGCGGATCTTCGCGTTGCTCGGCATCGGGCCCGACGAGGCTCAGGCCCGGTTCGGGTTCCTGCTCGACGCGTTCCGCTACGGCGCGCCACCGCACGCCGGCTTTGCGTTCGGTATCGACCGTCTCGTCGCGTTGCTCGCGGGCGAGGAGAACATCCGCGAGGTGATCGCGTTCCCGAAGACCCAATCGGGTCTCGATCCCCTCACCGGCGCGCCCACGCCGATCGACCCCGCCCAGCTCAAAGAGCTCGGCCTCGCCGTCATCAAACCCAAACCTGCGAACCCCTAACCCAGTTGGGACACTTTCCCGTCTATATCGCGGTGTTCTGTCCCAACTGACGGTGAGTGTCACAGGCCGTGAGCAAGCTGGTGCGATGCAGGCGGAGGATCGCATCTCACGGACCCAGCACGGGCTCATCACGAGCGCACAGGCAACGCGCGCGGGCCTCTCGGATTCAGAGGTCGAGCATCGCTGTCGAACCGGCCGATGGCTGAGCGTTCGACGAGGGATCTACGCAATCGCAGGCGCGCCGGTGACCTGGCATCAAGCCGTGATGGCGGCGGTGCTCGCCGCCGGTCCCGACGCGGTCGCATCCCACACGACGGCTGGAGTGATCTGGGGCTTCCCGAACCTGTCCGCGGAGATCACCGAAGTCTCGACGGCGCGCCCTCGCCGGGCTCGGCTCCACGGCGTCCACGTGCATCGCACGGTCGTATTCCTCGCTGAGGAGCACACCGTTCGTGACTCGATCCCGGTGACGACCGTGGCCCGCACGCTCGTCGACCTCTCGGCGCGGCTCTCGGCGTTCCAACTGGGCGTGATCACGGACGACGCCCTGCGTCGGAACACGTTGACGCTTCGGCAGCTCCAGCGGTGCGTCGCCGGGCTCAGGGCCGGCCCCGGCCGACGCACGAGCCGAATCCACGAGATTCTCGGCTCGCGCGTGCCCGGCTACAACCCCGGGGACAGCGATCTCGAGCTCCGGGTCTTGCGCGCAATCGTCGCCGCCGGCCTGCCCGAGCCGGTGCAGCAGCACTGGGTGCGGACGGCAGACAGGCGCTACCGCCTCGACCTCGCCTATCCCGAGCCCACCAAGCTCGCGATCGAGGTCGACGGGTTCGGTCCGCACAGCACCCGCAGCGCGTTCGACCACGATCGCGCCCGGGCGAACACGCTCGTCGTCGCGGGCTGGACCGTGGTGCGCTTCACGTCGGCGTCCTCCGATGAACAGATCGCGGCCACGGTCGCCGCCGCCCTCACCCAGTTGGGACAGAAGACCGCGGTATAGACGGGAAAGTGTCCCAACTGATCAATGGGTCGGGGCACGTACGATCGGTGGGTGGCCGACGACCTCTTCGCGAGCGCCGCCCGCCGGCGGCTCGACGAGCGGGCGCCCCTGGCGGCACGCCTGCGACCGCGCACACTCGACGAGGTGGTCGGCCAGCAGCACCTGCTGGCCCGGGGCCGCCCCCTGCGCACGCTGATCGAGTCGGACCGGCTGACCTCGGTGATCCTGTGGGGCCCACCGGGGACGGGCAAGACCACGATCGCCCGCCTCATCGCGGGCGCGACCGCGAAGGCGTTCGAGCCGTTGAGCGCGGTCACGGCCGGCGTGAAGGAGGTACGCGAGGTCGTGGAGCGGGCGCGGGCCCGGCTCGGGGAGCAGGGACGGGGCACCATCCTCTTCCTCGACGAGGTGCACCGCTTCAACCGCACGCAACAGGACGCCCTGCTGCCGCACGTCGAGGAAGGCCTCTTGGTGCTGATCGGCGCGACCACGGAGAACCCGTTCTTCTCACTGACCGCGCCCTTACTGAGCCGATCGACGCTCTTCCGTCTCGAGCCGTTGGAACAAGACGACCTGCGGGCCCTCCTGCAGCGGGCGCTCACCGACACCGACCGCGGGCTCGGCGGTGAACACCTCCGGGTCGACGACGATGCACGCGACCATCTGGTCGACCGGGCCGAGGGCGACGCTCGACATCTCCTCACCTCGCTCGAGGTTGCCGCCGGCCTCGTCATCGAGGACGGGCGGGACCGCATCACGCTCGCCGACGCCGAAGCTGCGCTCGCCTTGCGGGCGCTGCGCTACGGCGACGACGAGCACTACGACATCCTGTCCGCATTCATCAAGAGCATCCGCGGCTCCGACGTCGACGCAGGGCTCTACTGGCTGGCCCGCATGCTCGAGGCAGGCGAGGACGCGCGCCTCATCGCGCGGCGTCTCGTGATCCTCGCCTCGGAAGACGTCGGGATGGCGGATCCTCACGGGCTGCTCATCGCGGACGCGGCGGCGCGCGCGGTCGAGTTCGTCGGGCTCCCCGAGGCACAGCTCAACCTCGCCCACGCCGTCGTGTATCTCGCTCGGGCACCGAAGTCGAACGCGGTCACGACCGCGCTGGGCGCCGCCCGGGCCGACGTGCGCGACCGTCCCGGAGGCGCGGTGCCCACCCACCTGCGGGACGCGCACTACCGCAGCGCGGCCAAGCTCGGTCACGGCGACGGCTACCGCTACCCCCACGACGACCCGAGCGGTTGGCTGCCACAGGAGTACCGTCCGCCCGAAGTCGCCGGCCGGCGCTATTTCCGTCCGAGCGGCCACGGGGTCGACACCGAGGGTGACGTTCCCGACTGGGTTCTCGAAGAGTCAGCCCGGCGCCGCCCCGTCGCGCAAGAATCGGGGGTCGGGCCCCGGCCCGACCACGACCGGGTGGAGAGCGAAGGGGGTCGCGAATGAGCTCCAGCGACTGGGTCGCCGTGATCGCCGCGGCGGTCGTGGCGGTTCTCGTCGTCGGACTGCTGTGGTCGCTCGCCACGCTCGCCCGCAGCGTCCGTGCGCTCCAACGCGAGGTCGAACGTCTCGAACGCGAGACCATCCCGGCATTGCACGACGCGCGCCGCGCCGTGCGGCAGGCATCGGGTGAGGTGGAGCGGGTGGACGCGCTGCTCGCCAGCGCCACCTCGGTGACGAACACGGTCGACTCGGCGTCGCGCTTCGCGTACAAGGCCGTGTCGAGCCCCGTGGTGAAGGCACTCGCGTTCCGGGAAGGCACGCGTCGGGCGGTTCGGCGACTCCGCCAACCGGTGCAGGACTGACCTCTACGGAGGATCCGTGTTCAAACGACTCTTCTGGTTGCTGATCGGGTTCACCTCGGGCCTGGGTACCTCGTGGTACGTGGTGCGCTCCGTGAAGCGGACGGTTCGCCGCACGGTCGAGGCCTATGCCCCCGCGCAGCTCGCCGCTCGGGCCGGCGACGGGTACCGCGGACTTCGCGTCAACATGGGGGCAGCCTGGCGCGAGGGGCGGGAGGCGATGCGGACGCGCGAGTCGGAGCTGTGGGCTCGGCTGGAGGCGAACCGCAACGGCGCGAATGGGGACGACAGCGAGACCGCGCCGAGCAGCGCGAACGCACCGAGCACGGCGAGCGCGCCGAGCACCGCGAGCACGAGGAGCGCCCCGGCCCCGGAGGCTTCGGCGGCGGTCGCCGACGAGCTCGCGGCGCGTCGACGCCGCTCGATCGCGGCTCCCACCGGGACCGCCCGCACCTAGCGGTAGCCTGGCCGTCGTGGGTGTGAGAACGGCGGCCGATCTTCGACGGGCATTCATCGAGTTCTTCGCGGCGCGCGGTCACACCATCGTGCCGTCGGCGAGCCTCATCCCGCACGATCCCACCGTGTTGTTCACGGTCGCCGGCATGGTGCCGTTCAAGCCGTACTTCACGGGTGACGAGACCCCGCCGTTCAAGCGGGCCGCGTCGGTGCAGAAGTGTGTGCGCGCGGGTGGCAAGCACAACGACCTCGAGGAGGTCGGGCGCACGAACCGGCACCTGACGTTCTTCGAGATGCTCGGAAATTTCAGCTTCGGCGACTATTTCAAGTCCGAGGCGATTCCGTGGGCGTGGGAGCTCGTCACAACCGTGTTCGGTCTCGACCCCGAACGCCTGTGGGTGACGGTCCACGAGAACGACGAAGAGGCCGAGGCGATCTGGCGCGAGGTCGTCGGCCTGCCGCAGGAGCGGATCCAACGGCTCGGTGACGACACGAACCTCTGGAAGATGGCCGACACGGGGCCGTGCGGCTACAGCTCCGAGATCTTCCTCGATCTCACTCCGGACGCCGGTCCGGGGGGCGGTCCCGCGGTCGACGAGGACCGCTACGTCGAGCTCTGGAACCTCGTCTTCATGCAGTTCGACCAGCGCGCCGACGGCATCGTGCCCCTGCCCGCGCCGAGCATCGACACGGGTGCGGGTTTCGAGCGCTGTCTCGCAATCCTGCAGGGTGTCGACACCATCTGGGACACCGACCTGATCCGGCCCTTGATCGCGGCGGCCGAGCGCGCCACGGGCGTCTCATACGGTGGGTTCCCCGGAACCGAACGCGACGTGTCGTTGCGGATCATGGCCGAGCATGGTCGCACCATGACGTTCCTCATCGCCGACGACGTGGTCCCTTCCAACGAGGAACGCGGATACGTGCTGCGGCGGATCATCCGTCGCGCGGTGCGCCACGCCTATCTCCTCGGCGTCGAGGATCTCGTCATGCCGACGATGGTCGACGCGACCGTCGACATGATGGGCGAGGCGTACCCGGAGCTGCGCACCGCACACGATCGCATTCGCACGGTCGTGACCCGAGAGGAGGAGCGGTTCCGCGCCACACTCGAACGTGGCCTCACGATGCTCGACGACGTGCTCGCCCGCGGCAACGTGAGCGGGCGGGACGCGTTCTACCTGCACGACACCCTGGGGTTCCCCATCGATCTCACGCGCGAGATCGCGATGGAACGCGGCCAAACCGTCGATGTCGACGGCTTCCAGGAGCTGATGCAACGCCAGCGTGATCAGGCGCGCGGCGCGCAGAAGGCCGAAGGGATGAAGCTGCGCGCCCCCGCCACGGTCTACCGCGAGCTGCTCGACGATCACGGGCCCACCGACTTCACCGGTCGTCGGGAATACGAGACCGCCGGAGCGAAGGTGCTCGGCCTCGCGACCGACGGCGAGCGCGTGATGCGTGCGGGCGCGGGCACGTCGGTCGACGTGTTCCTCGACAAGACACCGTTCTACGCGGAGTCGGGCGGTCAGGTCGGCGACACCGGCACGATCGAGACGGCGAGCGGCGCGATCCTGCGCGTGACCGATACGCAGTACGCGCTTCCGAACCTCATCGCACACCGCGCCGACGTGGTCAGTGGTGAGATCATCGAGGGCGACGTGGCCACGGCGCGTATCGACGGGGAGCGTCGCGACGCGATCCGGCGGAACCACACGGCAACGCACGTCCTGCACTGGGCGCTTCGCGAAGTGCTCGGCCCGCACGTGAAGCAGGCGGGCTCGCTCGTCGCTCCCGATCGGCTGCGCTTCGACTTCAGCCACCACGAGGCGGTCACACGTGAGCAGCTCGACCAGGTGGAGGACCTCGCCAACAGGGAGGTGATCGGCGACGCCCCGGTGCGCCACTACGAGACGACGCGCGAGCACGCGCAGGAGCTCGGTGCGATCGCGTTCTTCGGCGAGAAGTACGGCGACATCGTGCGTGTGCTCGAGGCGGGTGAGCACTCGATCGAGCTGTGTGGCGGGACGCACGTGCATGCGCTCGGCTTCATCGGCCCCATCAAGATCGTGAGCGAAGGGTCGATCGGGTCCAACCTTCGTCGGATCGAGGCGGTCACCGGCACCGGAGCCCTGCAGCGCATCCACGAGGAAGAGGTCGAGCTGCGCGAGATCGCCGATCTCCTGCGGTCGCAGCCGGCCGAGGTCGGCGACCGCATCCGCGCGCTGCAGACCGAACTGCGCGAGCGCAACGACGAGCTGAAGTCGCTCCGGGCGCAGGTCGCGGCGGGCGAGGCAGCCGCGCTCGCCGCGGGCGCGCACGATGGTGTCGTGGTGGCCAAGCGCGAGGGTGCCGGCAACGACGAGCTCCACCGTCTCGCGCAGGCGGTGCGTGACGCGCTCCACTCGGGCGTCGTGGTGCTCGCCGGAGCGTCACCCGACGGGAAGAAGGCCGGTATCGCGGTCGGCGTGACCGCCGATCTGGTGTCGAGCGGTCTCTCCGCGGCCGACATCGCGCAGCCAGCGGCGAAGGTCCTCGGTGGGGGTACGGCGCGCCGGCCCGACCTGGTCGTCGGGGGCGGACCCAACGTCGCCGCGATCGACGACGCGCTCGAGGTGGCCGCGACGAAGGCCCGGGAGGCCATAGCCTCAACCGGATGACGGGCGAGCACACCGCGAACCACCGTCGCGCCACGCGAGTGCTCGGCGTCGATCTGGGAGCGAGCCGGATCGGTCTCGCGCTGTCCGATCCGACGGGCACCGTCGCGATCCCGCATTCGGTCCTCCATCGCAGCGGCGATCCCGACGCCGATCGCCGAGCGATCGTCGCCGCGGCGCGCGAGGCGGAAGCGGGCACGATCGTGGTCGGGCTGCCCGTGTCGATGTCGGGACGCAAGGGTCCGGCCGCACGCGCCGCACTCGCCGAGGTGGAGCTGTTGCGCGCGCTCGCAGAGCCGTTCG
Source organism: uncultured Burkholderiales bacterium (assembly GCA_964548555.1). Taxonomy (GTDB): domain Bacteria; phylum Actinomycetota; class Acidimicrobiia; order IMCC26256; family JAMXLJ01; genus JAMXLJ01. Next base: position 19,574 of record CAZJSY010000030.1, read on the forward strand.
CGATCAGCGTCGACATGCACGACGAGCGGCTCACCACGGTCATCGCTCAACGGCAACTCACGGCCGCGGGCGTGAAGGGCCGCGCCCGCAAGCAGGTCGTCGACGAAGTCGCGGCCGCGGTGATGCTGCAGTCGTATCTGGACCGCCGGCGATGACGGAACCGATCGTCGTCGACGACGAGACGCGACACGCTCCGACGAGGAGCCGGATGCAGCGGCGCCGTCCTCGGCGCGGTGTGCTGGTGCTCCTGGGCCTGGTGCTGCTCGCCGCTCCCTTCCTCGTCGCGGGGGGATGGTTCTGGTGGCAGCTGGACCCGCCCGGCGGTCGCGGCGCGAGCGTCGTCGTCGACATTCCGCAGGGGACGGGCGTCACGGGCATCGGTGACCGTCTGAGCTCGGCCGGTGTGATCGGCTCGTCGCTGGCGTTTCGCGTCTACGTGGGTGTGAGTGGCGGCGGCCCGTACCGCGCAGGGCAGTACAAGCTGCAGCGCCACATGGGTGTGCGCGCGGCGGCGAGCGCGTTGGAGCAGGGGCCGAGCATTCTGAAGCTCGCGCTCGTGCCCGGGCTCACGCTCGAACAGATCGCGGCGCGCGTCGGTCAGCTGCCGGGGTTGCATGCCGACCGGTTCCTGACACTCGCACGTTCCGGAACCGTGCGTTCGAAGTACGAACCCGCCGACGTCAATTCTGTCGAGGGTCTCACGTGGCCCGACACGTACGTCGTGGAGCGGGGCCAGAGTGAAGAGCAAATCCTTCGCCTCGTCGTTGCCCACTTCGACGAGATGGCGGACCGTCTCGGGCTCGCGAACACCGGTGCGCTCGGTGTCACGCCGTACCAGGCGCTCATCGTCGGATCGATGGTCCAAGCCGAGGCGAAGCTCGACGTCGACCGTCCGCTGATCGCCGCCGTCATCTACAACCGTCTCCGTGCCGGCATGCCGTTGCAGATCGACGCCACGGTGAAGTACGCCCGAGGTGGCGACGCGCCGCTCACCACCGACGACTTCAACCGGGACTCGCCGTACAACACGTACAAGGTGAAGGGTCTGCCGCCCACGCCGATCATGAGCGTCGCCGAGGTGTCGTTGCGCGGCGCGCTGGCGCCGCCCGACGTGCCGTTCCGCTTCTACGTCCTGATCGACAAGAACGGCAAGCACGCGTTCGCCGTCACATACCAACAGCACCTGCAGAACGTCGCGGAGGCGCGGAGGAAAGGGCTCCTCGGGTGAGCGCGCCACGGATCGGTGCGCAGACCCGCGTCGCGGGCGTCATCGGCGATCCGGTTCGACACTCCGCTTCACCGGCACTCCACAACGCGGCGTATGCCGCGCTCGGCCTCGATTACGTGTATGTCGCGTTCCCCGTTCCCGCGGGTCGCGGAGCCGACGCGGTGCGCGCCATGCCCGTGTTGGGACTCGTGGGGCTCAACGTCACGATGCCGCACAAGGCCGACGCGGCCCGGGCCTGTGACGACCTCAGCACGGACGCCCGGGCACTCGGCGCAGTCAACACCGTCGTGCTCCGCCCCGACGGCCGCGTCTTCGGTGACTCCACCGACGGCGAGGGATTTCTTCGATCGCTCCACGATGACGGCGTCGATCCCGCCGGTCGGTCGGTCGTCGTGCTGGGCGCGGGAGGCGCGGCCCGCGCGGTGGTGCTGGCGTTGGGGCGTGCCGGTGCCCACGTGGTCGTCGCGGCCCGCCGCGACGATGCGGCCCGTGATGCGGCCGAGCTCGCGCCGGGCGGTGAAGGACGCGGCGTCGACGGGCTCGCCTCGTGTGTCGCGAGCTTCGACATCGTCGTCAATGCGACGCCGCTCGGGATGCGCGGTGAGTCGCCCCCGTTCGACCCCGATGCGCTCACGCCCCGTCACGCCGTCGTGGACCTCGTGTACCACCCGGCCGAGACGCCGCTGCTCGCCGCGGCCAGGGCCCGTGGCGTGCGCGTCGCGTCCAACGGCCTGGGCATGCTCATCCACCAGGCCGCGCTCGCGTTCCGTGCCATGACCGGCCACGAGGCCCCGCTCGAGGCCATGCGGGCCGCCCTTGCCCAGGCCCCGGACGCAACATCTCCTTCGGACTGACACGACGCGGCGTGCTTCAAGTTCGGGGCGACTTCCGCCGACAAATCACCGAGCAGTCGATGTCGCGGGGGAAGGGTGCGCGCCGGTGTCACTTTCGGGGAACCTCGGGTCGTTCTCCCTGGAGGAGGTTCTCACACTCCTCGGCCACACGGTCAAGACCGGGGCACTGCACGTACGCGGCGGTGAGGCCGAAGGCGTGCTCTACCTCGTCGAGGGACGCTTGTGCGGTGCGGAGACCGATCGACTGTCCGGCGCGGCGAGCGCGGGGGCGGATCTCGAGCTGCGACTGCTCGACGCGATCCTCATTCTCGGCGGACTCGACGACGGCGCGTTCGACTTCGAGCCGGAGCGTGTTCCTCCGTTCGCGACGACCGATGCCCTCGAGGTCGTGCCGGTCGTCGAACGGGCCCGGGCACTCCGCGCCCGTTGGTCGGTGATCCAGCGACTCGTCCCGTCCCTGGACGTGCCCGTCTCGCTCGTCACGCGGCTTCGGACCGACAGCATCACCCTCGACCGGTCGATGTGGGCCGCGGTGGCGTCGATCGACGGGCGCCGGAGCGTGCGCGCGATCGCCGAGGCGGTCGGCGACAGCGCGTTCGAGCTCGCGGCTGCGCTTGCACCTCTCGTCGACGCGGGCGCGGTTGCGATCGGCGCGGTGGAACGCGTCGCGGTGGCCGACGAGGTGATCGAGCGGGGGATCTTCGCGGCCGCGGTCGAGCCGTTCGACGACGTCCCGTCCGTGCACACGACCGACGCGGCAGACGTGGCAGACGTGGCCCGCCGCGTCGACGGTGCCGATGTCGCCCTCGGAGACGCCCCGTCGTTCGCAGGTTTCGACCCGGTCGAGCCCGTGACCGGGTTCGCGGACGACGCCCACGCGGCATCGGCGCCCGACCAGTCGGCGTCGGACTGGCCGGTGACCGAGGGGCCCGAAGCCCTGGCCCGCCTGAACCGGGCCGAGCTCGAACGGGCTGCGCTGGGCGAGCCGATCGAGCCGGACCACCTCGCCGGCTCACCCGAGCCGGACCACCTCGCCGGGGCACCCGAGCAGGCGCAGTCGCCGGAGCACGCGGACCCGGCCGTGGAGCGCCACATCCCGGCCCTCGAGGACGGGGAGCCGTTCGACCGACTCGACTCCGCACCGGGCACCCAGCCGGACGAACCCCCTGCTCAGGAGCGGGTTGCCGGACGCCTCGGTTCGGAGGACGAGGCGGAGCCTCAGCCGTTGGTGCCCCGCGACCGCGGCTCGCTCCTGCGCATGTTCTCGGCCCTCCGGGACGGCTGAGGCCGCGGCGCTCGCCCCATTACAGGTGGGCCCCCGACGAGCCGATAACGGGACAAGGCGCGACGAACGGTTCGTGTCCGCACCCCTGGGCGAGGTTTCGGAGGCTGCCCTGTCCGACGGGACGCACCTCGGCACACTGCTCCACGAAGAAGGTCTGCTCACGCAGGCCGAGCTCGACGCGGCTCTTGCCGAGCAGGAGAAAACCGGGAAGCCGCTGCCGCGCGTGCTCATCGAGAGCGGCGCGGTCACGGAGATCGACGTGATCCGCACGCTCGCGGGACAGGTCGGTCTCGAGTTCGTCGACTTGTCCGAGCAGACGATCGACGCGTCGGTTGCGGTGATGATCCCCGAGGCACTTGCGCGTCGTTACCGCGCCATGCCGATCGGATGGGAAGAGGACCGCCTGATCGTCGTGATGGCGGATCCCGCCAACGTGTTCGCGGTCGACGACATCCGAGCGATCACCGGCGCCGACGTGAAGACGGTCGTCGCGACCGAGAGTCAGATCTCCGAGGCGCTCGACCGGTTCCACCGTCTCGACACCGAGGTCGACTCGCTCGCGCAGACGGCAGCCGAGGAGCTCAGCGAAGGTGAGGAGCTCGCCAAGGTCCGCGACATCGTCGACGACGCGCCGATCGTCAAGTTCGTGAACCTGCTCATCACGCAGGCGGTCGCAGACCGTGCGTCCGACATCCACGTGGAACCGACCGAGCGCGACCTCCGTATCCGCTTCCGCATCGACGGTGTCCTGCACGAGGTCATGCAGTCACCCAAGTCGATCCAGAACGGTGTGATCAGCCGGCTCAAGGTGATGTCGGAGATCAACATCGCCGAGCGTCGAATCCCGCAAGACGGACGCATGTCGCTCACCGTGTCGGGCAAGCCGATCGACCTTCGCCTCGCGACCCTCCCCACGGTCAACGGCGAGAAGGTCGTGATGCGGATTCTCGACAAGGGGCGGGCCATGCTCAGCCTCGACGACCTCGGATTCCGGCCCGACGTGCTGTCGAGATACGAGTCGTCGTACCGCAAGCCCTACGGCACCATCCTCGTGACCGGTCCGACCGGGTCCGGAAAGTCGACGACGCTGTACGCAACGCTCAACATCATCAACGAGCCTCACCGCAACATCATCACGGTCGAGGACCCCGTCGAGTACCGCCTGGCGGGAATCAACCAGATCCAGATCAACCAGAAGGCCGGGCTCTCGTTCGCCAGCGCGTTGCGGTCGATCCTGCGAGCCGACCCCGACATCATCCTCGTCGGTGAGATCCGTGACCGCGAGACGGCCGTCATCGCGATCGAGGCGTCACTCACCGGTCACCTCGTCCTCTCGTCGCTGCACACCAACGACGCGGCGTCCACGCCGATGCGCCTCGTCGAGATGGGTGTGGAGCCCTTCCTCGTCGTCAGCGCCCTGGATTGCGTGCTCGCGCAACGGCTCGCCCGGCGGCTCTGCGACCACTGCAAGGAGGCGTACCAGCCGACCGAGGCGGAGCTCGTCGAGGCCGGCTGGCCCGCCGACGAGATGGACGAATGGCCGACCCTGTACCGAGCGGTCGGTTGCGGACCGTGTGGACGCACCGGGTACCGCGGCCGATTCGCCATTCATGAAGTGCTCCAAATGACCGAAGAGATCGAGCGCCTCGTGATCGAGCGCTGTTCGACCGAAGACATCAAGAAGACCGCTGTGATGCAGGGCATGGCGACCCTGCGCGAAGACGGCCTGCGGAAGGTCGCTCAAGGGGCCACGAGCCTCGAAGAGATCTTCCGCGTGGTCTCGTAGCCAGACAGCAGGAGTAGCGAAGTCATGATGGATCAGCAGGCGCGACGGCTTGGAGAGTTCCTCGTCGATCGCCACGTCTTGTCACGCGACACCCTGGAGGTCGCGCTCGCGGAGGCCCGCAGGGTCGGTGAGCCGCTCCCGGTGGTGCTGCGACGCAAGGAGCTCGTCGGCGACAAGGACCTGACCGCCGCCATCGCCGACGCACTGAGCCTGCGCTTCGTCGACTTCGGCGAGACGCCGCTGCACCCGGACGCGGCCACGATCGTGCCGGTCGACATCGCACGCCGGTACAAGGCGCTCGGCATCGACTTCGAGGATCGCAAGCTCGTCGTCGCGTTCGCGGAACCGGGTGACGACGAGGCGCTCCAGGCCGTCGGCGACGCAACGGGCTACGAGATCATCCCGGCGACCGCCGGCCGCTACGAGCTGGCGCAGGCGATCGACATGGCATACGGCCCTGAGCGCCCGACGATCACGCCCGATCGCGACGCGTTCGAGGAGGAGCCTGAACTGGAGCTGGGCCTCAGCGTGAACATGCTGCTCGACAAGGTGCTCGAGCTGCGCGGGTCCGACCTCCACATCACCGCGGGTTCGCCACCGGCCATCCGGGTGCACGGTGAGCTGCGCCCGCTTCACGACTTCGGCGAGCTCAACCCGTCGCAGATCCGCGAGATGCTGTACGCGATCATCACGCAGAAGCAGCGGGAGAAGTTCGAGAACGAGCTCGAGCTGGACACCAGCTACACGTTGCCCGGCAAGAGCCGGTTCCGGCTCAACATGTTCCTGCAGCGTGACGCCGTCGGTGCGGTCATGCGGGCGATCCCCTACGAGATCGTTCCCTTCTCGAATCTGGGCTTGCCTCCCTCGGTCGAGCAGTTCGCCGAGCTGCCCCGCGGCCTCCTGCTCGTCACCGGTCCGACAGGCTCCGGAAAGTCGACCACGCTCGCGTCGCTCGTCGACATCGTGAACCGTATGAAGGCGGTTCACATCATGACGGTCGAGGACCCGATCGAGTTCCTTCACCAGCACAAGCGCTCGATCGTCAACCAGCGTGAGGTGGGCGAGGACACGCACTCCTTCTCGAACGCGTTGCGGCACGTGCTGCGTCAGGACCCCGACGTGATCCTCGTCGGTGAGATGCGCGACCTCGAGACGATCCAGACCGCGTTGACGGCGGCGGAGACCGGTCACCTCGTGTTCGCGACGTTGCACACGCAGGACGCGCCGCAGTCGATCGACCGCATCATCGACGTGTTCCCGTCGCACCAGCAACAGCAGATCCGCGTGCAGCTCGCGGCGTCGCTCCAGGGTGTCGTCACGCAGCAGCTGATTCCCACGGCGGACGGAGCGGGACGCGCCGTCGCCGCCGAAGTTCTCGTGGCTACGCCCGCGATCCGGAACCTCATCCGTGAGGCGAAGGTGCACCAGATCTACTCGATGATGCAGGCGGGCGCGAAGCACGGGATGGTCTCGATGGACCAGTCGCTCGCCATGCTCGTCCGTCAGGGCCGCGTGACGATGGACACGGCGATCGAGTTCTGCGCGAACGAAGACGACCTGCGCCGGCTCGCGAGCTCGGCCGCGTGGGCATGAACCACTGAGCACAGGCAGGAGCACGACAGTGCCGACGACATTCGTGTACAGGGTCCGCGACCGGTCGGGCCAAACCGTCGAGGGGGAGCTCGAAGCCGAGAACGCAACGCTCGTTGCCGGCAAGCTCCGCTCGATGGGCTACACGCCCGTCAGCATCGAGAAGCGCGGCGGCGCGGGGTTGACTGCCGACTTCACGATCCCCGGCCTCGGCGGGAGGGTGAAGCTCAAGGACGTCGCGGTCTTCTCCCGGCAGTTCGCGACGATGATCAACTCCGGCCTGTCGCTTCTGCGCTCGCTCGCGATCCTGGCCGAGCAGACCGAGAACAAGAAGCTGGCCGCGATCGTCGGCGAGGTCCGTATCGACGTCGAGAAGGGCAGCTCACTGTCGGCCGCGCTGGCTCGCCATCCGAAGGCGTTCGGCCAGCTCTACGTCGCGATGGTGCGCTCCGGCGAGGCGAGCGGCGCGCTCGACTCGGTGCTGGTGCGCCTGGCCGAGACGATCGAGAAGCAGGTCGAGCTCCGACGCAAGATCAAGTCGGCGATGACCTACCCGGTCGTGGTGTTCATCCTCGTGCTGATGATCGCGTCGGCGATGCTCATCTTCATCGTTCCGCAGTTCAAGTCGATGTACAAAGACCTCGGCGGCAAGCTGCCGGCCCTGACCGCGTACCTCATCACGCTCTCCGACATCGTCCGTACGTTCTTCCCCTTCTTCATCCTCGGCGCCGGGATCGGGGCGTGGGGCTTCCGTCGGTGGATCAAGACCCCCGGCGGCCGCGCGAAATGGGATGCGTTCAAGCTGCGCGTGCCGGTCTTCGGTTCACTCGTGCGCAAGACGGCGCTGTCACGCTTCTCGCGTACGCTGGCCGCGCTGACGCGCTCCGGCGTGCCGATCCTCGAGTCGTTGGAGATCGTCGGACAGACGTCGGGGAACAACGTGGTGGCCGTCGCGTTGGATGACGTGCAACGCGCGGTGAAGGGAGGTGACTCCCTGGCCCGGCCGCTCGAGAGTCACGAGATCTTCCCGCCCATGGTCGTGCAGATGATGGCGGTCGGCGAGGAGACCGGCGCGCTCGACGAAATGCTCGACAAGATCGCCGACTTCTACGACCAGGAGGTCGAGGCGACCGTCGACGCGCTGACGTCGTTGATCGAGCCGCTGCTGATCTGTTTCATGGGCGGCATCGTCGGCGGCATGATCATCGCCCTCTACATGCCGATGTTCAACATCATCAAGCTCATCAAGTAGCCGGGACACTTGCCCCGCAAGGGGGCAAGCTCGCGCCTCAGCTGACGAGCCGTGCGACTGCCTTGCGCAGCTTTCGCATTCGCCTCTTGATGCG
>CAZJSY010000031.1:0-27575 GCA_964548555.1 uncultured Burkholderiales bacterium
AGCGCGGAAGACCGCGTCGCCGAAGGCTCGGCGCGGGAACGCACCCCGCGTCACGGCCCCTGCTTCCAGGGCCGCCCGCCGACCTCGCACCAATGCGCCGGCAGACCTGATACGCGCGCGCCCCGCGCGCGTGCTGCGTCCTGCACCGCCCCCGCGCCGTAAGCCCTTGCTGCGCGCGCGGAGGCGCCGCGTGCTTCGCCCGCCGTCGGCGAGACGGCGGCTGCTGGGCATCCTCATCGCGATGACCATCGTGTTCGTCGTCATCGCGGCGCGCCTCGTCAACCTCCAAGCGGTCGACACCGGGCGCTACGCGCGACTCGGGCTCGACCAGCGCGTGCACACGGTCAAGCTCGCGGCCGAGCGGGGATCGATCTTCGACCGTAACGGAGCGGATCTCGCAATTTCGGTACCGCAGGACACGTTGTGGGCGGATCCCCGTGTCATCAGCGACCCGTCGGGTTACGCCGCGACGCTGGCGCCGATGCTGAAGCTCGACCAGAAGGCGCTGGAGCAGCGGCTGTCGCAACGCGATCTCGCGTTCGTCTACGTGGCCCGGAAGGTCCCGCCCGAGCTCGTAAAGCAGGTCATGGCGCTGCACCTTCCCGGTATCGGCACCACTCCCGAGTCGAAGCGCTTCTACCCGTCAGGTTCGCTCGCCGGGCCGGTCCTCGGCTCGGTCGGGCTGGACAACCAGGGCTTGTTCGGTCTCGAAGCCGGCTACGAGTCCGTGCTCGCCGGGCGTCCCGGGCAAGTGGTCATCGAACAGGATCCGCGCGGCCGGGAGATCCCCAGCACCAAGCGCAGCTTCAGGGCCGCGGAGCCGGGTCGCGACCTCGTGCTGACGATCGACCAGTCGTTGCAGTACGAGACCGAGCAGATCCTGCTGCAGGAGGTCGCACTCTCGCAGGCGAAGAACGCGACCGCGGTGATCGTCGACGTGCACACCGGGGACGTGCTCGCGATGGCGACCGTCGACGGACCCACCGCCACCCAGCCGGCGCAGGTCGCGACCGACTCGGAACGGAACCGTCCGCTCACCGACGTCTTCGAGCCCGGCTCGACCAACAAGGTGATCACGATGGCGGGCGCACTCGAAGACGGCGTCGTGAAGCCCGATGCGCGTTTCACGGTCCCGGGCGAGATCCGCATCGCGGGCAAGCAGTACACCGACGACGAGCCTCACGGCACGATGCAGATGAACCTGAACGACATCATGAGCCGTTCGTCGAACCTCGGCACGATTCTGGTGGCGAAGCAGCTCGGACCTGATCGCTTCGACCATTACCTGCGCGCGTTCGGCTTCGGGAAGAAGACGCCGATCAAGTTCCCCGGTCAGGAATCGGGGCTCTTGCTGCCGCTGTCGAGCTACACGGCGACGAGCATGGGCAGCATGCCCATCGGACAGGGGATCGCCGTGACATCGCTCCAGATGCTCGACGCGTATCTCACGATCGCCAACGGTGGCGTGTCGGTGAATCCCCGTCTCGTCGCGGCGAGCGTCGACGCGCAGGGTCATCGTCGTGACGCGCCGGTCGTGCGCGGCACGCGTATCGTGTCGCAGCAGACGGCGGCCCTCGTGACGCAGATGCTCCAGGGCGTCGTGACCAACGGCACGGGTACCGCGGCGGCCGTTCCGGGTTACGCGGTGGCCGGCAAGACCGGTACGGCGCGCAAGCCGCCCTACGAGCTCAACCAACACGTCGCGTCGTTCGTCGGCTTCGCTCCGGCGAACGCGCCCCGCCTCGCGATCTCGGTGGTCGTCGACGAGCCCACGACCAAGATCTACGGCGGCGAGGTGGCCGCGCCGGCGTTCGCGGGGATCATGCAGAACGCGCTGCGTGTCGTGGGCGTGCCGCCCGACACCGCGGTCGCCGGGCCACCCTCCCTGTTCCAGGACCAGGTCAGGGCGTCGACCTCGACCTCCACGCCGAGCACGACCGCGACGACGGCGACAACGGCCGGCACCTCCCCGACGCCGGGCTCTCCACCTCCCGGCACGCCAGCCCCCACCGCGGCCGCGACCGCCCCGACCACAGCGGCCACGACAGCTCCTCCGGCGACTCGGAAATCACCGCCGTCGGCAGGAGCCTCACCGGCCACTCCCGCGACCCGAGCCCGTGCCGGGCCCGCCGGTACCCTGACCGGCGCATCGCCGAGCGGATAGGTGAGCGTGCAGCTGCGCGAACTCCTCGCCGACGTCGACGTGCTCGAGTGGGTCGGGGACCCGCAGGTCGAGGTCACGTCGGTCGTTCACAACGATCTTCGTGCCGGTCGCGGCTCCTGCTTCTGTTGCATCACCGGAGCCCGAACCGACGGTCATGATCACGCGCCGGACGCAGTGGCGCGCGGCGCTGTCGCGCTCGTCGTCGAGCGGATCCTTCCCCTCGACGTGAGCCAGGTCCGCGTCGCCGACGTCCGAGTCGCGATCGGCCCGGTCGCGGCGCGTTGCTACGGCGAGCCGTCGCGCGCGATGCGCTGCCTCGGCATCACGGGGACCAACGGCAAGACGACGACGACCTTCTTGCTGGAGGCGATCGCCACCGCGGCCGGTGATGCAGCCGGCATCGTCGGAACAACCGGTGCGCGTATCGCGGGGTCGCCGGTCGATCTGGAGCGCACGACCCCTGAGGCGTCCGACCTACAGGAGCTGCTCGCCCGTATGCGCGACCGCGGCGTCGCGACCGTTGCGCTCGAGGTCTCGTCACATGCCCTCGCGCAGCACCGTGTCGACGGCACGTGGTTCGAGGCAGTGTGCTTCATCAACCTCTCCCCGGAACACCTCGACTATCACGGTTCGCTCGACCGCTACTTCGAGGCGAAGGCTTCGTTGTTCGACCCCGCGCGGGCGGGCGTCGGCGTCGTGAACCTCGATGATGCGTATGGCGAACAGCTCGTGCATCGCGCGTCGTGTCGGGGGCTGCCTACCGTGACGTTCGGCATCACGAGCCCGGCTGCCGAGATCGCGGTCACGGACGTGCACATGGGGCCGACCGGCTCACGCTTCCTCCTCGTCGACCGGCGATCGGGTTCCACGGCACCGGTGCAGAGCCCGTTGATCGGCGAGTTCAACGTCGTGAACGCGCTCGCGGCCGCGGCAACGGCGGTCCCGGCCGGGTTTGCACTCGACGCGATCGCGGCCGGGCTGTCGTCGTCCCTCGCGGTCCCGGGTCGTCTCGAGCGTGTCGCGGGATCGCAGCCCTTCTCGGTCGTCGTCGACTACGCGCACACACCTGTCGCGCTCTCCCACGCGCTGCGCGCGGCGCGCCTGCTCGCCGATCCGAACGGACGCGTCATCGTGGTGTTCGGCTGTGGCGGCGACCGCGACCGCGAGAAGCGCCCTCTCATGGGCGAGGCGGCCGCGGAGGGGGCCGATTTCGTCGTCGTCACGTCCGACAACCCCCGGTCGGAGGATCCGGCCGCCATCGTCGAGGAGATCCGTCCCGGACTCCGTCACGGCGCTCCCTTCACCATCGAGATCGATCGCCGGCAGGCGATCCGCCTCGCGATCGAGCATGCTGAACCGGGTGACGTGGTCTTGGTGGCGGGCAAGGGCCACGAGACCGGCCAGACGTTCGACACGGTGACGATCGCGTTCGACGACTGCGCCGTGGCCCGCGAGGAACTGGAGCGGCTCGGATGGACCTGAGCGTCCGCGACATCGCCGAGGCGACGGGAGGACGGATCCTCGCGGGCGATCCGGAGTGGACGGCGACGTCGTTCTCCTACGACTCGCGTAGTCTCGAGTCGGGCGCGTGCTTCTTCGCGCTCCAGGGCAACCGCGACGGGCACGACTTCGTGCGCGATGCCTTCGAACGTGGCGCGCTTGTCGCAGTGGTGTCGCGCGATCCCCGCGATGCACACCGACCGGGTGCCCGCGCGCTGATCCTGGTCGACGACACCCTGCAGGCGCTGGGTGCTTGCGGTCGCGTCGCGCGAGAACGGCTCGTGCGCGCGACGGTCGTGGGCATCACGGGTTCGGCCGGCAAGACGTCGACGAAGGATCTCGCAGCCGCGGCACTGTCGCGGCGCTTCGACGTCCTCGCGAGCCCGGGCTCGTTCAACAACGAGTCTGGCCTGCCGCTCACGTTGCTCGCCGGCACGCCGCGAACCGAGGTCGTGGTCGCCGAGATGGGAGCGCGTTTTCCGGGCAACATCCGGCAGCTGTGCGAGATCGCACGTCCGCGGATTGGCGTCATCACGAACATCGGTCTCGCGCACGCGGCGTACCTCGGTGACCGCGAAGCGATCGCGCGAGTCAAGGGAGAGTTGCTGGACGCGCTTCCGGCGGACGGTGTCGCCGTCGTCAACGCCGACGACGATGCGGTCGAGCGACTGAGCCGCGACCGCGCGTTCCGCGTCGTGCCCGTGGGCTGCTCGGTCGATCCCGAGCGCGGCCTTCGTGTGGACGATGTCCACCTCGACGACGACTTGCGGGCCCGGTTCGCGCTGTCCTCGCCCTGGGGTGCTGCAACGATCCGCCTCGACGTACGCGGGCTTCACCAGGTGCTCAACGCCGGGCTCGCGGCGGCGGTCGCGCTGGTCCTCGGCGTGCCCCTCGACGATGTGGCGCTCGGGCTCGAAGCGGCGCGTGGTGCGAGCTGGCGCATGCAGCTCGAGCACTCGCCCGCGGGTGTCGTCGTGCTCAACGACGCGTACAACGCCAGCCCGGCGACCGTCGAAGCCGCGCTGCGTTCCTTCGCGCATCTCCCCGTGATCGGCCGGCGCGTCGCCGTGCTCGGCGAGATGCTCGAGCTCGGGAGCTTCGCGGCCCGCGAGCACGACAGGCTGGGCGGGCTCGCAGCCGACCTCGGTGTGGATGCGCTGGTCGCGGTGGGCGACGGCGCGAGGCCGGTCGCCGCGGGCGCGCGTAGGGCGGGAATCGAGGACGTGGCGGAGGTCGGCAGCGTCCGGGACGCGCTCTCCGCGGTGGTCGAGCGGGTCCGCCCGTACGATGCGGTGCTCGTGAAAGGCAGTCGGGCCGTGGGCTTGGAGGTGGTCGCCGACGCGCTGGTATCGGGCGCCGCGGACCGTGCGGATCGTGCGGATCGTGCGGCCCGCGCCGCGTCGGGCGCGGTCGCTGATCGCGTGGAGCAGTCGGAGCCCGCCTCGTGATCAACCTCCTCATCGCCGCAGGGACCGGTTTCGTCGTGAGCGTGCTCGGCACGCCGTTGCTCATTCGCGTGCTGCAGGCGCGAGGAATCGGTCAGGCGATTCGCGACGACGGGCCGATCGAGCATCCACACGTGAAGAAGGCCGGAACCCCGACGATGGGCGGCATCGCGATCGTCGGCGCCGCGCTCACGGGATATCTCGTCGCGCACCTCAGAGTCAACGCGTTCAAGCACGCGAACAGCGGCATCGTCTTGATGTCGCTCATCCTCGGCATGGCGCTCGTCGGGTTCATCGACGACTACCTCGGCGTCAAGGCGCACCGCAATCTCGGTCTGCGCAAACGCGGGAAGCTCGCGGGGCAGCTCGTCGTAGGCACCGGATTCGTGATCCTGGCCGTCAACTGGGTGCAGGTGTCGACCCATCTGTCGTTCGCACGCAGGATGAGCCTCGACCTCGGTCCGTGGGGTTGGGCCGTCGTCGCAGTGTTCGTGATCATGGCGACCTCGAACGGCGTCAACCTCACGGACGGCATGGACGGTCTCGCCGCCGGTGCCTCCGCGCTCGTCTTTGCCGCGTTCGTGGTGATCACGTTCGTGCAGTTCCGCCATCCGCACGTCTATCACTCGCTCGCGGCGGCCTCGCTCGATCAGTGCGTCATCGCCGGCGCCATGATGGGCGCGTGCGTCGGGTTCCTGTGGTGGAACGCCGCGCCCGCCCAAATCTTCATGGGGGACACCGGCGCGCTCGCGCTCGGGGGCGCGGTCGCGGGCCTCGCGCTGCTGACGCACACGATCCTGCTGCTGCCGATCCTCGGCGGGTTGTACGCGATCGAGACGCTGAGCGTCATCGCACAGGTGATCTCGTTCCGCGGGTTCGGCCGTCGTGTGCTGCGCATGTCGCCGATTCATCACCACTTCGAGGTCGGTGGCTGGCCGGAGTTCACCGTGGTCGTGCGGTTCTGGGTCTTCGCGGGGATGTGCGTCGCGCTCGGGCTCGGCCTCTTCTACGCCGACTTCCTGCGCATTCCGGGCGTGATCGAGTGAGCCCGTCGAACAGCGGGCACGTGCTCGTGATCGGACTCGCCGCCACCGGCCGCGCGGTCGTTCGCCGGCTGACCGGCGAAGGACGCGACATCGTCGTCGTGGAGGAACGTCCGGGTGCCGCCGGTTACGCCGAGGCACGCCAAGACGCCGAGCGGCGCGGCGCGCGGGTCGTGGAGGCTCCGGACGCCGCAGAGCTCGGCCGGCTCGCGACGACCGCAGCCCTCGTCGTACCGAGCCCCGGGGTTCGCGACACCCACCACGCACTGCAGGCCGCGGCGGCCGCCGGGGTCGACGTCCGAAGTGAGGTCGACCTGGCCGCCGAACGCAGCCGTGTGCCGATCGTCGGTATCACGGGGACCAACGGCAAGACGACGGTCACGACGCTCACCGCGACGATGCTGCAGGAGTCCGGTGTGCCGGCCACCGCGGCGGGCAACATCGGGCGTCCGCTGCTCGACGCGGTCGACGACGACGTCGCGGTCCTCGTGGCGGAGCTGTCGTCGTTCCAGCTGCGATTCGCACCGACGTTCGCGCCTCGGGTCGCCGTGCTGTTGAACATCGCCGACGACCATCTCGACTGGCACGGGAGCCGCGACGCGTACGAGGACGCGAAGGCCAACGTGTTCCGGCACCAGCAGGGGACCGACCTCCTGGTGTTCAACGCCGATGACGACCGTGTCGCGCAGATGGGCCGGACCGCCGTGGCACGTCGGGCACCGTTCACCCTCGCGAACCGGCCCGGCGCGTTCCACGTCGAAGACGGCGTGCTCGTCGCATCCGACGGCAGCACGCTCGCTGCGGCGACCGCCTTGCGGGCGAACGCGCCACACGATCTCGCGAACGCGTTGGCCGCCGCGGCAGCGGCTCTCGACGTGGGCGCGACGCCCGACGGGATCGCCACCGCGCTCGGCTCGTTCGAGAGGCTCCACCATCGCGTCGAGCTGGTCGGCCAGGCTAGTGGGGTGCGGTACTACGACGACTCGAAGGCAACGAACCCGCACGCGACGCTCACCGCGGTTTCGGGCTTCGACTCGGCGGTGCTCATCGCGGGCGGACGGAACAAAGGTCTCGACCTCGGTGCACTACGCGTGCTCGCGCCCCGGCTTCGCGCCGTGGTGGCTATCGGCGAGGCCGCGCCCGAGTTGGAGGACGCATTCCAAGGACGGACCACCGTGACGCGGGCATCGTCGATGCGTGACGCCGTACGGCGCGCCGCCGAGCTCGCGCGGCCCGGCGATGCGGTGCTGTTGTCGCCCGCGTGCGCATCGTTCGACTGGTACACGAGCTATGCCGACCGGGGCGACGACTTCTCCCGTGAGGTGGCCGCGCTGATCGGCAGCAACGCCGGGGAGCGGGTGGGATGACGGTCAGTGTCGACACGCTGCGGCGTGTCCGCTTTCCCCGGGTACAGGTGCCCGGCTCGGATCGGCTGGGCCGTCTCGCGCGCGGCTGGTCCGCGGCGGGGAAGCAGCGGCCGGCCGGCTACGTGCTGCTCGTCGCGACCGTCGCCGTCCTCAACATCGTCGGCACGGTGATGATCCTCTCAGCGTCGTCGGTGCAGTCGCTCGCCAACTACGGATCGGCCTGGTACTTCTTCGAGCGTCAGCTCATGTGGACCGTCTTCGGTGTGGTGGCGTTCGCGGCCGTCTCCCGCGTCGACTACCACCGTTGGCAGCGCTCCATGACGCCGCTGCTGTTGCTCGCGGGAGTGCTGCTCACCATCGTGCTCATTCCGGGTGTCGGGCTGGTGGCGTACGGGTCGCGCCGTTGGCTCGGGTTCGGCAGCCTCCGGATGCAACCGTCGGAGATCGCGAAGCTCGCACTGCTGGTGTTCTCCGCCGACGTGCTCACACGGCGCGAGCACGAGCTGTACGACTGGCGGCGGGTGCTGCGGCCGGTGCTACTCGTGTTCTTCGTGTTCGGGTTGCTGGTGATGCGCGAGCCCGATCTCGACTCGACGATCGTCCTGTCGCTCATCGTCGCGGGCGTGTTGCTCATCGGCGGTATCCGCGCGAAGCACCTCGGCGTCGTGTTCGGAGTGGGCGTGCTCGGCACGTTGGTGCTGGCGCTGGCCGCGCCCTATCGCCGCGCGCGTGTGTTCACCTACCTCCACCCGTGGAAGGACGCGTCGAACACCGGCTACCAGATCTCGCAGTCGCTGATCGCCCTCGGCAGCGGCGGGTGGACCGGTGTCGGTCTCGGTGCCGGCCGGTCCAAGTGGCTGTTCCTTCCGAACGCGCACAACGACTTCATCTTCGCGGTGATCGGCGAAGAGCTCGGTCTCATCGGTGCCGGCCTCGTCCTCGCGCTGTTCTTCGCGTTCGCGATCCTCGGTGCGCGCGCGGCGATGCGCGCACCCGACCGCTTCGGGATGCTGCTCGCATCGGGCGTCACCGTGTGGGTCGTGGGTCAGGCCATGATCAACATCGGCGCCGTGGTGGGCCTGCTCCCGGTCTCGGGAATTCCGCTGCCGTTCGTCTCGTTCGGTGGGTCGGCCCTGTTGTTCACGATGGCGGCGGCCGGGATCCTCGGCAACGTCGCGCGACAGGCAGGGTGAGCGCGGTACCTCACCCCTCCATGCGGACGCCTGCGCCGGCGTTCGCCGCCGAGCCCGTCTTCGCCATCATCACCGGCGGAGGGACGGGCGGACACGTCTCGCCCGCGATCGCGCTCGGTCAGGAGCTGGTGCGCCGGGGTCATCGTCGGTCGTCGATCAGCTTCGTCGGCGCGCGTGGCCGTCTCGAGGCCGAGGCGGTCCCCGAGGCGGGGTTCACGATCGAGCTGTTACCGGTGCGCGGCCTTCGATTTCGTCCGACCGTCGAGAATGTCCGGGTGCTGTGGGACGCGCTTCGCTCCGTCGTCGCCGCACGACGCATCGTGCGCCGGCTCCGGCCGCGCGTGGTGGTCGGCGTGGGCGGCTATGCATCGCTGCCGTGTGTGGTCGCGGCGCGGCTGCTGCGCATCCCGACCGTCGTGCACGAGCAGAACGCCGCGCCCGGCATCGCGAACCGGATCGCCGTGCTCCTCGGGGCCAGAGCGGGGGTCTCGCTTCCCGGCACCCCGCTGCGGCGCGCGGTGTTGACCGGCAATCCCGTGCGTCGCGAGCTCGTCGAGCTCCGTCGGGCGCAGGCGGAGCCCCCGCTCGTCGTGGTGGTCGGTGGCAGCCTCGGCGCGGGGACGCTCAACGACACTGCGCTGGGGTTGTACGACCGCTGGCGCCACCGAACCGACATCGCCGTGTACCACGTGGCCGGGGCGCGCAACCTGGCGGAGTGCACCGAGCGCCTCGACGGGCTCCGACGGCCCGACGACGCGTTGCAGTACGAGCTCGTCGGTTACGAGCACCACCTCGACCAGGTGTACGCACGGGCCGCGCTCGTGGTGTGCCGGGCGGGCGCGTCGACGGTCGCCGAGCTCGCGGTGGCAGGCCTGCCGTCGATTCTGGTGCCGCTCCCGGGCGCTCCGAGCGACCACCAGACGCGCAACGCACGGTCGCTCGCCGACGTGGGTGCGGCCGTCATGGTGCCCGACGCCGAGTGCGACGCCGCACGGGTCGACGAGCTCGTGGCTCAGTTGGTCGAAGATCGCGCGGTGCTGCTGCGAATGGGAGAGCGCGCCCGGTCGCTCGGACGTGCCGACGCCTCGGCCCGGTTGGCCGATCTCGTGGAGGAGGCGGCCGGTGTACGAGCTTGACCTCCGACAGACGCGGCGCATCCACGTCGTCGGTGTCGGCGGCTCGGGCATGAGCGCGCTCGCGCTGCTGCTGCGCGAAATGGGCCACGAGGTCTCGGGTTCCGACCTGCGCGACTCCCGCGTGCTGGAGCGACTCCGCGTCGCGGGCGTGCAGATCGGCGTGGGGCACAGGCCCGAGAACATTCCGTCGGGTACGGATGCTGTCGTGATCTCCACTGCGGTTCCGCGCACGAACCTCGAGGTTTGGGTCGCGGAGGAACGGGGTATCCCGGTGCTGCGCCGCGCCGATGCACTGCGTGCGCTCGTCGCGACCCGTCGCACCATCGCGGTCGCGGGCAGCCACGGCAAGACGACGACGTCGTCGATGCTCGCCGTCGCACTGCTCGCGGCCGGACGGCGGCCCAGCTTCCTCATCGGCGGCGAGCCGCACGAGGTCGGCACCAACGCGGCCCGCGGGGCGGGGGAGTGGCTCGTCGTCGAGGCCGACGAGAGCGACGGCACCTTTCTCGAGATCGAGCCCGAGGTTGCGATCGTCACCAACGTCGAGCCCGACCACCTCGAGCACTACGGCACCTTCGACGCGCTCGTCGGCGCATTCGACCGATTCGTCGCGCGGCTGCCGGGTGTCGCGGTCATGTGTATCGACGATCCGGTGGTACGACGACTCACGGCGAACCGGACCGACGCGGTCACCTACGGAGCATCCGACGATGCCGACTACCGCATGACCGGCTGGGAGAGCGGCGGACGGGTGGGAAGCCGGTTCGAGGTGTGGCACGGAGACACGCGTCTCGGCGACATCGAGCTCGCGGTACCGGGCCGGCACAACGCGGTGAACGCGGTCGGCGCCGTTGCGCTCGCGTCCGAGCTCGGCGTCCCCTTCGCCGCCGTGGCCGAGGCGTTGCGAAACTTCGGAGGTGTCGCGCGGCGCTTCCACTTCAAGGGAGAGATCGACGGGGTGACGCTGGTCGACGACTACGCGCACCTCCCCGCCGAGCTCCAGGCCACGGTCCGCACGGCGCGTGAGTGCGGCTGGAAACGCGTCGTCGCGGTGTTCCAGCCCTATCGATACACACGTACTGCATTGATGTGGCGCGACTTCGCCGACGCGTTCGTCGACGCCGACTTGCTCGTGCTCACCGACGTCTGCGCGCCCGCGGCGGAGCGACCCCAGCCCGGAGTGTCGGGGCGGTTGGTGCTCCGGGCGGTTCTCGACGCGCACCCCGACCTGCAGGTCGCGTACTTCCCTCGACGTGCGGAGCTGGCAGAACGCGTGCTGGCCCTCACCCGCCCCGGCGACGTCGTGCTCACCATGGGCGTGGGCGACGTCGGCAATCTTGCCGACGAGATGCTCGCGCTGTCCGGTCGCGGCACCGACACAGCGACGGCCGCGGAGACGGCGCCGGCGTGATCGGTCAGCCGGCGTCGTCGACCGTGCTCGCCGAAGCACTCCGCGACCGTCTCGGTGACGCGGTCGCGCTCGACGCTCCCACGGCGCCGCTCACGACGTACCGCCTCGGCGGACCGGCGTCGGTGCTCGTGCGAGCATCCTCGGAAGCAGCTCTGCGCGACATCGCGGCTGTGCTGCACACGCACGACGACGTTCCGGTGCTCGTGATCGGCCGGGGCTCCAACCTCCTCGTCGCCGACCGCGGCTTCGGGGGTGTCGTCGTCGTCCTCGACGGTGATCTCGAACGTGTCGAGCCCCGCGACGGCGCGGTCGTCGCCGGCGGCGCCGCCGCGCTCCCTCGTCTCGCCCGCCAGGCCGCCGCCGCGGGTCTCAGCGGGCTCGAGTTCTACGTCGGGATCCCGGGAACGGTCGGTGGCGCCGTGCGGATGAACGCGGGCGGCCACGGCCGTGAGACGCGCGACGTCGTGGTCGACGCCCGGCTCATCGATCTCCGCGGCGATGGCGACGCGCGCACGTGCGGGCTCGCCGAGCTCGATCTCGGTTATCGCCACTCGTCGTTGCGGAGTACCGACGTCGTGCTCGACGCCCGCTTCCGTGTGCACCCCGACGATCCCGCAGCATGCCGCGCTCGGATCGACGAGATCGTGGAATGGCGGCGCGCAAACCAACCCGGTGGCTCCAACGCGGGCTCGGTGTTCCGCAACCCACGCGGAGACAGCGCCGGACGCCTCATCGACGCGTCCGGATTGAAGGGCTTCCGGGTCGGGGGTGCGGTCGTCTCACCGAAACACGCGAACTTCTTCCAAGCCGACGCCGGCGCGACGGCCGACGACGTGTACGCGCTGGTGCGCGAAGTTCGAGCGCGTGTGGAGCGAGCGACGGGGATCCGGCTCGAGCCCGAGCTGCAGATGATCGGATTCGACGAGGAGGCTGACGGCACGTGAACACGACGAGCGTCCCCGGCGAGCGCATCGATCCGAGGATCCGAGCCCGCCGGGTCGAGGTGATCCGCGAACAGGGTCGGCGGCGTCTGCGCATCCTCCTCGTCGGGGTCAGCGTGCTGTGCGCGGCCGGTCTCGGCTGGCTCGTCGTCCAGTCCCCGTTGCTCGCGGTGCGTCACGTGAAGGTCACCGGGGCGCGTCATGTGACGGTCGCGGAGGTGCAGGCGGCGGCGCACGTCGGACACGGCGCGGCGCTCGTCACGCTCGACCGTGGCTCGATCGAGCGGCGTGTCGAGGCGTTGCCGTGGGTGGCGCGCGCGTCGGTGACGAAGCACTTGCCGGGGACTGTGCGTATCGCCGTCGTGGAACGCGCGCCCGCGGCCTGGGCGCGCGCGCAGCCCGGCTCGTCGCAGGGCGCGGATGTCGCGTTGCTCGACGCGACGGGACGCGTGCTCGGGATGACCGCGGCACCGCCCGACGGGCTTCCGGAGCTCGCGGGCATCGGGCCGGTACCCGCGCCCGGCTCACATGTGGCGCGCACGCTGCTCGACGTACGCGCGGGTCTCGGCCCGCAGCTCGGGCCGTTCGTCACCGCGATCGCTCTCTCGCCGGGAGGCGTCTCGCTGCGGCTCGTGCAGGGATCTCCGGCGGGGGAGATCCGCCTCGGCCAGCCCGACGGTCTGCGGGCCAAGGCCGATGCCGCGCTCGCGCTGCTGCGCACTCTCGCCGGGCAGCGCGTGGGATACATCGACGTCTCGGTTCCGCAGAACCCCGCGACCGGTTCGGCGCCCGACTCGGCTCGTTGACCGTGCGCGCGCGATCTTGTACTGTCTCGACCCAAACCGCAGGTTTACATAACTATAAACCTCTACAGGAGGTTGAGGGTTTGGCCTGCGAATCCGAGATTCAGATCGGCGAGCAGGTCGTTCCGTGCTCGCCGATCGGCGCGACGAGCGGTTCCGAGCATGGTCGCCCGACGCGGTAAGGGTCCCGCTCGACGAGCCCGTGAGACTCGCGACGACCGGATGACAAGGAAGGTCCCAATGCTTGGTGCGCCGCAGAACTACCTCGCCGTGATCAAGGTCGTCGGCATCGGCGGCGGTGGCTGCAACGCGGTCAACCGGATGATCGACGCCGGCCTCAAGGGCGTGGAGTTCGTCGCCATCAACACCGACGCGCAGGCCCTACTGATGAGCGACGCCGACGTGAAGCTCGATGTCGGGCGGCAGCTCACCCGCGGGCTCGGTGCGGGGTCGGACCCCGAAGTCGGTCGTCAGGCGTGCGAGGAACACCGCGACGAGATCGAAGAGGTCCTCAAGGGCGCCGACATGGTGTTCATCACCGCCGGCAAGGGTGGCGGCACAGGTACGGGTGGCGCGCCCGTCGTGGCCGAGATCGCGAAGCAGGTCGGCGCGCTCACCATCGGCGTGGTCACCCGCCCGTTCTCCTTCGAGGGTCGTCGCCGCTCGGTGCAGGCCGAGAGCGGCATCCAGCGGCTCAAGGAGAAGGTCGACACGCTGATCATCATCCCGAACGATCGTCTGCTCCAGGTCTCCGACCAGAAGACGACGATGCTCAACGCGTTCAAGATGGCCGACGAGGTCCTGCTGCAGGGCGTGCAGGGCATCACCGACCTCATCACGACGCCGGGGCTCATCAACACCGACTTCGCCGACGTGAAGATGATCATGTCGAACGCCGGCTCCGCGCTCATGGGCATCGGCTACGCGTCGGGCGAGGGCCGCGCGGTCACCGCGGCTCGCGCTGCCATCTCGAGCCCGTTGCTCGAGGCGAGCATCGAAGGTGCGCGCGGCATCCTGCTCAACGTCTCGGGTCCGTCGGACCTCGGCCTGTTCGAGGTCAACGAGGCGGCGGAGATCATCTCGCAGGCCGCGCATCCCGACGCGAACATCATCTTCGGTGCCGTCATCGACGACGCGCTCGGCGACGAGGTGCGCATCACCGTCATCGCGGCGGGCTTCGACCGATACGAAGGGGAGCGTCGCTCCGACACCAGCGCGCCGCTCGGGCTGCGCGACGAGGAGGCAGCGTTGGCCGGTCGCGGCGACCTCGACCTCTCCGACGACGACTTCGACGTCCCGGAGTTCTTGCGTTAGTCCGGTCCCGCTCGAGTCCGACGGGAGTGCACGAACGACTGCGCGTCCGGGTCGGGAACGCGGTGGTCTGGTTCACGGATCGCAACGGCGGCGTGTCGCGCCCGCCGTACGACTCGCTGAACCTCACGGATCACGTCGGCGATACCGACGACGCGGTGATCGAGAACCGGCGCCGCCTCGCGCAGACGCTCGCTGCACACGACGACGTTCCCGACGATCACCGCGAGTGGGTGTGGCTGCGGCAGGTTCATGGCGCAACGGTCGTGCGCGCCCGCGATGCGGGTGCCAACGGTCGCGAGGGCGACGCCGCCGTGACCGACCTCGCCGGGCTTCCGCTCGCCATCCAGGTTGCCGACTGCGTGCCGATCGCGCTCGTCACCGACGACGCGATCGGCGCGGTGCACGCCGGTTGGAAGGGCCTCGAGGCCGGTGTGATCGAACGCAGCGTCGAAACGCTGCGCGACGCCGGTGCCGGTGCCGTCGACGCGTGGATCGGTCCGTGCGTGATGCCGTGCCACTACGCCTTCGGCGCGGACGAACTCGAGCGGTTCGTGCAGCGGTTCGGCCCGAGCGTCGCCGGTCGGACGCTCGTCGGTGATCCGGCGCTCGACCTTGCGGCCGCCGTCGAGATCGCGCTGCGCAGCGCCGGCGTGGAACGCGTCGAGCGATCGGGGCATTGCACCGCGCACGACGCGCAACGGTGGTTCTCGCATCGACGCGACGGCACCACCGGGCGCCAGGCCATGGTGGTGGCGCGACTCCCGTGACGGGGATCGCCCAGCGCATCGCCGAGGTGCGCGAGCGGATCGCAGCCGCGGCGCGCCGGGCGGGTCGCGATCCCGCCGATGTCACGCTCGTCGGCGCGTCGAAGACCGTCGACACCGATCGCCTCCGCGAGGCGATCCACGGGGGACTCGTCGATCTCGGCGAGAACCGGGCCCAGGAGGTGCTGGCGAAGGCGCCGCTGCTCGCCGCGAGCGGGGACGACGTCCGCTGGCACTTCCTCGGCCGGCTGCAGCGCAACAAGGTCGCGGGCCTCGCCCCGTACGTCGTGTTGTGGCATTCCGTCGATCGCGCCGCCCTCGGCGATGTCATCGCGCGACGCGCGCCCGGTGCGCGCGTGCTCGTCGAGGTCAACGTGGGCGCAGAGCCGCAAAAGGCGGGGGTGCTCCCCGCCGAGGCTCGGGCGCTCGTCGACGACCTGCACACCGTGGGCCTCGAGGTCGAGGGGCTCATGACGGTCCCGCCCCGTGATGCACCCGCACGCCGCGCCTTCGCCGCGCTTCGTGAGCTCGCGAGCGGGCTCGGCGTGGCGCACCTGTCGATGGGGATGAGCGACGACTACGAGATCGCGGTCGAGGAGGGTGCAACGATCGTGCGGGTAGGTCGGGCGATCTTCGGCCCGCGACCAGCCCCTTGACCGAGCCGTAGCGTCCGCAATTGCCTAGGGTGCCCAGGATAGGCTGCCAGCCAGGAGGGACGTGCACATGGCTTCCTTGTGGCGTCGGACCCTGGTCTACCTGGGGTTGCAGGACGACGACCAATACCCGGAGTACGAGGAGTACTACGAAGAGGCGCCCGAGCCCGCCGTGACGCGCGTGCAGGCGCAGGCACAGCCGCGAGCGTCCGACGGTGGAGCAACGGTGCGGCCACTTCCGCGTACCGACGAGCCGACCGTCGTGCCGTCGCCCAAGCCCCCCGTCATCCGGCCGATGCCCGCGAACCACGCAGCCCGGGTCCACGTCGTGGAACCACACGGCTTCAACGACGCGCAGGAGGTCGGCGACCGGCTGAAGGCGAACCAGCCCGTCATCGTGAATCTCCAAGGACTGGGCCGGGACCTCCAACGCCGCCTGATCGATTTCTCGAGCGGCCTCGCCTACGCAGTCGGAGGAACGATGTCGAGGGTGGCGGATCAGGTGTTCCTCTTGACGCCGGCCGATGTCGAGGTCTCGCAGGAAGAGAAGGAGCGGTTGCAGGCCAAGGGGCTGTACCGGAACTGATCCCTTGCCGTGAACGTCATCTGCGCGCTCCTCTTCATCTATCTGATCGTCCTCGTGCTTCGAGCGGTGCTGTCGTGGTTCCCCACGCGCTCCGGTACCGCGCTCGCGTCGATCAACTCGGTGCTGTGGCAGCTCACCGAGCCGCTCCTCGCCCCGCTGCGGCGGGTCATCCCTCCGGCCGGCATGATCGACCTTTCGTTCCTCGTGCTCTTCTTCATCATCGTGATCCTGCGCACGGCACTGTGCAGCGGGCGCACGTTCTTCTGATTTCTTCCCATTTCTCTGTTCGGCGCCCGACCGCGCTGCGCGCGAACCGGGCATGCCGGAGGTCGTCCCCCACAGCGACCGGAACCGTCGCTAAATTGCCCCCATGGACGTGACGCCGCGCGAGTTGCGCGACATGGACATCCGCGAGGGTTTCCGGGGTTACAACCGGGACGACGTCGACGAGCTGCTCGAGCGCGCCGCGGCGACGATCGAGCAACTCGAGGACCAGGTCCGCAAGGCCACCGAACGCCTCGCCCTGGCCGAGAGCGACGCCGGCCGTGGGCGCGAGAACGAGCAGATGCTGCAGCGCACGTTGATGCTCGCCCAGAAGACCGCCGACGAGGCGGTCTCCGAGGCGCAGGCGCGCGCGAAGCAGATGGTCGAGGAAGCGGAGGCGCGGGCCTACTCGCTCGTCAGCGAGGCCGAAGCCACCGCCCGTCGGATGGCGATGGCCGAACAGCGCCGCCTCGAGGCCGAGGTGCTCGGGCTCGGCGCGCGCCGCGAAGCACTGTTGTCCGACATCGACAACCTGGAGCGGTTCGAATCCGAGTACCGCTCCCGGCTGCGCCGCGCGATCCAGGCCGACCTCGACTCGCTCGAGGCGCGCAAGACGGTCAGCGCGGGGCCGCGTCCCTCGCTGCACGAGGTGGACCTTCCCTCCATGTCGTCCGAAGACGCACCGGCATCGTCGATGTCGGTCGCCCCGTCGGCCCCACCCGCGCCGAACGCGACCGAGCCTGCAGCGTCGGCCGACGACCACGAGGCAGCCGACGTGTTCCACGAGCCGGAGCACGCGCAGGTCGCAAGCGAGACGCCGCCCGCACCATCTCCGAGCGCGTCGTCGCCGTCGTCCGCGTCATCGTCGACGCCGCCTCCGCCGTTGGCGGAGGAGCGCCGTGACGAGCCTCGTCCCCCGCGCGAGCAACTCTTCCCCGGCGACGAGGGTCCCGAGACGGAAGTGCTCGACGACGACGCGTTCTTCGCCAGCCTGCGTGAGGCCGTGCGTGACGACCGTCCGCTCGGTCCGGCCGAGCACGACGACTTCACCGACGAGACCGACGAGTCCGGGCGCTTCGGCAACGTCTTCAAGCGTCGCCGTTAACGCTTCTCGAACGCGATCCTCACCACGACGCCGTCGAGTGTCACGGTGTCACGCTCGTTCGGGTCGACCGTCCCCGACTCGACCGTGATCTCCTTCGCGAGCACCTCGCCCGCGATGAGGTCGCGACTCTCGTTGGTCGCATCGAACCACTCGGCCGGAACCGTGAGCGTCAGGGCGATGCGGTCGGCGATCTCGAGCCCCCGCTGCTTGCGGGCCTCGTTGATCGCACGGACCAGCTCGCGGACCCATCCCTCCCGGCGCAGCTCGTCGTCGAGGGTCGTGTCGAGCGCAACCGCGTATCGGTCCTCTTGCACGAGCACGAGCTCCTCGTGCGACTCGGCCCGGACGTCGAGCTCGTCGGGCGCGAGGTCGACGACGGTCCCGTCACCCAGATCGAGGCGGAAGACGCCTTCGGTGTCGAGCGCCTGACGGACAGCCGACCCGTCGATGTGCTCGAGTGCCGCCTTGACCCGCTGCACGTCCTTGCCGAACTTCGGTCCGAGCTTCCGGAAGTTGGGTGTGACGCGGTAGTCGAGCAGGCCCTCGAGGTTGTCGACAGGCTCGAGCTCTTTCACGTTGAGCTCGTCGGCGATCTCGGCGACGACGTCGCTCGACAGCCGTGACTGGTCGGGCAGGAGCACGATCACACGTCGTAGCGGCTGCCGCACCTTCAAGCGCGCGTCGTTGCGCGCCGCGAGACCGAGCGAGGCGACGTGGCGCGCAACCGTCATCTCCTCCTCGAGCCGGTCGTCGATCGCGGACGCGTCGACCGTCGGCCAGTCCTGGAGATGAACCGACTCGTTCGTTCGCGCGAGGTTCTGCCACATGTCGTCCGCGACGAACGGCGTGTACGGCGCGAGCAGTCGGGCGATCGTCGTCAGGATCTCGTGCAGGGTGGCGTGTGCGGCGGCGTCCGCGGAGTTCCAGAAACGCGCGCGCGACCTGCGCACGTACCAGTTCGACAAGTCGTCGACCAGTGCCTCGAGTGCCTGGGCACCGTGCAGGGCGTCGAACGCTTCGAGGGCATCCGTGACTTCGGCGACCGTGCGGTGGAGTCGGGACCTGATCCAGCGGTCGAGCACGTGTGCGGATGCGCCGGCCGTCGCAGCATCCGGGGTCCACCCGTCGAGGTTGGCGTAGGTGACAAAGAACGCATACGTGTTCCACAGCGTGAGCAGGAAGCTGCGCGTCGATTCGTCGATGCCCTCCTCGTACACGCGCCTGCTGATCCACGGTGACCCGGCCGAGAAGAAGTACCAGCGCAGCGCGTCGGCGCCGCGGGTATCGAGGATCGTCCATGGATCGATCACGTTGCCGCGTGACTTCGACATCTTCTGCCCGTCGCGGTCGACCACCAGGCCGAGGCACACGACGTTGCGGTACGGGCTGCGCTTGAACACGAGCGTGTTCACCGCGAGCAGCGAGTAGAACCAGCCGCGTGTCTGATCGATGGCCTCGCAGATGAAGTCGGCGGGGAACCGGCGGGCGAAGGTCTCCTCGTTCTCGAACGGGAAGTGGAACTGGGCCGACGGCATCGAGCCCGAGTCGAACCAGGCGTCGAGCACCGGCTCGACGCGACGGGCGGGTGCACTGCACTGCGCACAGGTGATCTCGACGTCGTCGACGTACGGCCGGTGTAGGTCGAGCCCGGCGAGATCCTTGCCGGCGAGCTCGCCGAGGCGGGCGACGGAGCCCACGCTCGTGTCGTGCCTGTTCGTACAGCGCCAGACAGGCAGGGGAGTCCCCCAGAACCGATCGCGGGACAGCGCCCAGTCGACGTTGTTCTCGAGCCAGTCACCGAAGCGTCCGTGCTTGATGTGCTCCGGGTGCCAGCCGATGCCCTCGTTCTGGGACAGGAGCTCGTCGCGGTGCTCCGACGTACGCGCGAACCAGGTCGGCTTCGCCCAGTAGATGAGCGGCGTGCCGCAGCGCCAGCAGTGCGGATAGGAGTGCGTGTAGTCGACGACGCGCTCCAGCCGGCCGCTCGCGGCGAGCGCCTCGATGATCGACGAGTCGGCGTCCTTCACGAACTGATCGCGCCATGGTGGCACCGAGTCGTCGAAGCGCGCCTGGGGTCCGACCGGGTTGAGCACAGGGAGTCCCTCGCGCTCCGCGACCTCGCGGTCGATCTCGCCGAACGCCGGCGCGAGGTGCACGATGCCGGAACCGTCGTCGACGGTGACGAAGTCGGCCGCGACCACACGGCACGCGTCGCCTCCCAGCGGGAGGAATTCGAACGGGCGCTCGTAGTGCAGACCGACGAGGTCCTGCGCGCGCATCCTCTCGACGATCTCGTAACCGTCGCCGAGCACGTCCTCGAAGCGCGTGGCCGCGAGGACGACGTCGCGCGCCGCGCCGTCGGTGCGGCGTGCGCGCACGTACTCGAGGTCGGGCCCCACCGCGGCGGCCACATTGGAGATGAGCGTCCAGGGCGTCGTGGTCCACACGAGCAGGTCGAAGTCGCGATCGAGGACGGGGAACCGGACGTACACCGACGCCTCGGTGAGATCGCGATAGGCGCCGGGCTGGCCGAGCTCGTGGCTCGACAGCGCGGTGCCGCAGCGGCCGCAGTAGGGCACGACCTTGAACCCCTCGTAGATGTCGCCCGCGCTCCACATCTGGTCGAACAGCCACCAGACGCTCTCGATGTAGTCGTTGTCGAGCGTCCAGTAGGCGTCGTCGGTGTCGAGCCACATGCCGATCCGGCTCGTGAGCGCCTCGAAGTCGCCGACGTAGCGGAGCACCGACTCGCGGCACCGCCGGTTGAACTCCTCGATGCCGAATTCCTCGATCTGAGGTTTGCCCGAGAAGCCCAGCTCTTTCTCCACCTCGACCTCGACCGGCAGGCCGTGACAGTCCCAACCGCCCTTGCGGGCGACGTACTTGCCGCGCATGGTGTGGAACCGGGGGAACAGGTCCTTGAACAGCCGGGCCCACACGTGGTGGATCCCGGGCCGGCCGTTGGCGGTCGGGGGCCCTTCGTAGAACACCCACTCCTGGGCGCCGGCGCGCTGCTCGAGGCTGCGCTCGAAGACCTTGTCGTCGCGCCACTGGGTGAGCACGCGGCGCTCGAGATCGACGAGGTCGAGACGGGTGTCGACGGGATCGAACATCGGATCCACCCTACCGGGGGTCCTTGCTGGTCACGGAGCCTGTGCGGATGCCCGGGAGGGCGCAGCCCGAGGAAGGATGACGGTGATGGAACCCGCAGGGCATGCGGACACGGAACTCGACGGGGTCGTGATCGCGGCCGGGCCGGACGTGCTCCTCAACGTCCACGTGCAGCCACGTGCCGGAAGGGCCGGGATCGTCGGCCGCCACGGCGACGCGCTGCGCGTGCGCGTCAAGGCGCCCCCGGTCGGTGGCCGGGCGAACGACGAGGTCACCGCGCTGCTCGCCCACGCGCTCGAGGTCGCGCGGCCCGCCGTCTCACTCGTTGCCGGCGCAACGTCCCGGCTCAAACGGTTCCGGGTCGAGGGCCTCGACGTCGATCTCGCCAAGGACCGGCTCGCCCACGTGATCCGCGGGCGGGGGGCTTGAGACCAGTCGTTCGGACCGATACACTCCGCCGCCTTTACGGGCCCCCGTGCCCCCTCGTTCGACCGTGGGCCAGCTGCGCGTGGGCCGAGCGCCGTGCGAATCGGAAGGATCGTGATGCCGAGGGCATCTGCCTCGAAGCCGTCCGCGGCCGGCAAGGTGAAGCAGCCGGCCAAGAAGACGGCCAAGAAGGCCGACAGCAAGAACGAGTCCCGTTCCACGCGGGCCGCGACGAAGGCCGTACCGGCCAAGCGCCCGGCGGCGAACTCCTCCGCGAAGAAGACCGCGTCCTCGAAGTCGGCCACGAAGAGCAAGGTCGCCACCACGAAGCCGGCGGCCAAGAAGCCGGCGGCCGCGAAGTCGACGCCGGCCAAGGCGACGGCGAAGAAGGCCGTGAAGGCCGCGCCGGCCAAGTCCACGACCAAGGTCACCGCGCCGGCGAAGAAGGCCGCGGTGAAGGCCGGACCGGCCAAGGGCACGGTCAAGACGTCCAGGCCGGCGAAGGCGCCGGCGAAGCAGCCCACGAAGCGCACCTCCGCGCCGGCGGTGAAGGCCGGCCCGGAGAAGGCGGCGAAGGAGACGAAGGCGGTCAAGGACGCCGCAGCTCGCACGGCCGGACGCGCGACCGCGTCCGCGTCGCCCGCGCCGGTCCGTCCCGAGAAGCCGAAGCGGCCTTCCGGACCGCCCATCGCACCGAAGACACTCGAGCGCCTGCGGACCCTCCTCGAGGAGGAGCGCTCCCGGCTGCTGCACCAGGCGGACGAGCTGCAAGCCGAGGCCGACGCGCTCGCGACGGAGCGCGAACAGGGCGACACGCAGTTCGACGAGGAGTCCGGAGAGGGCGACACGCTCAGCGTCGAGCGCGAGCGTGACCTGGCGTTGTCGGAGAAGGCACGGCAGGCGGTCCTCGACATCGACCGCGCGCTCGGGCGCATGGACGCAGGTACCTACGGGATCTGCGACATGTGTGGTGACCGCATCCCGGTGGCGCGGCTCGAGGCGCTCCCGTACGCGGAGCTGTGTGTGAAGTGCAAGTCGCGTGGCGAGCGCAGGCGCTGAGCCCACTGCTCGCCCGGTACGAACCCGCGTCGTGAACGGATCGCGCGCTGCACGTCGACGGGTTTCGCGCAGCCCCGGCCGTTACGCGATGGTGTCGCTCGTCCTCGTGATCGGTGTTCTTGCGCTCGATCAGGCCACGAAGGTGTGGGCGGTCAGCGCGTTGTCGCACCGCACGATCGCGGTGATCGGGCACACGGTCGAGTTCCGGCTCGGACGCAACACCGGCAGCGCGTTCAGTCTCTTCCAGGGCTTCACGCCGCTGCTCGCCGTCCTCGCGCTCGCGGTCGCGTTCGTCCTCGCGCGCGCTGCCCGTCGCTCCGAAGACCTCGTGACGGTGTGCGCGCTGTCGCTCGTCCTCGGCGGATCGCTCGGCAACCTCGCCGACCGGCTGTTCCGCTCGCCGGGATTCCTGCACGGTGCGGTCGTCGACTTCATCCGCATCGGCTGGTGGCCCACGTTCAACGTCGCCGACTCCGCCATCACGATCGGAGCCCTGATGCTCGCCCTCTTCGGATGGCGGGCCCCCCGTCGCGCGGAGGGCGCCGCGCCCTCGCGGTGAGCGAGCCGGGCGTCCCGCCCGAGCCCCTGGAGGTGCCCGCCGCGCTCGCGGGCGTCCGGGTCGATCGGGCCGTCGCGTTCCTGACCGGCTTCAGCCGGGCGGAGGTCCAGGCGCTCGTCGAGAGCGGGGCGGTGCTCGTCGACGGCGCAGTCGTGGCGAAGAGCCGCCGTCTGTCAGAAGGTGAGGTCGTCGAGGTGCTCCGCGGCCCGGCGCGCAGCGGACCGCCCCAGGCCGAGCCGGTGCCCGTCGAGGTGCGGCATGCCGACGCCGACCTGATCGTCGTCGCGAAGCCCGCCGGACTCGTCGTGCACCCCGGCGCCGGACACGAGCACGGCACGCTCGTGAACGGCCTGCTCGACCGGTTTCCCGAGATCGCGTCGGTCGGTGATCCGGACCGTCCAGGCATCGTGCACCGGCTCGACCGCGACACGAGCGGTCTGCTCGTCGTCGCGCGTTCGCAGCGGGCCTATGAGCGCCTCGTCGAGCAGCTCGCGCAGCGTCGTGTCGAGCGTACGTATCTCGCGCTCGTGTGGGGAACGCTCGACGCGCCGCGGGGCGTGATCGACGCTCCGATCGGCCGTTCCATCTCGCGCCGGACGCGCATGGCCGTGCGTGACTCCGGCAAAGAGGCGAGAACGCGCTACGAGGCGCAGGAGGGGTTCTCCCGACCGACGGTCACCCTGCT
Source organism: uncultured Burkholderiales bacterium (assembly GCA_964548555.1). Lineage (GTDB taxonomy): Bacteria > Actinomycetota > Acidimicrobiia > IMCC26256 > JAMXLJ01 > JAMXLJ01. The sequence goes on from CAZJSY010000031.1 coordinate 23,530, forward strand.
GCGATGCGAGCTCGAGAGTGGGCGCACGCACCAGATCCGTGTGCATCTCGCCGCGATCGATCATCCCGTCGTGGGCGACGCGCTCTACGGAGGACGGCGGCCGAGCATCGACCTCGTTCGGCCGTTCCTTCACGCGCAGCGTCTCGCGTTCACGCATCCGGTCAGCGGCGAACAATTGCAGTTCGACGACCCGCTGCCTCCCGAGCTCGACGCCGTGCTGACGCGCCTGCGCGGGTAGCGCGTCCTTCCCCGGCCACGCGCAGCACGAGGAGGTTCGCGACGAGGAGCGTGCCGCCGAGCGCACACCAACGGACGATCCCGTTGCGCATGTCGGTACCCGCGACGAATCCATGCACGGTCGCGACGACGAACAGCACGAAGCTCGTCAGGTGGACGCGTCGCCAGAGTCGGCGCGGCAGGTAGCGCATCAGTAGCGACGTGCCTTCGATCGCAACCATGAGGTAGAGCCCGACGATGCCCCACGCAACGGCGGCCGGATGCCACGACGACACGAACGGGACCAAGAGCTGCGCAAGCCCGAAGTGCACGTACCCGTCGAGCGCGAGGCCGACGAGGTGAACGGCGACGAACACGACGGAAAGGCCGCCGAGGAAGCGGTGGAGGTCGAGATACCACGCCGGTCGCGGCTGCGACGTGAGCCGGCCCGCGAGGAGCAAGCCCCACACGACCGATGCGGTGACGAGAGCCCACGAGATGAGGCCGCTCGCCCGGGCCGCGTACCACCAGATGTGCGGGCTCACGATCCCTTGGTCTTGGTGACGGGCGCCGGTGCGCTCTGGACAGGCGTCGCGGGAGCCGTGTGCGCGGGAGCCGTCGCGGCGACGGGGGCCGTGCCGGTCCCGCCCCGTGCCGGTGCCTCCGCCGGGCCGGTCCTGGGGCGGGGGCGCGGGACGGGCGGGGCACCGGCCGGGGTGGACGTGGGCGACGGAGGTGACGTCGGCGGGGCCGACGCGCTCGTCGCCGCGGGCGCGGTCGTCGAAGTGTCGGGAACACCGGGTGAGCCGGGCACGGGGGCGACGGGCGGGGGCGCCGGCGTCGCCACCTTCACGGGAATGCTCGGGCGCAGCGAGAGGAACGCGACGATCCCGAGCATCCCGGCCGCGCTCACGCCGGCAACGAGAATGCGGCTCGCACCCGCGGCGTGTGGTCGCTTCACGCCGCGCCGGCCGCCCGGTCCCGAGCCTTGCCCGCGCCGCGATTGCGTGTCGCGCACCGGTTCAGTCATCGCCGGGGCTCGCGGCCGGCGGCGGGGAAGGGGGTGACGTCACGGCCGGTATCGCCGCCGGCGTGCTCGGTGAACTGGGCGTTGCCGTCTCCGGTGCACGGATGGTGCGCACATCGTGGCGGTGTTCGACGGGTTTGGCGGGTGATGTGGTCGGTGCAGTCGTGTCGGGCGGTGCCGTCGAAGCGGCGCCGGCATTCGCAGGGGCCGGGACCCCGGCCGCAGCGGGCTGTTCCGTTGCGAACGGGCTGAGCCCGCCCACGTGGCTCGGCGGCGACTCCAGCCGCACGAGGCCGAGATTGGCCACGACGGCAAGCACACCGGCCGCCGTGGTGAGGGCGACGGCCGCGATCGTCGCCGCGAGTCTGCGTGCGTCCATGCGGCGAGGGTACGGGCGGCCTCCTTCGCGGCTCGCCATGCGGCAGTCAAGAATGAGTAAAGCTGTCAGAGATTTCACTGACGGCCATGTGAGGCTTGGGTGGTGCAGGTACTCATTGTCGAAGACGACGAGTCGATCGCGGGCTCGTTGGCGCGTGGCCTGGAGCGCGAAGGCTTCGGCGCGCACATCGCCACGACAGCTGAAGCCGCGTTGCGGGCGACCGGGTACGACATCGTGCTGCTCGACCTCGGTCTGCCCGATGTCGACGGATTCGAGGTCTGCCGGCGGCTGCGAACCGAATCCGACGTACCCATCATCGTGGTGAGCGCGCGCTCCGACGAAGTCGACCGCGTCATCGGTCTCGAGCTCGGAGCCGACGACTACATCGTCAAGCCGTTCGGGTTCCGCGAGCTCGTTGCTCGCATCAGGGCCGTGATGCGACGTCGCCAGCCGCGGCCCGACGATCACGTCCCGTTGCGTGTCGGCGCTCTTACCGTGGACAGGCGCACTCGTCGGGTCAACGTGGGCGAGGAGGAGATCGCTCTCACACCCAAGGAGTTCGACATCCTCGCGCTGCTCGCCGAGGACCCTGGTGCGGTCCACAGCAGAGAGAGGATCCTCGAAGAGGTGTGGGACCCGCACTGGTACGGGCCCACCAAAACGCTCGACGTCCATGTCGCGTCGTTGCGCAAGAAGCTCGGCGACCCGTCGTGGATCGAAACCGTACGCGGCGTCGGCTTTCGATTGCAGGCCGCTCGCTGATGCAACGCCGGCTCCTCCTGAGCTACCTCACGATCACACTCCTCGTTCTCCTGCTCCTCGAGATCCCACTCGGGCTGTCGTACGCACGCGCCGAACGACGCCGCATCACGACCGGCGTGCAGCACGACGCGCTCGCGCTCGCGTTCCGAGCCGAGGACAAGCTCGAGGCCAACGACGTCGCCGCCCTCCGAGCCATCGCCGTCGAGGGGCGCCGGCGCGTGGGCGGGCGCGTCGTCATCGTCGACAAGACCGGTGCGGCCGTCGCCGACTCGAATCCTCCGCCCGGAACCGCGCCCGACCGGTCGTTCGTCAACCGCGCGGAGATCCGCGCTGCGCTTGCGGGTCGGGAGGTCACCGGCACTCGCCATTCCGACACGCTCGGAGGCGACTTCCTCTACGTCGCCGAGCCGATCACGATCTCGATCGCCGCAGCAGGCAACGCCCCGGGATCGATGGTGGGTGGCGTGGTCCGGGTGACGTACCCGTTGTCCTTCATCGACGCCCGTATCCGCGACAATTGGCTGCTCCTTGCCGGCATCGCGGTCGCGGTGCTGGTGATCGTGTTCATCGTCAGCTTGAGTCTGGCCCGCTCCGTCACACGTCCCGTGCGCGAGCTCGAGTCTGCGGCTGACCGGCTCGGGCGGGGCGATCTGTCGGCCCGGGCGCCGGTGCCCGGTCATCCCGCCGAGCTACGCGTGCTCGCCCAGTCGTTCAACCGCACCGCCTCACGCCTCGAGCAGCTCGTCGACTCGCAGCAGGTCTTCATCGCCGACGCGTCACACCAGCTGCGCACACCACTTGCCGCGCTGCGGCTCAGGCTCGAGAACGTGCAGCAGGACGCCGCGACGACGGGCGGCGTCGACGTCCGCGATCTCGACGGCGCGCTGTCGGAAGCGGGCCGTCTGTCGCGAATCGTCGACGGACTGCTCGAGCTCGCGCGTGCCGAACGCCAGGGATCAGCGGCTTCCGACGTCGACGTGGGCGCCGTGCTCCACGGGCGGGAAGAGGCATGGTCGGCATTCGCTGCGGAACGCGGTGTCCGTATCGAGGTGGCCATCGAGGGACGATGCATCGCGGCCATCACGCCCGGACGCCTCGAGCAGGTCGTCGACAACCTGCTCAACAACGCGCTCGAGGTAGCACCCGCGCAGAGCGATGTGTCCCTCGCGGCGCGCCACGACGAGGACTGGGTCGTCGTCACCGTGTCCGACGCCGGTCCGGGAATGCCCGAAGCGGCACGGGCCCGCGCGTTCGACCGCTTCTGGCGCGATCCGGCGCGGTCGCGCGACGGGGGGTCCGGCCTCGGCCTCGCGATCGTGCAACACCTCGTGATGGCGGACGGGGGAACGGTGTCGCTCGCCGAGTCCCGAGCCGGTGGCCTCGAAGTGACGGTCCAGTTGCCGGCGGCCGGCCCGTCGGGCGGCCGGCGTGATCAGGAACCGGTCGCAGGCTCCGGAAGGCGGTGGCCGACACGCGTGCGCCCAACGAGATCGGCCAGCGTGTAGCGCGCCAGGCTCGTCCGCATCTCCTCCGACACGCAGACCCAGATCTCCTGCAGGACGCAGTGACCCTCGCAGTGGTCGTGCTCGTCGACCAGTGTGGTGAGTGGACCGTCGACCGCGGCGAGGATCTCCGCGAGCGTGATCTCCTCGGGATCACGGG
>CAZJSY010000032.1:0-27314 GCA_964548555.1 uncultured Burkholderiales bacterium
GCGTTCGACGGGTATGTCGACGCGGGGCGCTACCACGCGCCGTGGGACTACCTCGGCGGCGTGCTCGCGTGTCGAGAGGCCGGCGCGCAGGTTCAGGACGGTGGACGCATGCCGCTCGACGTCATCGAGTTCAACGCCAGGCGACAGCTCATCGCGGGTGCAACCGACGACCTCTTCCGCGTGCTGCTCACCTCCGCCGGGGTGTGATGGATCTCGACAAGCTGGCCGACGCGGCGTACACGGCGGCGTGTGCCGGTGGACAGGTCGTCTCCGCGCGTTTCGGCTCGGCGCGCGACATCCAGGAGAAGGCGCCCGGCGACTGGGTGACAGAGGCGGACCTCACGAGCGAACGCGCCGTACGTGACGTGCTGGAGGCGGCCGCGCCCGACATCCCGGTGTTCGGCGAGGAAGGGGAGGGGAAGGAGGCCTTCACCGGTGCGCGCGCCGACGCGGATCTCGGCTGGCTCGTCGACCCGCTCGACGGAACGAGCAACTTCTTGCACCGCTTCCCCGTCGTCGGCGTCTCGGTCGCGCTCGTCGACGGCAGCGGCCCGGTTGTCGGCGTCGTTCACGCGCCGATCCTCGGCGACACGTACGTCGCGGTGCGGGGGCGCGGCGCATTCCGCGGACAGGAACGCCTCGAGGTCAGCACCCGGGGACCGGCGCAGGCCATCTGCGCCACCGGGTTCCCGTTCCGTCACAAGGAATGGCTGCCCGCGTACCTGCGAACGTTCGACGAAGCCATCGCGAGGTTCGAGGACCTGCGCCGCGCCGGCGCGGCGAGCCTCGACCTCGCGTGGACGGCCGCCGCGACGTTCGACGGATACTTCGAGCTCTCGCTCGGCCCGTGGGACGTCGCCGCGGGTGCGTTGCTCGTACGTGAGGCGGGCGGCCTCGTCACCGACTGGAGCGGCGACGCGACACGATGGCTCGAAAGCGGTGACATCCTCGCGGCCTCGCCGGCGATGCACGAGCAACTGCTCGACATCGCGTGTGCGGCCCGTCGTTGAGTGGGGGTTCAGCTGTTGAAGAACCCACCTGCGATCGGACGAACGTCCTGGCGCACATGCGCGATGTCGTCGCCGAGTGCAATGTAGGTCGCGTTCGTCAGGTCGAGGAACCGGCGCTCGTTGTCGAGGTACGACGGCAGCCCGTTGCACACCACGACGAGCACGAGACCGATCTCCGGGTCGGCGAGTCCCCGCGACGACGCCATGCCGCTGTGACCGAACGCGCGCCGGCTCGTGCCTCCGGTGAACGCGCGTTGCACGCCGAGCCCCCATGGAAGCGACAAGCCGAACGTCACGTCCTTCAGGCCGCGGCGGTGGATTGCCGCCATGACCTCGACGGTCCGGTTGTCGACGATCGGCCGGCCGAATCCGAGGAGCGACTCGTAGAACCGGCCGAGCTCGCGAGCCGGTCCGCGGATCCCGCCTCCGGGCTCCACCTTGGCGATGTGCCACGGTTGGTTGTGGATGCGGTCGATCTTGTAGGGCACCATCTGCACCGCGCCGTCGATCTTGCGCATCAGCGCATGGCCCTTCCATGCCACCGGGACGATCCGCTCTCCGAGCAGTTGCTGCTCGTCGAGCGGTATGCCGAGCCGGCAGTTCGACATGCCGAGCGGGCCGAAGATCTCCTCGCGCACGTAGCGGCGGATCGGTCTGCCGTCGACGGCTTCCACGACTGCGCCGAGCACCTTCCATCCGCTCGACGCGTGATAGCCGGCCGCCGTCCCGGGCTCCCACTCCGCCGGATGCGCGGCGATACGCGCGACGGCATCGCGGTACGCGATGTCCTCGTCGAAGGTCTCACCGCCGGTCAACATCGGGAAGCCGCCGGTGTGCGTGAGCACCTGCCGGAGAGTGCAGCGTTCCTTCCCCGCACCCCATCCGTCGATGTACGCGCCGACAGGGTCGTCGAGCGCGAGCAACCCTCGGTCCCACAGTTGCAGGATCGCGACCGTGGTCACCGGCTTGCTCGACGAGTACCAGAGCATGAGGTCGTCGTCGCGCAATGCCCGCCCCGGGTGCGACTCACCAACCACCGCGTCGAGCAGCACCTCACCCTCGAGCGAGACGTAGACCTGCGCGCAGTCGTGCAGATCCTCGTCTCGCTGTCTGGTCAAGAGATCAACGAGCGACGACACGTCGGGCCGGGTTGCCATCCTCATGGGCGCAGCGTAGAACGCGCCAGCCCGTGGTCAGACCGCGCCGTCGTCTGCGTCGATGTCCGTGCACTGAGGGATGAACGAGCGCCCCGTCAAGCCGAAGCTCGTCAGTGTGCCACCCGTGATCAGCAGACTCTGGGCCAGCGAAGCAACGCCGTGCGGGCGTGCGGGCGGCGAAGGGCTGCCGCGCAGCCACGCGAACAGCAGCGCGGTGTCGAGTGCGAGACCGGCGGCGATGGACAGCAGGCCCGCAGCGAGGCAGCGCTGTGGGAACGAGGGCTGACCGACGAAAGCGAAACGGGGTAGGCGGTTGCCCATCATGACCGATGACCGGTAAGCGAGCACCGTGCCTGCAAGCAGGCCCTGGAGCCCCAGCACCAGCGCGATGTTGGAGAAGAAGACCGGCTGCCAGCTCAACGAACCGACCTCGACGCTGGTTCGACCCATGAGACCGAGCAACGTCATCACGGCGCCGAGCCCTGCCAGCGTGGCGCCGGGACGGACCAACAGGAGATCGGGCGCAAGGATGAAGATCAACTGCACATGCCGCCAGCCGTCGGAGAACGTCGACAGCTTCGAACTCCCGATTCGGGCGCGGTAACCCGTTTGGACCTCCTCGATGCGCAGGCCGGCGCGCGCCGCGCGTACGAGCATCTCCGAGGCGAACTCCATGCCGGTCGACTGCATGTTCAGGACCAGGAGCGCGCTCTTGCGGAACGCACGAAAGCCCGACTGGCTGTCGTGTGCGACGCGACGTCCACACGAGCGTGAGATCAAGTAGGAGAGAACGGGTGTTCCGACATAACGGTGGAGCAGCGGCATCGTCGTGCGGTTCGCGCCACCGAGGCGGCCGCCGATCACCATGTCGTATTCGCCCGTCACCACCGGGCGCACGAGCTGCGGAGTCTTCGTCAGGTCGTAGGTGAAATCCGCGTCCGCCATGACGACCACGTCGTAACGGGCGGCTCCCACTCCCGCTCTGATCGCGCTCCCGTAGCCGGGACGGGGCTCGCTGATCACCCGTGCACCCGCGGACGCGGCGGCATCCGCCGAACCGTCCGTCGAGCCGTTGTCCACCACGATCACCTCGGCCGGGAAACCTGCCGCCTGCAGCGTCTGAAGTCCCTCTTTGACGCAGGCGCCGACCGAATCGACTTCGTCGAGGCATGGCAACACGACGGAAACACCGGGCTTCGTCGAGACGACCACTCCGGCGACGATACCCCTGACTGTCAACCGCGACCAGTAGTGCAGCCGGACGCGCGCGGAGCAACGAGACCTACGCTGTGGGCGATGTCGCGCGTGTGCTCCCGATGGCATGTCGGTCTCGGCGCGACTGCGATCGGGGCATTCGCGATCCGGCTCGCCTACGTGCTGGCGATGAAGAACCCCGTCAAACTGCAGGGTGACGGCTGGTACTACCACAACGCCGCGAATCTTCTTGCCGACGGCCACGGGTTCATACAACCCGCATTGTTCTTGCTCTACTTCGGGCAGGTCGTGCCCGCCGCGGACCATCCGCCCGGTTACATCGTGACGCTCGCCGCCACGTCAGCCGTGGGTTTGCGAAGTCCGCTGGCCCATCAGATCTGGTCCTGTCTTCTCGGTTGCGCCACGGTGGTCGCCGTCGGTCTGGTCGCACGAGAGGTTGCAGGCCGGCGCGTGGGCCTCATCGCGGCGGTGCTTGCCGCCGTGTACCCCAACTTCTGGATCAACGACGGTCTGGTCATGTCGGAGACGCTCACGATGCTCACCGCGGCCGTGGCGGTCCTTTTGACGTACACGTTGTGGCGCCGCCCGACGATGCCGCGAGCAGCCGCGCTCGGCCTCGCGGCAGCCGTGTTCGCGTTGACGCGCAGTGAAGCACTGTTGCTGCTGCCCTTCTTCGCGGTCGTGGTACCGCTGCTGGTTCGGCACGAGGGCGTGCGACAACGGGTGCGGTTCGCGGCGGTTTCGAGTGTGGTGGCGGTTCTCACGCTCACACCGTGGGCGGCATACAACCAGACACGCTTTCAACATCCTGTGCTGATCACCACGAGCCTCGGTTGGACGATCGCGTCCGCGAATTGTGACGAGACGTACAGGGGCGATCTTCTCGGTTACTCGACCTACCACTGCGGTCTTGGAACGGGAGGACCCAAGACGCGCACGACGGGACACGAGGACCTGTCAGGGCAGGATCTGACACTGCGCCGGCGGGCGTTTCATTACGTCGGCGGCCACCTCGACCAGCTGCCGAGCGTCGTTCTCGCCCGACTCGGACGCACGTTCGGGGTCTACAAGCCACGGCTGCAACTGGAGCTCGATCAGCTCGAGTCGGGACGGCCCACATCGGTCGCACGAGGCGGGTTGGGGACGTTCTACGTGCTCGCCCTCTTCGCCGTCCTGGGGGCGATGATCCTCCGTCGACGAGGAGTGCGGATCCTTCCCCTCGTGGCCCTGGGGGCGATGGTCGCGATCGCAGCGGCGGTCACGTCGGGGCAGACGCGATATCGCGCGCCGGCCGAGATCGCAATCGTCGTGCTTGCTGCCGTCGCGATCGACACGGCGTTCGTGAAGTTGCGATCACGGCGAGCAGTCGCGAGCGCGAACACGATCGAGAGTGCCGAGCCGGAGAGTGCAGCGTGGCAGTGATGGGGTGGATGCACCGGCGCGTGGTCGGTGAGCGGCGGCGTCACGTCCTCGCAAGCCGCTTGTCGACGTTCCTCCCGGGCCCCGCGACGGTGCTCGATGTCGGTGCGGGCAACGGCGGCGTCACCGGCGCGCTCGGCGAGCTGCGACCGGACCTGCATCTCGCAGCCATCGATGTGCAGGTGCCGCCGGACACCTATGTCCCGGTGTCACGCTTCGACGGACGAACGATCCCTTACGGCGACGGCAGCTTCGATGCCGTGGTCTTGGTCGACGTGCTCCACCACACCGACGATCCCGCCGTGCTGCTCTCCGAAGCCGCGCGTGTCGCGCGGCACTGCGTGGTGCTCAAGGACCATCTCGTTGCGGGGCTCGCGGCTACGGCGCGCCTCCGTCTGATGGACTGGGTGGGCAATGCACACGCCGGCGTGGCGTTGCCGTACAACTACTGGACCGAAGCGCAGTGGCGACGCTGCTTCGCGGAGCTGGGGCTCGGAGTCGAGGCATGGACCACGCGGCTCGATCTGTATCCATGGCCCGCGACCGTGGTCTTCGACGCTCATCTCCACATGGTATGCAGGCTGAGCGCGGATACGGCGTCGAACCGCTAGTTGGCCACCGTGATCGCGGTGCCTGTGCTGCGGCCGACATTGCCCGCTCCGTCGGTCGCGACACTCGTCAGCGTGTACGCGCCGTCCGGCACGGACTTCGTGTCCCAGCTCAGGATCCAGCCGAAGCGCGTTGGCGTTGCCGTGCCGATCACCGCGTCGTTGAAGCTGCCACCGGTGAGGTGGAACTGCACCGAGGTGACCGTCACGTCGTCGGATGCCGAAGCGACGAGGTTCACCGTGCCGGACAACGCGGAGTTGTTCGCCGGGGAGACGACCGACGTCGTCGGGGCCGTCTTCTCCAGCTCGAAGGCGTACAGCTTGTGGTCGTCGGATCCGACGTACACGATGCCGTTCGCGACCGCGGGCGACGAGACGACGGACCCGCCGGTTGTCGCGGTCCACAGCGGCGCGCACACCTTCGGGGTGCCGGAGCACTTCATGGTCCCGCTCGCGTCGAACGCGTACACCCTGTTGTTGTTGGACCCGACGTAGACGACGCCGTTCACCACTGCGGGAGACGAGAACACGGGTGCACCAGTGGTCGTGCTCGACCACACCGGTGCGCCGGTCGTGGCGTCGAACGCGTAGAGCTTGCCGTCGTTGGACCCGACGTACACGACGCCGTTGACCACGGCGGGCGAGGAGCCGACCGGTCCCGTTGTCGACGCGGTCCACAAAGGCGCGCACGTGAGAGGCGTACCGGTGCAGTTGGTCGTGCCCCCTGCCGAGTAAGCGTAGAGGTTGTCATCGTTCGAGCCGACGTAGACCTTGTCGCCACTCACGCTCGGAGACGAGAACACCGATGCAGCGGTCTGCGCGCTGGTCCACAACGGTGTGCACACCGCGGGTGTGCCTGTGCAGTTCGTGTTGCCCGTCGTGTCGAACGCGTAGAGCAGCCCGTCCTGCGATCCGACGTAGAGCACGTTGCCGGAGACCGCCGGTGACGACGACACCGACTCGCCGGCGACGCCCGTCCACTTCGGCGTGCACGTCTTCGGGGTGCCCGAACAGTTGGTGTTCCCCTTCGCGTCGAACGCGTAGACCCGGTGGTCGTTGTTCCCGGAGGCGATGTAGACGGTGTTGCCGACGACCGTCGGCGACGCCTCGATCAAGCCCGGCGTCGTCGCGGTCCACAACGGATCGCATGTGACGGGAGTCCCGGAGCAGCCCGAACCGGCGGCGTCGAACGCGTACAGCTTGCCGTCGGGCGAGCCGACGAAGACGACGCCGTCGGACACCGCGGGGGACGAGAAGACCGACCCGCCCGTGGCGACACTCGTCCACCGGGGCGCGCCCGTTGTCGCGTCGAAGGCGTACAGCTTGCGGTCGCCGGAGCCCACGTAGACGACCCCGTTCGCGACGGCGGGGGAGGACTCGACGACGCCGCCGGTCGTGGCCGTCCAGTCGACGACCAGGCTCGGGACCGAACCGCCGCTGATGCCCCCGTCGGCGCTCGAGCCCGGATGCTGCGGGCCGTTGCGGAACATCGGCCAGTCGCATCCCGCGGCGAGGACCGCCAGCGCGCACGCGAGAACCACCGTCGATCGAAGTCGCATTGCCACTCCTTGCTACAGACCTCGCTACAAGAAGCGGCGCCCCGCCCCCGCTCCGACCGTGACGTCGCGGCAATCATCCCGGTCTGGGACAATACGGTCAAGGCGGAGCGACCATATAGCTCCAGAGGTGCAGCCCGTCCGCTACCGGATATTCGGTTGACACCCGGGGGCACCCTCTGGTTGCCTCTGTGCACGGCCATGCAGGCCGAGTTTCCGACCGGGTTCCAACAGCTACACCGAGACGGAGAGGATCCAGATGACGGCATTCACGGCACAGCGCCAGAACATGGCGGCCGTGGGTGTCGCGCGCGTCCGGTCGTTCACCGCGTGCCCCATGGCCCAGGCTTCGTGGCCGGTCCTGCCCATTCTCGGCGCCTACACCGACCCGAAGCACCACTGGTCCCGACGGTCCCGGGTCATCTCGCCGTAGCCCCCTCGCTACAGCAACCCACCGAGGCCGTCGGGACAACCCGGCGGCCTTTTTGTTTGTCCGAAACACGACGCCACACAGCAATCACCGACCACCAGAGCAACGACGGAACTGGGAGCAGGCGATGTTCGCCCTGGAATTGATCGCAAACGAGGAGCCGTGGCGGGCGGAGGCGTTGTGTCGCGACGGCGTCGCCTCCCTGGTGGAACTGTTCTTCTCCGAGCAGCTCGACGACATCGCCGCGGCGAAGCAGTTCTGCCGTGCGTGCCCCGTGCGGGTCGAGTGCCTCGACGCGGCACTCGCCCGTCGCGAGCCGTGGGGCGTCTGGGGCGGTGAGCTCTTCGCGAACGGCAAGGTGCTCGCGCAGAAGCGCAAGCGTGGGCGGCCACCGAAGGTCCGTCCGGCCGAGACCGGGATGCCGGTGCCGCAGATCGCGTGAGAAGCGCGGCGTGAGCGCACCGTCGACGCCGAGATCCACCGCCATGGCGGGCCGGGGTGACGTCGCGGGGCCGAATCCCCCCGTGGCCTCGTTCGCACGAACCCCGGTCCGCCGGCGGTCAATCCACCCGAACCCCCACGCCAGCGTGGTGCGGTACGCCGCCACTACTAACGTGATCGGGCTCGGGCGTTTAGCTCAGATGGAAGAGCGCCTCCCTTACAAGGAGGAGGTCGGGGGATCGAGACCCTCAACGCCCACCGGGAAGGCTGTCGAGCATGGCGGTATCCGTTGTCCACGCCGGCGTCGAGCCCGTTCCGGTGGGCACAGTGGCCATGCCGCGCCGACTGAGCGGCGTCTCCGAACGACCACGGCGCGCCGAGGTTGCGGCCGGGTAAGAGCGGGCGAATTCCGCTTGATCACGGACCGCGACAGTGCCGGCTACGGCGGCGTCCTGCGCTTGCCGAGGAGATGGAAGAGTCGGCTGAGTTGCCGGTATGGGTCGCGTCGGCTCGCCGCGAGCTCTGCCGCGAGGACGTCGTCCGTGTCGTCGACGGTCGGACGATCGCGTGCCCAGCACTCGGTGAACAGACGCACGCCGTACCAGACTTCGGGATCGACGCCGTTCCTTCGCAGCAGTTCGCTGAGGTCGTCCGGGTCGTCCGCGCGGGTGTCGATACCCAACCGGTTGATCTGACGTTCGCTGTCCAACGCAGCCAAGACTTCCTGCCAGTCGCCGTTGTAGGCGGGACGCATCGCGAGCGTGCGGCGGTTCTTCGTGACGATGGAGACGACGCCGCCGGGGCGCGCAAGCTTGCACAGGGCAACCACGAGCGGAACCGGATCATCCACGTACATCAGCACGCCATGGCACAACACTCCGTCGAACCGGCCCTCACCCAAGACGCCCGGCGCTCGTTCGCCGTCGACCTCGACGTACCGGATCCGTGCTCGCACCTCACGCGGCTGCGGCGCCATGAGCCGAGCAGCCTCGTCCAGCATGACGCGTGACGGGTCCACGATCGTGACCCGGTAGCCGGATTGCGCCAGCCGGATTGCTTGATGGCCGGCGCCACCTCCGATGTCGACGATCTCGGCGGGTGCGGACGGCAAGTGCTGCACGAGGTGATCGTGGATCACGAATGTGCGGACCTGCCCGTAGAGGCTCGTGTAGTGCTTGACAAAGTCACTTGCCACCGAGTCCCAGCGTCCGTCGCTCACGAGACGTATTGCACAGGCCTGGGCGGAGACGATCAAACGTCGCCGGAAGAGCAGCGCGGAGTCCCCCGTCCTGGAGGTGGGAGGTCGTGTCGACGACCATCCCGGGCGGGCACGGACACCTTCGTGGTCTTCTCGGATCGGACGTTTCGTTATCCGCGTGGTGACGAAGCCGGTCGGGCAGAGGTCGCGTCGTACGGGCGACCCGTCGGCGTGCCCGAGGAACAGTTGGACTGGCCGGAGTGGGTTCGGCTCGCAACGCGGGACGACTCAGAGCGCCCCGTCGCGGTTGTGGTCGAGTACCAGTCCGTCGTCGCGCACGTGCGCCCAGAGCTGTTGATGTGACTCGAACGAGCCGAGCCAGACGAAACGCTCGACGGGTCGCTCGCTCGGTGTCTTCGGGACGAAATTCGCGGCGTCGTCGATGCTGCCGGTGCCCCGATACCGGGCCACCTGCGGATAGGGGAACACAGGTCGGGTTCGCGTGACACCGTTGAACGTGCGAGCGGCCACGACGCGCGTCGGCGCGACGCCATGTTCAACCCACGCCAACATCGGCGTGACCATGTCGAACGTGTTCGGTCCGTCGCCGCCGAAGCAGTGGTTCATGCCCGGCACCATGAACAGTCGTGCGAACTGCTGCACCTTGGTGAGCCCGCCCATCTCGTCCTGCAGCGCGCGGTAGTAGGCGATCGTGCCGAACGGGGTGATGGCCTGATCTGCCCAGCCGTGCCACAGGATCAGCTTCCCGCCCGCGTGCTCGAACGCCGACAGGTCGGGATCGGTGGCGTCGTACAAGCCGGCGAGCGCGCTCAGTCGCTTGAACGTGGCCCGATCGAAGCGCGCGTGATCGAGCGTGAACGACAGCGGCGGGTTGGTAGGAAAGCCCAGGTACTTCAACCATCCGGCCGCAATTCCTGACGCGAGCGTGGAGCGGGACGGTGCGGTCGGCGACAGCGGGATGAACCATGGACTCCACGCCAACTCCGAACCGAGCGGCGCGCCACCGGGATAGAGGTGCTTGCCGCCGTCGTCGACCGGGCCGGAGTAGACGCTGCGCACCACCTTCACCTGAGCGACGGTGAGACAAGTCGATGCGTCCGTTCCCGGGCAGACCAACGTACCGGGGTCGAACGTGCACGCCCGCGGGTCGTCGATCTGGCCGTCGACCAACCCGTCTTTGCCGTCGCACTGCGCCAGCACGGCGTTGTGCAACATCGGTAGCTTGTCTGCGGGGAGGATCTGACGGCCGTTGGCGTCGAAATCGGCGTTGGCGAGCCAAGCCTCGAAGAAGCCGGCGAGATACTCGATGAGCGCGGCGGGCGCGCCTGCGATCACTCCGTTGAAGTCCGTCGGATACCGCCGCGCCTCCTGCAAGCCGTTGCGACCACCTTCGGAGCAGCCGTCGAAGTAGGAGAACGCCGGGCGCCGACCGTAGAACGTCTGGATCAGCGCCTTGGAGGCGACTGCGAGCAGATGCTGCGCGCGATACGCGTAGTCGACGCGCAACGCAGGATCGGTTCCGAAGTTGCCGTCGTTGTTGCCCGTACCCACGTGACCCTCGTTCGTGCTCGCCTGTGCGAAGTCGCCCCTCGTCAACGGAGCACATCCGACTGCATCGAGGCTGTAGATGCTCAGCGTTCCGCAGAAGCTGTTGCAGCCGTTCTGGAGGTAGCGCTGTCGCCACGTTTGCGTGGGCAAGCGAAGCTCGAACTGAATCTGGGGCGAGATGACCCCGGTGATGCGGCAGATGGGGAATCCTTCGGGAGCGGTGGCCGTCGTCGCGGAGGTGATGCTCGTCGCTGCGCCGACCGCCGTAGAGATGTCGACGTCTGCCAGCGCATCACAGCTCTTCTGCGGCAACACGATCGAGGGGTCGCCATTGCTGGTCGACGCGTCGACACCGGAGCGCGTCGTGGCCAGAGGCCGACCTCCAGCCGGCCCGCCGGACGTCACCGCACCCACCGCGAAGGTGACGGACATCACGACGAGCCCCGCCACGACCCCGACGACGAATCGTCGCCGACCTTCCTGCGACCGCGCATGCTCCGGCATCGCTCACCCCCCGACGGTGTCTGGAGTTGTACCCAGCGCAGCCTGTCGCCTCGTTCGACCCGAGCGGCGGAGCGTCGCTACTTCCAGGCGGGGCAGGTCGTGTGATACGCCTCGCCGGGTACGTAGCGGCGCCATTCGTCCTTCGTGAGATTGCGTCGGGCGATGTCGCAGTCGCGACTCGTGATCGCCGAGACGTCGGAGCTCAACGGCACGGGTGTCCAGAGAATCAGCGATTGGTCGGCGCCGGCCGACGCGAGGGTGGCGCCATCACGGCTGAACGCAACTGCGTTCACCGAGCTGGCGTGGCCCTGCAGCGGGCCGCCCAGCGGCTGTCCGGTGGCGACGTTCCACAGCCTGACGAGCCGGTCCTTGCTTGCTGATGCAAGTGTCGTGCCGTCCGGACTGAACGCGATGCTCAACACCTGGTTGCTGTGACCCTGCAACGGATTGGCGATCGACTGTCCCGTTCGGGGGTTCCAGAGCATGATCGTGTAATCACCGCCGCCCGATGCCAGCGTCTTTCCGTTGGGACTGAACGCCAGCGCGTACACGGCGTCGTTGTGGGCCATCCATGCATGAACCTGTTGGCCGCTTCGCGGATCCCACTCGATGATCTTGTGATCGTCGCTGCCGGCGGCGACCAGCTTTCCGTCGGGGCTGAACGCCACCGAATCCACCCATTTGTCGTGACCGGTCAACGTCTGGAGCCGTGTACCCGTCGCTGCGTCCCAGACGATGACGTTCGTGTCGAGGCTCGCCGACGCGAGGAGCCTGCCGTCAGCGCTGAAAGCCAGTGCGTTCACACCTTGCGCATGGCCCCGCAATCCGGAGACCTGGCTCCCCGTCGCGACGTCCCACAGCTTGACCACGGCGTCGGCGCCGCCGGTCGCGAGCCGCTTGCCGTCGGGGCTGAACGCAACCGCGTTCGTGACGCCCGAACCTTGGAGCCGGTGGGGAACGCGACCGTGCGCGAGATCCCACAGGATGACGCCGTCGTTTCCGCCCGAGGCGAGCGTGGTTCCGTCGGGACTGAACGCGAGGGCGTTGACGCTCCCGGTGTGAGCATCGAGAGCTCCGACGTTCCACAGGATCACCGCGCCGTCGCTGCCTCCGGAGGCGAGGGTCTGGCTGTCCGGGCTGAATGCGAGCGCATTGATGATGGCGGTATGGCCGAGAAGTACCTGCCGTCGCGCGCCGCTCACGGGGTTCCAGAGGATGATCGTCTTGTCACCGCTGCCGG
The DNA here is from genome assembly GCA_964548555.1 of uncultured Burkholderiales bacterium. Lineage (GTDB taxonomy): Bacteria > Actinomycetota > Acidimicrobiia > IMCC26256 > JAMXLJ01 > JAMXLJ01. The sequence continues at coordinate 12,348 of CAZJSY010000032.1, forward strand.
AGGCGAGGCTCTTGCCGTCGGGGCTCCACGCAAGCCCGACCACGCGGTCGGTATGGCCGGGCAGGATGTGCTTTGCTCCCGACGCGACGTCCCAGACGATGAGGTTGTTCTCGATGCCCTCGGACCCGGAGGCGAGGCTCTTGCTGTCGGGGCTCCACGCCAGGCCGAAGACACCTTGGACTCGGCCGAACGAGTCTGTGGGATGGCTGCCGAGAACGCGGCCGTTCCATGTGCCGGTGTCCCACAGGCGAACGGTGGCGTCACCGCTTCCGGCGGCGAGGGTTTTCCCGTCGGGACTGAACGCGACTCGGACCACCTTGGCGGCGAAGCCACCGAACCGCCGAATGGGTTGGCCCTTCACGGGATCCCACACGATGACGGTGCGGTCGCCGCTGCCCGATGCGAGCGTCTTGCCGTCGGGGCTCCACGCCACGCTGTAGACGGTGTCGGTGTGGGCTGCGAGTGTCTGCTCCGCAGCCCCGGTCGTGAGGTTCCACAGGATGATGGTCCGGTCCCTGCTCGAGGACGCGAGCGTCTTGCCGTCGGGGCTGAACGCCACCCGGTACACCCAGTCCTTGTGCCCCTTCAGTATTCCGATCTGCCGTCCGGTCGAGGCGTCCCACAGGATGATCTTGTTGTCTTCGGCCCCTGACGCGATGACCTTGCCATCGGGGCTGAAGGCCAATCCGTGAAGAGGGCCGGCGTGGCCGCGCAGATACGCGCGCAGCGACCGTGTGGCCTCGAGTCCGCCCACGAGGCCCGCACGTCCGTCCCGGCTCCCCGCCAGTCTGTTCGCTTCGAGTCCGAGGAGAATGCCCCGATCGACCGCACCGGCCTGGAACTCACCCGTGGCCTCCTGGGTGAGCGCCTCGGCGAGCCGTTGATGGGCGCGGTCGCGTTCCGCCTGGGCCGTACCGCGCTGGCCGACGAACAGCGCACCGGCGACGATCGCGGAAACCGCGAGGGCGACGAGCGCGGCGACCCCCGCACAGGTGAAGCGCACCGTGCGCCGGTGTTGGCGCACCTCTTCGCTGGCGAGCGCTTCCTTCGACGTGTGGTGGAGTGGTGCGGCGAGCGTCGCAATGGCGTCGCGGAACCGCGGGTCGTCCAGTGAGAGCTTCTCCGCAGTGCGGGCCCAACGGAGGTCGACGTATCGAGGTTCTTCCGCGAACGCGCCGCGTAGTTGCTCGGGGAGCGCCGTGGTCTGACTCCAGTCGAAGTCCCGTGCCGCGTGATCCCAGACGATCGTGCCCTCGGTGAGGCACAGCAGCACGCGTTCGAAGGGCTTCGTCTCGCGCCAGCGCTCCGTCTCACGACCGATCCACGGCGACGCGGCGGCTTCAGGCGACGCGAGCAACACCATGTACTGGGACTCGTCGAGCGCCTGACAGATCGACGTCCACAGATGCGGGCTGGCCGACAACGACGACTCGTCGCGGAAGATGCGCAGCGCGTGTGGTCGGTGCCACGGCTTCGCGAAGCGTTGGAGACCCCGTTGCAATGCGGTGGCGACCCGCGTGTCGCCGGCCTGGCTGTAGGAGATGAAGCCGTGGTATCTGCTGCCCTCCGGTAAGGGCGGCAGCCGGCGTACGCGCTCGAAGAACGATCGCCACCAACTGCGCCGCGTTGCGGTAGCGCCCAGGCCGTCCGATTGATCCATTGGCGCAGCGAGCGAAGCGTTCGCCGCCAAGTGCCCGTCGATCTCGCCCACCTCTGATCTCGGACGGCACACGTCGGTGCCAGTTGTCCCGGGCGACCTCACGTCGACGACGCTCTCGGTCATCGTCGGCGCCGCCCTGCGCGGCTCGTATCCTCTCGCCCACGAACCGGCCGGTCAACGCTGAGCAGGGCTCAGCCGTGACCCGTCCGCGTCAAAAGCTCGGTAGCGCCGGGGCGGTCCGCGGATGTCTGAACGCTCGGTGAACCGGGCGACTCCGCCGTCGGAGCGGGCGGCTACTGGCTCTGGTTCGCCCCGCGTACACGCGCTGACAGTTCGCGCAGCAGCGCTCGGGCGAATGCAGGCGCACGTTCCATCAGCGCGTCCAGCTCTTCTCCGTCGATCACGCGGACCCGCATTGGTGTACGGGCCACGACGGTCGCCGAACGTGGGCTCCGCTCGAGGACCCCCATCTCGCCGATCGTCTCGCCCGGACCGATCGTCGCGACCTTCCGTCCGCCGACGATCACGTCGGCTTGCCCGGACACGACGAACATGCAGTCGAGCGGGATACGTCCCTGCTCGCACAGCGTGTGGCCGGCGGGCACTTCGACCTCGCGACTGACCCTCGTGATGTGCTCCAGTTCGGAGTCGGAGCATTGGGCGAGCATCCCGACAGCGTCGAGGGAATCGTCCGGAACATCGCGGCGAATCTTCAGCATCGTGTCCCCCCAGGTACGCGATGTGGGTTCGAAACGACCGTACCCGGGCGCGGCGTATCTGTGCCGTGACTGCGGTCACGATGGGTGCGCTGGTGTGTCGATGTCCGGGCTCCGGCCAATGCCAAAAAAGGGCCGGACGGCGCTCTACCGGTCGTGGCTCGCGAGCGCGACAATCCGGGTATGAGATGACCGCTCGGCTCAGAGGCGGGGACTATGCATGCGCTCTTCCGACATCGGCGCAACGGCGGACAGACGGAGGTCTACGAGTACAGATCGCCCTCCTCGACCTCGGTACGGATACTCCACGGTGAAGAGGAGCTTCGTGAAGCCGTGGAGCGCGCGAGCGGGTTCGAGCAGTTCCTCATGAACCAGGCGTCCGCTCGAGCGAGCCGCTACCTCCGCCTGACGCCGGCGGACCGGACCGCCGAGCACGTGGAGGTGTCCACCGCACACCACGACGCTCCGGGCGCTCACGAGCGGGCCTGACCCACACGGCGGAGCCTGTGGCGATCCCCGGGGCACACCGAATCCGGAACCGCAGGATCCCGTGCACTCGCCACGTCCGCGTCCCGCACGGCGACGGCTCCCGGGTTCGTGGCAGGCGGGGCCCGGCATGACACGCCTCTCGACGTACTGCGGTGGGGGCGACACCGGCCGGCTGCTCGTGGCCGGCGCGCTCCGGGGATATCGAACGTGGCGTCCGGCCCGGCGATGGACGCGGGTGCCCGAGGGCGCGTTGCCCCTGACGGCCGTCACCCGTCGGCACATCATCTGGACCCCGACCTTGCGCGCGTGCTGCAGCCCGCCCTGGATCGCACCGCGACACCGCGAACCGGTCGTGCCGAGCGACCACCAGGCACCGTTCGCGGGGTGCCGCTGCGGCATCTACGCGTGGTACCTCCCCGACGACACGGGCATCCTCCACGCCGGCGTCTTCGGAACGGTGGAGGCATCGGGCGTCATCCTCATGGGGGACCGGGGCTTCCGGGCGGAGCGGGCGCGGGTCGTCGCGATCGTGACGCGGAACCGTCGTGTGGCGGGCGCGTGCGCCGACGCCGGAATCGCCGTCTACCGGCATCGCCGCGACCTCCTCCGTGACCATCCGCCCCAGGACGTCGGCACCTTGCTCGGAGAGCCCGAACCAGGCGAACCTGAGTTCACCGAGTGAGGCCCGCAGCCGGGAGGTGACGATGGTCCGCGGTGAAGGAACCGCGATTGCCCGTGGCGTCAGCGCGCAGGACGCGTTCGACTTCGTTCTCGACCCGGCCCAGTACACGAAGGCCGATACGAAGATGGTGTGGGTCACGAAGCTCGCCGACACGTCCGACGGCATGATCGCCCGTGAGGACGGCAAGTTCCTCGGTCGGTTCCAGGGCTCGGTGGTCACGCGCTACCGATGGCAACGTCCTCGACGCATCGACGTAACACTCGAGCACGGTGTTCCGCACGCCTTGCACGCGTGGTTCGAGATCGACGACGTCGACGGCGGCGTTCGCATCCATCATGTCGAGGAGCTCGACCTCGGTCACGGCGTTCTCGGGCGGCTCCACGACTTCGTCGCGCGGCGATGGTTCGCTTCCGCTGTTCGTCAGGAGGTCGACGAGATCGCACGGTTGTTGGAGGCCGGCGAGCGGGGCAACGGCCCCGGTTCCTGAAACGTCTGTCAAGTCTCTGCGCGCTCACGCGTGCGGAATGCGGCACGGCGCGTCGTCGCAGACGTCGACCACCGTCCCGCTCTTCAGGAAGACGGCTTTCTGAAGCCGCGCGCGCGGCGAGTTCCGCGGGTCTTCGTGCGGATCGAGGCCACTTACAGCCATCGTGTTGGTGAGCGGCGAGGGCGGACTGCCGCTGTCCCACATCACCATTGCGGACCCGGCGAACGGAGACTCCCCGATACTCGGGATGCCCCACTCGGGCACAACGTCGGGCGAACGTCCGGAGGCCAGCACGGGCCGATGCACCGCGGCACCGATCGTGCGCGCTTCCACGTCCGACGCAGCGTTCGCGACCTGCTGGTCGCCGAAGGCGATGTGGATCAGGACCCGATGCTCCGGTGTCCGCGGCAACGGGTGCTCCGTGAGGTGGTTGGCGTATCCGTCGGGATCGGCGCGATCCCACAGCATCTGCACCAACGCGTAGAAGAGCTGTTGGTCGAGCGGATCGGGATAGCCCGACTCGAGCAACGAACGGGGGAACGACACACTTCGATCGAGCAAGGTGGAGAAGTTCATGGCGGCGACGCCGAGCACCGCGCGGTGCACGTCTTGCGACACCGTCGTGAGGACCCCTCCCATGATCCCGCCGAGGCTGTTGCCGTCGTAGCTCAGGGGCGCCGACGTGTCGAGAACCGGGCGACCGCGCAGTTGGAATGCCGCGTGCGCGGCGAAGCCGTCGTGCCGTATCAGCAGGCGCCCCAGGAACAGCGTGTCGAGCACAGCCTGCTGCAGGCGATCCGCCAGCTCGGGGAAGTGCGACGCATCCGCGAAGACCTTTGCTCCGGCAGCGAGGTCGGACGTGCGGTCGGTCAGGCCGAGCCACTCCGTACCGCAGAACACGAAGTTGTGCTCGCTCGCCATCGCTTCGACGTTGAGCACGAACAGCTCGCTGTCGTCGTTGAACAGTCCGTGCCCGTACAACGATGGCCGGGCCGGCGTCGACGGCGTGGCCGAGCGTGGGATGTCGCATGTGAAGGGAGCGATCTGCACGTTGCCGGGTATGCGCGTCGGGAGAGTGCTCGCCGGACTGGGGTAGTGGAACCGTGACCCGGCCGGCCCACCCATCTGGTCGAGATAGCTCGGCACCTCGAACGTCCCGGTGATGTGTCGTGCGATGCGGGGGTTCTGCGCCGGGTCGAGCTCGTCGACGCTCGTCACGGTGAACCGGGGAGATGCGTTTCCGAGCGTTCCGAAGGCGTCGTCGCGGATGTGCACGAGCCGTCCCGTGAGGTTCTGTGTGCTGGCGACGGTGAAGTCCCATGCCAGGTAGAGGTTTTCGGTGTCGATGCCGGCCCGCGCCGCTGTCGCGACGACGCTGCGAATGTGCGCAGCACGATCTGAACGATCGTCGCCGTGGAGCATTCGTTTGAAGGCTCGGGCCGCCGGTATCACCCGTCCAGCCGCATCACGAAGCCGGCGGAGCGCGACGATGTAGCGCGTACCGTCGCGGAAGTTGACCGCGGGGCGCACGATGAGGGTCTGGCGATGCGGATCCGTTGTATGTGCATCCAGCTCGGCCCAGTACGGCCGTCGTTCCAGCGTCCGCGTGTCGATGAGGACGATCGGGGCGTCGCGCCGCAATGAGCGGCCGACGTCGGTGATCGGTGCGGCGCCGGTACGCGTGAGGTCGATCCGCGGTACCCGCGTCAGGATCGCCGAGCCCGGGCTGAAGCCGTCGTTGCGGTTCCACTCCGTCGGATCGACGGGGATGCCCGACACGTTGCGCGGCATGGCTTCCGGCGAGAGATGAACGCGCCGGCCTGTCTCGCTCGTCGGGTCGGCGACCGTGAAGAAATCGTTCGGGAACGGCAACAGACACGCGGCAGTGTCGAGTGGATCGCAGGTGGTCGCCCGCGTCGCGGGAGGAGTGCGCCCCGACGCCGGTGCCGCGAGCGCGGCCAGCATCACCATCGCCAGGCCGACCACGACGGGAGTTCGGAGGCGCATAGCGAGAACGCGTCCATGCACCGATGATGCGTTCGTCGAGGAACGCTGGCTCGTGCCGTTGCGCACCGAGGCCCTCCCGCCCGCTTCGCCGAGCTTGCGCCTGGAGCGAGCTGCCGTCAACCGCGTGGACGTGTCGACGCGGCCACCGCTGAGCTGAGATCAGGCAGTCAGGTGCGTAACGAGCGGATCGCGGCGAGATAGGTGTTGCCGAATCGCACGCTGGGCTCTACGTACGTGTTTTCGAAGAACTCGTTCCACGAGATCAGCATCCAGCCGTCGGGATGGGACTTCACGTTCGTCTGGAAGATCGTCTGGAGAGTCGAGGTGCCGTGACGCGGCACGCATGTGCCCCCCACGCCGAAGTTCGACTTGTTGTAGCCGGGGCTCAACGGCGCGAACCAGATCTTGTGCTGATCGTGCAGGAGCGTCGAGAGCTTGGTAAGGGTGGTCGCCGCGTGCGAGTTGGTGTAGGGATTCTCGGCCGACCAGTACCAGCCGTCGCCGTCGAAGACGTCGGCGACGCCGCGCTGCCACTCCGACAGGCCATGCTCGTCGCCGATGAGTGTCAAGGCGGAGCGGTACGGCTGCAGCAGGCGACGCAGATCGTTCGCCGGAATGCGTCGGGAGTCGAGGATCATGGCGACGGGCTTGCTGCCGTATTGCGGAACCTGGAACGCGGCGTTGGTCCCATAGTGCTGCGTGAAGTAGTCGAGGTCGTTGCGAATGTTGGGCAGCGGGCGAGGGTTGCGTGCGTTGTCCAACGCCTCGTAGCCGAGCATCAGGCCGAAGTGGCGCGTTCCCCGCGCGTTGTACGCGTTGACGGCCGAGACGAGCAGATCGAGGCGATGACTGAAGTCGCGGCTCGCCGGGGTCTGGTTCGGCGTGCCCGTCCCCGACCACGACACGACGAAGCCGTCGATACCCGCGCTCGCGGCCTCCTCGACATGCGTGTTCACGGTCGCGGGATCGTCCTGGTTGTAGAGACCGAGAGGCGACGCGGGAACGTCGACGAGCTGCGCGCCCTGATAGCTGGGTGATGCGTTGCACCCGTCGCTGTCGAGCGTTGCGGGCAGAGGCGGAGGCACCTGGGTATAGGGGTACGAGGGGCCGAGACGCGACTTCCAATGGGCGTCCGACCACCAGAGGTAGTAGTGCGCGAACACCGGGGCGGTGCGCGCCGGTGCCGTGCCCGGGAGGGTGCCCGCGGTGGCAGGCGACCCGCCGGTACTGCCGCCAGTGGTAGGCGAGGAGGCAGGCCCCGGCTTCGACGAGTGCGAGCTGCCCGACGAGCATGCGGACGCGGCCACTGTCGCCAAGATCGCGGCAAGGATGATCGCAGTCCTGGTTCGAGGGCGCCGGCGTCCCGGCCGATCGGGTTCCACAGTGTGCTCCTGGCCGCGGTCGATCAGGCGTCCTGGTGAGCTGCGCGGGTGACTGTACAGCCCGTTTTCAGCGCATTTGCTGCGCGCTCTCTTGGCAGAGTCTTCCTGAAGCCGTCACAGCCGCTTTCCAGCATCTTCATGTTGTTCTCACGGAGCGGACGATTTGATGTCGGTACGGTCGCCCGAGGTGGGGGCACGAACGGGCGCCCGGAGGAATTGGTACGACGCTCGTCTACGGGCGGCGTCGACGGGCACGACCTCCTCGAAATCCCATGACTGCCATCGACGAAGAGCGAACGGATCCGGCGCTCGAGCCGGCGGGATCGCGTCGTGTGCTCATCGTGTCGGCCTCGATGGGGGCCGGACACGACGGGGCGGCGCGCGAGTTGGCGCGCAGGCTCGAACAACGTGGTCACAAGACGCGGATCGTCGATTTCCTGGACATGCCGCCCTTGGGCTTGGGTCGATTCATCCGCTGGACGTACCAACTCCAGCTTCATTTCGCGCCGTGGTCGTACGAGGCGCTGTACCGCCTCTGGTATGTCCTGCCTTTCATGTACGGCCCGCTCGTGGCGTTGGATTCCTTCCTGACCCGGCGCGCGTTCCAGCGAGCGGTGCGCGAGATCGATCCCGATGTGGTCGTGAGCACGTACTCCCTGTCGTCGCTCGTCCTGGGTCGGATGCGCAAGAAGGGCTGGCTACGCGTACCGGTCGCCACATATCTGACCGACTTTGCCGTCCACCCGCTCTGGGTGCATCCGTCGATCGACCTCAACATGGCGGTGAGCCCTGTCGCCGCGCGGGCGGCGAGGGAACGCAGCGGTGGACGGGCCTCGGCTCCCGGGCCGTTGGTCGGAGAACGGTTCCGTACCGCTCGACCCGATCGGGCCGAGGCTCGACGCGCGCTGGGCATTGCATCCGACGCACGCGCGGTGCTGGTCGTGGCGGGGTCTTGGGGAGTCGGAGACGTCACACCGACGGTCGAGGTCATCGCGAGCTCGGGGCGGTTCCATCCGATCACCGTGTGCGGACGCGACGACAACCTCAAGATGGAGCTGGAGGAACGCGGGCTCGGCACCATTATCGGTTGGACCTCCGAGATGCCTGCCTTGATGGCGGCCGCCGACGTGCTCGTGGAGAACGCGGGCGGTCTCACGTGCATGGAAGCCTTCGCTTCGGGGCTTCCCGTCGTGACCTTCGCGCCCATTCCGGGTCACGGTCGCGACAACGCACGGACCATGTCGACGGCGGGCGTGAACCGCTACGCCCAAGACGTCGAGGAGCTGTACGAGGCGCTCGAAGAGCTCAGCACGCCCGGGCCCGCTCGCGACGAGCTCGTGGCTGCGGGCCGCGCACTCTTCGCGGGCGACGCAGCCACCGAGGTCCTCGACCTCGCGGACGAGCAACCATTGCCCGCGGGCGTGCGCCCCTTCAGGATTCCCCTGCGCCGGCGGCTTCCTGCGCTGAGCGCGGCCGTGTTGATGGTGCTGTACGGCTCGCTCACACTCGGCGCCCAGGCCGTTGCCGCCCTCGGCGTCGGGGTCGCGCGAGCGCCGCATGCGGCGGGCGACCGTGCGTTCGTGGGCGTCCGGTTGAGCGCCGCCGATCTGGCGGATCCGGCTTTCACCGACCTGCTGGCATCGGGCGGCGTCACGGTGGTCGTCGACGCTCGCACTGCGGCCCTCGCCGGCCCGCAGCTCGCCCGGCTGGCCTCGCAGGGCGTCGAGATCGCGAATGGCGGTTGGGGCCATAGCAACAGCCTCCGCTGGGAGCGGGCACAAGCCGATGTGGCGAAGGCGGGCGAGATCATTCATCGCCATTCCGGTTTTCGAGTCGTCGATTTCGCTCCGGGTCGGCGGTTCGACGCCTTCGATCAGATGTGGAGCCGCCGTCGGCGTGAGCGGCTGGTATTGCCGGACGCCGTGATCCGTCCGGGGAGAATGCCCGAACAACTCCGTCCGGCGAAGGTCTATTTGCTCGACGGGCGCCGGTCGGATCCCAGTGAATTCCGCCGAAGTCTCGTGCAGTTCGAGAGCCGTTTGCGTAGCTCAGGGCTTACGGCAGCGCCGCTCAAGCAACTGCGCTGACCGCCTCGAGCGATTGCTCCGACCGCTGCCGAGGGTCGCCCTGTCGCAGCGGCTGGATGCGCGCGATCGTTGCCTGAGCAAGACACCCCCCAGTCGCAACGTCGAGGAGCAGCGTTGCCACCGAAGAAACAAAGCATGTCCGACGCGCACAAAAAGGCACTCGCCACGGGTAGGGAGCAAGGTCGGGCCGTTCGCTCGTATTTGGAGTGGCTCGAGCTCCGAACACCCCGCCGGGGCCGAAAGCGTGACACGTCACCCGAACGAATGGCCGAGATCGACGAGCAGATCGCCGAGACCGATTCCGTGCTGCAGCGACTGCAGCTGATCCAGTTGCGCCACGATCTGGAGGCTGCTGCAGACGCAGAGGAAGATCCCCGCGAGGAAGAGCGCGTACGCCGGGCGTTCGTGAAGGTCGCGCGCGCGTACGGAAGGTCGAAGGGGATTTCCTACGCCTCGTGGCGCGAGATCGGTGTCCCCGCTGCCGTGCTCAGGGAGGCGGGTATCACGCGAAGCGGCGACTGATGCAAAGGCTGCCGGTTCGCCGGGAGACGGCGACGGAGCCGCCGTGTCCCGGCGCGGTCGTTTCGATTTCGGTGCCTGGGACCGGTCAGCCGGCGAGGCGACGAAGCGGATCCGGGACGAGCGCGAGGCGCAGTGCCGGCGGAACGCCCGCCGCGTCGAACATCTCGACGACGTCTCCGGGCCGGGGGGCCGGTTCGATCACGTCGGAGAGGCTGATCCCGCGGTCGTGCGCGTCGATCAGCACGGCGACGGCCGTGAGCGAGAAGCCGCGGTCCCGGAGGCGTTGTACCGCGCCGAGCCGCCGGAGATGGCCCTCGTCGTAGTGGCCGACGCGCCCGACGACCAGCGGGTGGGGCAGCAGCCCGCGTGACTGGTAGGCGCGCACGTTGCGGGTGGTCTCGCCCGCCCGTCGGGCCAACTCGTCGATCGTCACGGGTCGCTCCTACCCGTCCTGGCGCCAAAGAATGTGACATCAGATGGTGTCACCGCCGGCCGGCGCCGAGCCGAGACGTCCGGCACGGCCGCGCCGCGGGCAACGGGCACTGTCTCGCCCTCGACGTTCACGGGTCGGCGCGTTCGGGTACGCGCTGCGCAACGGCCGTCTCCCGGGTGTGCCCATGAGCTCCGTGTCGGTTCTGCAGTTCCCGCCGTCGCCCGATGCGCCCCGCCGGGCTCGTCGCGATGTCGTCGAACTACTCCACCGGCGCGGCGTCGATCACGTCGACGACGTCGCCGCGCTGCTCATCAGCGAGCTCGTGACGAACTCGGTGATGCACGCGTCGAGTCAAGTCGAGGTCTGCTGCGAGATCGATTCGCAGCGTGTGCGAGTGGCGGTGAGCGACGACAGTCCCGTGAACCCACGCGTCGGAACATTCGGCAGCACCGGCACGGGAGGTCGGGGTGTGCTGATCGTTGCCGCGCTCGCCGACGACTGGGGCACCGAGGCGGCCGACGGTGGCAAGTCGGTGTGGTTCGAGCTTTCGTTGCCGGCGTTGGGTTCGTCCTAGGTTCGGAAGGCGAACGCCACCTTGATCGCACGCGATGTGTCCTGGGTCGCGAGGGCGCCGAACGCGGCTCGCCAGTCATCCAGTCGGAACGTGTGCGTCAGCATTCCGGTGAGGTCGACCCGACCGTCGGCAACAAGATCCAGGTAGTGCTCGATCCCGTGCCGGCGAACACCGTCCACCTCCTCGACGCCGAACGCGTTCGATCCGACCATCGAGATCTCCTTGAAGTACAGCGGCGTGTCCTCCCACATCGTGGGGCCGTGGACGCCTGCCTTCACGAGCGTTCCGCGAGCGCGTAACACCCGCACGTCGATCTCGAAGGTCTCCTTCTTTCCGATGGTGTCGTACACAACGTCGATTCCGCCGGGGTATGCCATCGGCAGCCCGTCGCTCGGCTGCAGCACGCCGCCCGACCATGCCGCCGCCTGCTCGACCACCTGCAACGGCGGTTCGTGCGCGATGACCGTCGCGCCGAGCTTTCGTGCCATCTCGGCCTGCGCGTCGAAGCGCGCGACCACCAGCACCTCGACGTCGGGATACAAGGCGGCGAGGATCGCGGTTGCGCACGTGCCGAGCGCGCCGGCGCCGTACACCATGGCCTTCCCACCCTTTGCCGGCGGGTGTCTCGTGATCGCGTGCAACATCACCGCGAACGGATCGGCGAACACGGCGAGTTCGTCGGGAACCGCGTCGGGCACCTTGTAGAGCATGCTGTCGTGCGCGGGCATGAGTTCGGCGTAGCCGCCGCTCGCGTCGCGCGACGTCCCGGTGTGGATCCCCGGCGCGATCGGGCCGGTACCGAAGCTCGAGCACAGGCTCAGATCTCCTCGCTCACACGAAGCGCACACAGGACGAACGCCGCGTGGGGCGCACGACAACCATGGGTTCAACACCACGCGATCGCCGACCTCGAGGCCCTCGGCTTCCGGACCGAGCGCGACGACGTCGGCCACGACCTCGTGACCCAGCACCTGGGGGAGCGAGAAGAAGCCCTTCATCGGGTTGTCCGGTGTGCGGACCTCACCCCAGTCCATGAAGACCTGCTTGCTGTCGGAGCCGCAGATGCCGGTGAGGCGGGGCGCGGTGACCACCCAGTCGGGCAACAGGAATCCCGGGTCGTCCATGTCGACGAGGCGCATGGGCGTGCTGGCGAGCGCGCGCAGCAGGTGGTTGTCGACGCCGGGATCCGGCTGGGGCTCGGGCCTCACCCCGTAGAGAAGGGCCTTCATCGGTGTCCTTTCGCGTCGCGCGGTCCGCTCGGCGCCCGTCTCAGAGCCCGAGGAGTCCGGGGTGGTCGGCCGCGCAACGCGCCGCCTTCGCCGGGTCGATTGCGGGCGTGGGAAGGTGCGGTGCCTTCGTGAAGCCCGGATGCGCGAAGTCGAAGTACTCCAGGAGCCCGTTGGCATGCTCGTCCCGTTCGGTGAGCGGCTTCACGCCGAAGCGCAGCTCGATGAGCTTCAGGATCGACGTGTGATCGGCCACCCGGTGCGACACGAAATGCGGCTTCGCGAACGGAGACACGACGACGAAGGGTACGCGCACGCCATACCGGTCGAACGGGACGTTCACGTCACCCGGCTTGAGCATCGGTGCGATGTTGTCGGGCTTCGGTGCGCGGGGCGGCGCGACGTGGTCGTAGAACCCGCCGTGCTCGTCGTATGTCAGCAAGAAGGCGGACGACGACCAGTTCGGGCTCGCCATCAGCGCGTTCACGACGTTCGAGGTGAACTGTTGGCCGACCTGGATGTTGGCCGGCGGGTGCTCGTCACTCTCGACCGTGACCAGACCGATGTACGTCGGCTCGACGAACGCAACCTGCGGGAGCTTCCCAGCCTTCGCGTCCGCGTAGTAGTCGGAGATCGACTTCAGATTCTCGGGGTGCGCTCGCACGTCGGCGAAGAACGACGGTGTCGGGAATTGTGAGGCGTAGATCTTCCACGTGATGCCGGCAGCCTGCAGCCGGCCGAAGATCGTCGGCTGCGTCCAGCCGCCTGCAGGTGGAAGGTCGTTCTCGATGTGGCCGAACGACGTACCCGCGGAGAGGTAGAAGCGGTTCGGGTACGTCGGGCCGGGCACCGACGCGAAGTAGCGGTCACCGATTCCGAACGTGCGGGCGAGCGCGTAGTAGTAGGGCAGATCGCGTTGGTCGTAGTAGCCCATGGACCGACGGCCCTTCGGGTCTTCGGTTGCGACGTTCTGCACCGTGAACCCGTCCATCTCGCCGCCGTTGATCTCGAGGTGCGTTCCGGTCCAGCCGTGGTTCACGTCGCTCGAGATGCACGTGCTCGGCTGGTGGAACGGTCGGATCGGCGGCCCGTCCGGGTTCGTGGGGTCCGGGTTTCCCGTCTCGGGCATCTCTGCGGTCGCGGGCTGACCCTGATCGTGCAGTTGTCCGAAGTACGAGTCGAAGGAGCGGTTCTCCTGCATCAACACGACGATGTGCTGCAGCTTGGTGAGGCCCCGACGCCGCCCGGCGCCACCGTCACGGTCCTCCGCCCGCGCAGTCCCGGTCATGAGGGTCGCTATCAGCGTGAGCGCTGCGCACGCCGCGATGACCCTTGCCCTCCAACGCATTCCCGTCCCCCCCGCTGCCGGCGCCGTCGGTACGACATCCTGGGTCCCCGTGTGCGCTTTTGTCGAGTACGCGGGCGTTGATTTGCCCGCATGACGCCTGGCGTACCATTCGTCGTCACCGTCGGGGAGGCCTCATGCAGTACCGCACCCTGGGTCGCACCGGAATGACCGTCAGCACGCAATGCCTCGGGGCGATGATGTTCGGCAGTTGGGGCAACGGCGATCACGACGAATGCACCCGAATGATCCACACCGCGCTGGACGCCGGGATCAACTTCGTCGACACGGCCGACGTGTATTCGACGGGTGAGTCGGAGGAGATCGTCGGTCGTGCGCTCGACGGCCGGCGCGACGACGTGATCCTCGCCACGAAGGTGCACGCGCCGATGAGCGGCGATCCCAACCAACGCGGCAACTCCCGGCGCTGGATCACTCGTGAGGTCGAGAACAGTCTGCGGCGTCTCCGCACCGACTGGATCGACCTGTACCAGATCCACCGTCCCGATTTCACGACGGATGTGGACGAGACGCTCGGCGCGCTCAGCGATCTGGTCCACCAGGGCAAGGTGCGCGCCGTCGGGTCGTCGACGTTCCCTGCAGAACTGATCGTCGAAGCGCAATGGGTCGCGGAACGACGCGGTCGCGAGCGCTTCATGTGCGAGCAGCCGCCGTACTCGATCTTCGCCCGCGGCATCGAGCGTGCCGTGCTGCCGACGTGTCGCCGCTACGGGATGGGCGTGATCGTCTGGGGTCCCCTCAACGGTGGCTGGCTCACCGGCAAGTACCAACGCGGCGTGCAGCCCCCGGCGGGGTCGCGGGCCGCGCGAGGCCGCGTGCCGGATCGCTACGACTTCGAGCGCGCCGACGTGCAGCGGAAGTTCGACCTCGTCGATGCCCTCGAGAAGGTCGCGGCCGACGCCGGGCTCTCACTCACACATCTCGCGCAGGCCTGGGTGCTGGAGCACCCGGCCGTGACCTCCGCGATCATCGGCCCGCGCACACCGGAGCAGCTCGACGACCTCCTCGCGGGGCAGGACGTCGAGCTCGATGACACGACGCTCGACCGCATCGACGAGCTCGTCGAACCCGGTACCGACGTCGCCGCACCCGACGCCGGATGGTCGACCCCGGACCTCACGCCCTCGCGTCGCCGGCGGTGAGCGTCCGGCTCGACGCGAACCTCACTCGTCGACCGTGATCGCCGACTCGGGACAGTTCTGCGCGCCCGCCCTTGCCTGCACCTCGAGGTCGCCGTCGACGACCTCGTGCCGGATCACGCAGTGCCCCTCGTCGTCGGCATCGAACACCTCGGGAGCGAGCGCGTAGCAGCGACCGTGTCCGACACAGAGCTCAG
>CAZJSY010000033.1:0-27270 GCA_964548555.1 uncultured Burkholderiales bacterium
GCCGCGCGCGCCGCGCTCGAGATGCAGCAAGGCATCGAGAACGTGGCTGCCACAAATCCGAGCTGGCCGCGCTTCCGTGTGGGTCTGAACTCCGGCCCGGCGCTCGTGGGCAACATCGGCGCGGACGAGATGCGCAACTTCACCGCGATCGGTGACACAACCAACCTGGCCGCACGCCTGCAGACGAGCGCGCAGGCCGGCCAGATCGTGATTGGCCCCACCACGTATGCCGCTATCCGTGAGGTCGCGGTCGCGCAACCACTGGTGCCGCTCACAGTGAAGGGTAAAGCGGAGCCCGTGCAGGCGTACGTGCTCACCGGTCTCCACATCGATCTGACAGCCGACGGGCGGTCGGCAACCACTGTCGAACAGCCCCCGGACTGAGCCCGTGCGTATCGAATCCAGCGTCACCTCGGTGTCATGGATCCCCTCCGAAGCCATCACCGGTCTCCCGCGGCTGCCATTCGAGTTCGGCGTCACCCACTACGACGATCCGCCTCCCGCGGTGCTCGGCGACCTCGGCGCGTTGGCGAGCGCAGGCCGCTTCCGGTTCGCGAACGAACTGCGTGCCTGGATCGAAGTTGCCGGCGACGCCATCGTCGACGCCGGCTACACCGGCGGCGGCCACATCGGCGCCACAACGCTGCACGTCGCAGCCCTCGATCTCACCGTACCGGCGACGGCCTATCCCGAGTTGCGGCCCCAACCCGAACACGGAGATGGCTGGGTTCGCTTCGGGCAGACCACCGGCGGACGTACCGGCGCGCCGGCCCCGCGACGCGTCGACGGGCCACCCGTCTTCAAGATCGAGGCCCCGATCGCTTGGACGACCCTCGCGCTCGTCCTCCACGTCGACGGTCGTGTCGAACATCAACTCGTCGGCGCGAGTTCGTTTCCACGGCACTGGCTCTATGACGCCGATGGCGTCCTTGTCGCAAAGAGCGGGTTCATCGACTTCGAGACCTGGTACCGACATGCCACCCCGACGCACTCTCCGTGGGGCGACGAGGATGCCCCCGCGCTGGTAACCGAACCCGAGACCGGGCTCGAGCGTTATCTCTCGACCAAGATCATGCGCGGCGGCAGGAAGCCACACGTCACCAGGGTCCGTCGAGGCGAAGTGATCATGAGCCAAGGGGAACCCGGCACCAAGCTCGTGCTCGTACTCGACGGTCTCGTCGCGATCGATGTGGACGCTACGACGGTCGCCGAAGCGGGCCCGGGCGCCGTCCTCGGAGAGCGCGCCATCCTTGAAGGCGGACGACGAACGTCGACGGTGCGCGCACTCACCAACTGCACGCTCGCCGTCGCCGACGGTAAGAACATCAATCGCCAGTCGCTCGCGCGACTCAGCGCCGGGCATCACCGCGAGGAGCGGCCACGCCGCTCTTGAACCCTTCGACCGGGTGAGCGCGCGCTCCAGTCGTTGCCTCAGGCGTACCGTCGAAGTACCGGGGGAGGACCGGTCTCCGGCCCACCGCCGAAGCGGTGAGCGCGATGGCTTGGCCCTGCCCCGGTCTTTGCCTTGTGCCGCTTGATCGCGCCGGAGACGTCTGTCGAGCGGCCCGTCCCGCAGTGCGTCGAAGGACAACGACGCGTCGACGTGCAACGCGTGGGCGAGCGCGCCATCATCGAGAGCAACGTAGCGATCGACGTGAGGCCTTCTGAGCGCAACGTGTTTGCACACCGGGTGTCGGAGTTCGCGCCAGGATCGGGCACACCGGTGGCCACGTTCGACCGGCCGTGGGTCAAGGTCGACCAGTCGACGAACGTCGTGTACGCGTCGGGCGCCAACATCGTCGACCACGAGCGGTTCCTGACGGCGTCGACGGATGGCGGACGTTCCTTCGGGACGATCTACGCGGTCGACTCACCCGACTATCCCTCGGGAGGGAACCCGAGCGGCACGATTGCGGCCGCGCACGGCGTCCTCGCGGTCGCCTACACGGCCGCGGCCGCGCCCCACGCAACGTGCCCGTGCGTGATCTTCGAGACGAGCACGAACTACGGCGCGTCGTTTACGCGTCATGTGGTCCCGATCGTGAACCCCGCCAGCGTCCCGCGCCCGTTCATCACGGCAGATCCGAACCGGCGCGGCCATTTCGCGTTGGCGATCTTCGACGCGACCGGAACCGAGAACCAGGTCTACACGACGTACGACGCGGGCACGACGTGGCGCGGACCGGCGCTCGTCGGCGAGCAACCCCCGAACCAGCGCTTCAAGCAGTGGATCACGTTCGGCCCGTCCGGCCAGCTCGCGCTCGTTTGGCGCACCGCACACGGCGGTCCGCCCGCGACCGCGCCCTACGACGTGTGGGCCGCGGTGGGCCGCGACCTCGGGAGACGCGGCCCAGTCTTCGGCCCACCCGTTCGAGTCAGCAGCGCGACTGGCGCCTACCCGCCGGGATCCAATGGGCAAGGAGACGACTTCTCGTTCATCCTCGCCGACCACGCGTACGTGCACGTTGGCTGGGGCGACTCTCGCAGCGGCTTCACCCAGACATGGTACGGCCGCGTTCCGCTCTCCACCTTCCGAGGCACGGCCGAACGACTGGCTGACGACAACGACAACCACAGCGACGCGCCGGGCGTCCGGCGATGACGGCCCGGCGCGGGATTGCGTCCTCGACCGGCCCAAAGCATCCCCGGTGATGCCTCGGATCACAGGACGTATGACACGCACTTCCCATCGCGTGATGGTCCAATACTTCGGCGCTTGAAGGGCGTTGGAAAACCGACCGACTCAATTACGCGTGCAGTCGTCTACGCGCGGGTGAGCACTGCGCACGGGATTCCCATGGAATTCATACCGTGCGCCATCCCGTATCGCGCGCCAACAGGGTGATTTCGCGCACGGACGCGCGCTTCGGCGTGTTCCCGGCGAACTCGCGCGGTAGTCCCCGAGTGCGTGGGGGCTCTGGACGGGACTCCCGGCCCTCATCCCAACCGGTACGGCACCTGTTGAATCGGTCGCCCCGGGAACCGCCTCGGAAGGCGGCCCTCCGCGAGAGCGCGTCAACTCGTCGCAGGCGTTGCTCGGAGACGGTTGACCATGAGCTCGGCGGTGCATGAGGATGCGTTCATGGCTGAGGCTCGAGCCAAGAACCTGACGAGCCCTGACGAGACGCTCGAGTTCCCGGGGATCAAGGTCCAGCAGGTCGACCTGGGCGATGTGACCGTCGGCCGGATTGTGTTGCAGCCCGGGTGGCGGTGGTTCACGCATGTGCGTCCGCACGTCGGTGGTGACTGGTGCGAAGCACGACATATGGGCGTCGTACTTTCGGGCCGGTTCGAGGTCGTGATGCGCGACGGGACCAAGCTCCAGTTCGGTCCGGACGACGCGTTCGAGATCCCGCCAGGTCACGATGGTTACACGCTGGGTGACGAACCGTGCATCCAGATCGAGTGGTCGGGTCTACGCACCTTCGCGGGCTTCCGGCTTGCCGGCACGTACCACCGAACGCTCGCCACGCTGATGTTCACCGATCTCGTCGACTCGACAGTGATGGCGAAGCGGCTCGGGGACCCGGTGTGGCGAGATCTCCTCTCGAACCACTACGAGGCGGCCCGGGCGGCGCTCGAACGGCACCGCGGACGCGAGGTCACCACGACCGGCGACGGGCTGCTTGCCACGTTCGACGGACCGGCAGCGGCACTTCGCTGCGCCGCAGGAATCCGGCGCGCAGCAGCGCATGAAGGCCTGCAGGTCCGCGCTGCCGTCCATGTCGGGGAGGTGGAGCTCGTGGGCACCGACGTGCGCGGCGTCGCGGTCCACGAAGCGGCACGGATCCTGAGCGAGGCGGCGGCGGACGAGATTCTGGTCTCCGCCGCGACGCGCGCGCTCGTAGGCAGTTCGGGCCTCGCCTTCCGAAACGCCGGGACGCACGTGCTCAAGGGCCTGCCGGGCGAATGGGAGCTCTTCGCCTACGTCGACAGCGAGCGACCGGTGACCGCCTGAGCGTCGTCGAAGGCATCGTGTCGAAACGGCGGCCCCCGACGTATCGGCCGGGTGAACGCGTCTTGAGCTTCCGCCAATGGGGCATGCGCGCGCTACGCGACCCGTCTCACGGTGCTCGACGCGTCCGAGGAGGCACTGGCCATAAACCGGGCGAAGACGGCAGGTGCTTCCCGGCCCGTCGAGTTCCTCGTCGCGGACCCCTCGCCTCGCTCGACCTGCCCGGTACATGCGATCGAGGAGAGACCGGGACCGTGGCCCGGTCTCTCCGGTTCGGTCCCGGCGAGCGACGTTTCCACGACCGATCAGCAAGCCTGACTCCGTGATTGCCCTTCCTCTCTACGAACCCGGTGGGTACACCGTCGACGGCTGGGGTGGCCTGCACGGCTTCGACATCGGTTCGGGCAGTGCCGTGCCCGCGCCGCCGCCCAACGCCTCGTACTGGTCAGGATGGGACATCGTGAGAGGCGTCGCAATCGCAGGGTAGAAGCGCGGCCGCATGCGTTCGCGGTGGCTCGTGAACGGGCTTGCGCTCGGTATTCGTGCCACGAATGATGTGCGGGATGCGCAGCTTCGCCGCGAGCAGGCAGAGGTCGGCGATGTGGCCGGTCGTGCCTCGCATCGCCACCGTCATCGCAGTCCTGATCGCCGCCGTCGTGGTACCGGCCTCCGCATCGGGCGCGTCGCTCGCGCGGGATTTGCGGAGCCGCGACACCGACGCAGCGCCGCGCGTGATCATCGACACCGACCTGTCGTTGTGGTGGGACGACGCGAGCGCGTTGGGGCTCGCCAACGTCTTGCAACAGCGTGGCAAGGTTCGAGTCCTCGGTGTCATGTCGGACATCCGGAACCCGGTGGCCGTCGCGGCCATCGACGCGATCAACACCGCGTACGGCCACGGGAAGATTCCGGTGGGTGCTGTGGCGGACAGCGATGCGAACACTGCGCCACACGGCTACAGCGATGTGCTCGCCCGGCGGCTTCCGCATTCCATCCGCAGCAGCGACGGCGTACCCGAAGCGGTGTCGCTCTACCTTCGCCTGCTGGCGCGACAGCCGGATCACAGTGTCACCATCGTGTCGATCGGCGGCTACACCAACCTCGCCGGCTTGCTGAATTCGAAGGCCGGGCATGACAGCGCGCGTTCCGGACGGTCACTGATCGCGAAGAAGGTGAAACGCCTCGTGATCATGGACGGGCTCTTCCCGGGTGGCGGGCCACCGTTCACGAACCAGAAGATCGACCTCGCCGCGGCGAGCTCGGTGGTGCAGGGCGACTGGCCCACGCCGATCGCCTGGGTCGACGGGTTCGCCGGGATTCAGACCAAGGTGGGCGGGATGCTGTGCGCGACCGCACCTCCGGAGCATCCGATGCGAATCGTCTACGAAGCGCTCTTCGGCTGCGGACCACCCGGGGACGGCAACTGGGATGCCCCGACGCTGTTGTACGCAATCGGCGATCGCCCGGGCGTGTTCACGGAGTTGGGTCAGGGTGGCTCAGCCGTCATCAACGCGCAGGGCGGCTTGTCATGGCGGCCGTCATCTCGTGCCCGCGACGCCTACGTGCACGTGGTGGACCAACAACGGCTCAACCAGCGAATCGATGAGCTGCTCCCGCTGGGCGCTCACACTCGCGTCCACGATTCAGGAGGAGCTCGCGACGACTCAGGCGAAGTGTCACTGTCGCAGTGACAGCGGCGGCGCCCGACGTCGAGGAACGACGTTCTCGAGCCGTGCTCAGGGCGCGTTGACGCCGAAGAGGTCGCGCAGCTTCTTGATCGTTGCTTCCTCGTCGGGGTTGACAGTCTTGGCCGATCGAGCGAGCGCCTCGCTGCGTCGACATCTTCGCGCCGTGTCGTCGATCCCAACGCCGCAAGAGCCTTAGCGGTCGACTTCTCCGAGGATCGGATCGATGCTCGAGACGATCGCGATCGTGTCTGCGACGAGCGAATCGACGGCCATCGGTGGCGCGCACTGCAGGTTGTAGAACGACGGAGCGCGAACGTGAATTCGACACGGCCGGCCGGTTCCGTCTGCGACGAGGTAGCAGCCGATCTCCCCTCTCGGTGACTCCACCGCAACATAGGTCTCGCCTGCGGGCACCTTGAAGCCCTGTGTGAACAGAAGGAAGTGGTGGATCAACGCCTCCATCGACTCGTCGATCCGTGCACGCGGCGGTGGTGTGACCTTGCGGTCCTGGACCCTGTAGTCGCCCGGCGGCATGCGCTCGACGCATTGCCGCACGATCCTGATCGACTCGAGAATCTCGGCGAGACGGATCCGGTACCGGTCATAGCAGTCGCCGTTGGTGGTGAAGATCACATCGAAGTCGACTTCGTCGTACGCCAGGTAGGGCTGAGCCTTGCGCAGGTCCCAAGCCATCCCGGTGGAGCGAAGGATCGGGCCGGTGGCGCCCAGAGCCACCGCCTGCTCGTTGGTAAGAGTGCCGACACCGACCAGGCGTTCATGCCAGATGGGGTTCTGGCTCAGGAACTCGTCGTACTCGCGCACGCCCGACTCGACGAGGTCGCACAACTCGAGCACGTGCCCTTGCCAGCCATCGGGAACGTCGGCCGCGACGCCGCCGGGCCGGATGAAGTTGTGGTTCATGCGGAGGCCGGTGACGGTCTCCATGAACCGAAGCGTCTCCTCCCGCTCGCGCCAGCCGTACAGCATCATCGACAACGCGGCGAGGTCCAAGCCGTTGGTCGCTTGCCACAAGAGGTGTGACGCCATTCTGTCGAGCTCGATCATCATCATTCGGATCCACGTCGCGCGGGGCGGAACTTCGACGTCGAGAAGACGTTCGACCGCGAGTGAGAACACGAGCTCGTTCCCCAACGGGGACACGTAATCCATCCGCGTGACGTTGGTGGAACCCTGGACGTAGGTGAGCTCTTCGCCGGTCTTCTCCATACCGGTGTGCAGATATCCGATCACCGGCTTCACCTGAAGCACCGTCTCTCCGTCGACCTCCATCATCAAGCGCAACACACCGTGTGTCGACGGATGTTGCGGGCCCAGGTTGATGATCATCGTGTCGCCCTCGGATCCGCCGTCGGGCCACTGACCACCGGTCAGCACGAGCTCACGGCGAGTGGATCGCAGCTCCTGTGCGCCTTCGTCGGTCTGACGCTGCAGCCACTCCTCTTCGTGCGAGAGCTCGTGGACGCCCGTCGTGTCTCCGTATGCCGGCTCGTCCTGGTGCGTCGTCATTGCGGCCTCCGATCCACCACGAAGTCGCCACGACACGTGCGGGCCCCGGATCGCTGGCGCCATACACCTTCGATCTCAGCCCGAAATTGGTGATCCCTCACCAAGGGATTTGATCAGCCGCCGCCGCCACCGTCGAGCGTGATGAGCTGACCGGTCAGGTACGACGACGCGTCGGTGGCGAGGTACAGCGCGGTGCCGACGATCTCGTCGGCGTCCGCGATCCGGCCGAGGCTGGTTCGTTGCGCCATCGCTTCCTGCAACTCGGACGTCGGCGCGCTGGCGTGGAAGCTGTCGGTGTGGAACGTGCCGCACACGATGGCGTTCACCCGGATGCCGAGCGGCGCCAGCTCCTGAGCCGCCGCCTTGGTGAGCGCATTCAAGCCGGCCTTGGCGGCGGCGTACACGACGGTGAACGGTGACGGATGCGTCGACGCCTTGGAGCTGATGTTGATCACCGAGCTGCCCCGGCGCATATGGGATGCCGCCAGCGCGGTGAGGCGCAGCGGCCCCTTCAGATCGACCGCGATGGTCTTTTCGAAGAGCTCCTCCGTCACGCCGAGCAGCGACGGTGGCACGGGTGCGATGCCGGCGTTGTTCACCAGCACGTCGATGCGGCCGAACTCGTCGACGGTGCGCGCAATCAACGCGTCGCACTCGTCCCACCGGCCGACGTGGCAACCGACGGACGCGGCGCGTCGACCGAGCGCGCGCACATCCCGGGCGACTGCCTCGCACCCGTCGACGTTCCGGCTCGACAGCACGAGGTCGGCGCCCGCCTCGGCGAACCCGAGCGCCATCGCTCGCCCCAGTCCCTTGCTCGCGCCCGTGACGATGGCCACCTTCCCCTCGAGGCTGAACGTGGGGATCGTCATCCGGCCAGCCGTTCCGCCTCGGCGAGCAGGCGGTCGGCCTGCGGGCCGAAGAACTCGTGAACGGCCTTCGTGGACTCGCCCCGCTGCCATTTTGCGTAGCTGCCCTCGAGAGCGATCGCGAGCTTCCAACGCGCGAACACGTCGTACCACTGCATGTGTGTGAGATCGCGGCCGGAGCGCGCCGCGTAGCGGGCCAAGAGCTCCTCGGCAGGCGGCACGCGGTCGGGATCGAAGGCGTGCTCGCCGTGCACACCCAGTGAGAGCGGCTTGCCCGGAGCAGGGTGAAAGATCATCGCCCACGCGACGTCGACGAGTGGGTCCCCGATCGACGCCATCTCCCAGTCCACGATGGCGAGCAGCTTCGGCGGGCTGCTCGGTGCATACAGCACGTTGTCGGCCTTGTAGTCGCCGTGAAAGAGTGCTGCTCGCTGTTCGAGCGGCCGATTTGCGTCGAGCCACGTCGCGATCTCGTGCACGAGCGGCAGATCTCGGCCGCCGTAGGAATCGAGTTGCGCGAGCCACCGCGGCACCTGGCGTTCGAGGAAGCGCTCGGGATGGCCCACACCATCGAGTCCGACGGCCTGCCAGTCGACGGCATGGACGTCCGCGATCGCGTCGATCAGTTCTTCGTATGCTCGGTGCTGATGCTGCGGTTCGTGAGTCCACGGCTGCGGAACACCGTTGCGCACCGGCACACCGTCGATGCGGGCCATGATGTAAAACGGCGCGCCGAACACCGAGGGATCGTCGCAGGCGACGACCGGGCGCGGGATGCGCACCGCTGTGTCCTTGATCGCGTCGAGGATCCGGAACTCGCGTGTGACGTCGTGTGCGGTCGCCGAGCTTGCGTGGGCCGGCGCCCGCCGCAGCACGAGCCGGCTGTTGCCACGGGTGAGCGCGAACAGTTCGCACGATCCGCCGCCGGCCATGGGCTCGACGACGAGCGGCACGTTGTCCCCGAGCACGCCGTCGAGAAGCGCGGCGAGCCGATCGCTCATGTGATCCCTGCGGCCGCGCGGAGCTGCTCCCACCGTGCCCGCGCGCGCGGGCGGCGACTCGGCAGATGCTCGGACGGCCAGCCGCTGACGGGTGTGAACTGCTTCAGAAGCGTGCGCGCCACAACCGTTTTGTGCACCTCGTCCGGACCGTCGCCGATCGTTCCGAACCTGGTCGAGCGGTACCACGACTCGACCGGAAGATCGCCCGAATAGCCGAGCGCGCCGCACACCTGGATCGTTCGGTCGAGGACGTCCAGCACGACACGGGACACGTGCGCCTTCACCATCGAGATGTCGGCCCGCACCGCGGCCGCACCGAACCTGTCCATCTTCCACGCGGTGTGGAACGTGAGCAATCGCGCCGCCTCGATCGCGGTGTGGGAGGTCGCCACGTGGTCCTGGACCATCTGGTGCTGCGCGAGCAGCTTCCCGTGCGACTCCCGTGAGACCGCCCGTTCGCACATGATCTCGAGCGATCTCCGCGCCTGTCCCAGCCACCGCATCGCGTGGTGGATGCGTCCGCCGCCGAGCCGCTTCTGGGCCAGCACGAAGCCGGCGCCGCGCGCGCCGATGAGGTTGTCGTGCGACACGCGGCAATCGCGGAACACGATCTCGGCGTGGTTTCCGGGAGCGCCGAACTCGACGTCAGGGTGGCTCATCGTGGGGATGTCGCGCACGATCTCCATACCGGGCGTTCCGGACTCGACGACGAAGACGGAGGCATGCCGGTGCGGCCGCTGATCCGGATCGGTCTCGGCGAAGACGAGCACGAAGTCGGCGCTCGACCCGTTCGTCGTGAACCACTTGTGGCCGTTGATGACCCACTCGTCGCCGTCGGGCACCGCCGTCGTCTCGATGTGGGTGGGGTCGGCACCAGCGACGAACGGCTCCGTGAGTGCGAAGGCGCTGGACAGCTCTCCGCGCAGGTTGGGCTCGAGCCATCGCGCCTTCTGCTCGTCGTTGGCGCCATGAGCGAGGAGCTCCATGTTGCCGCTGTCGGGTGCTTGCACACCGAAGATCGTCATCGAGATCATGCAGCGGCCGATGATCTCCGACATCAGTGCCAGCTTCAGCTGCCCAAAGCCGGGGCCGCCGAGCTCGCGGCCGAGGAACGCGCCCCACAGGCCCTCGTCCTTCACCTGCTGCTGCAGGTGACCTTTCACGACGCGCCACTCGGCTGTGGGGAGCTCGCCCTGGATCGGCTCCAGCGGCACGAGGTTCTCGTCGATGAACCGGCGCATCCAGTCGAGCTTCGATTGGAACTCCGGCTCGGTCTCGAAGTCCCACATGTCATGCGCCTTCCACGCGCACCGCCGTCATCGTCGGCGTCGCCGATCACGGGCGATGCCGTCGACGAGGTACGCGATGTGGAGCTCGAACAGCGCGTCGATGTCGGCGACGTCGACCCCCGTCGGGTCGCCGCCCGGTCGACCCCGGCGCGCTCGACGGGCACCACGGCGAGGCGGCGTCGCACCGACCTCCACCGCCGCGAACCCGACGGTCGCCCAGACGATCAGCCGGCACGCCTGCACAGCTGCATCGGTGGCGAAACCGGCGTTTCGCATGAGCGCGACAAGCGGCCGCGAGGCCTGGACATATGCCTCACGGCCCGGCCGGAGAATGAGCCGGCTGTCGCGCGTGCGTCGCAGACGAGCGAGCAGGTCGTGGGCCCAGCGCCTGGCGTACGCGTCCCACGACTCGCCCTCTCCCGGTTCGGGCGTGGAGCCGAAGAGCAACCGGTCGGCGATGGCCGCCACCAACGCGTCCTTGTTCCCGATGCGGCTGTACACGGGCACCGGCGAGACGCCGAGTCGCGACGAGACGCTGCGCATGCTCACGGCATCGAGCCCCGCCTCGCGAAAGATGGCGACGGCCGCGTCGACGATCTGCTCGGCGTCGAGCTCGGCTTCGGTCACGCCTTCGCCGCCATCACGACCTTGCCGACGACAGCGCCGTCGGCGACGCGCTGCAGCGCGCCGGGCAGGTCGTCGAACGAAACCGTCTCCGTCACGGTCGTTCGGAGCGCGCCGCTCGCGATCAGCTCACTCAGCCGCGCGTGGACATCGTCGAGGTCGGCGCGTGAATACCCGGCGGCCAGCACACCGACGATCGAGGCGTTCGCGACGACGAGCTCGTGCACGGGGAGCTCCGGCCAGCGCCCGCTGGCGAAGCCCACGGCGAGCAGGCGGCCAGAGCGCGCGAGTGCCCGCCCCGCCGCCTCACCGGCGTCGCCGCCGACGGGGTCGTACACGACGTCGGCGCCGCGCCCGTTCGTCGCGTCGCGAATGGCAGCGGTCAGCGGCCCGGTTCGACGATCGATGACGGCGTCGGCACCGAGCGAACGGCACAGCTCGCCTCGGGCGTCGTCGCCCACGACCGCGATCACCCGCGCTCCGAGCGCCCGGCCGAGTTGCACCGCCGCGGTGCCACTACCGCCACCGGCGCCGAGCACGACGAGCGTCTCTCCGGACCGGAGTTCGCCCCGGTGCACCAAACCGATCCACGCGGTCATGTGCGGGATCCAGAAACCGGCGGCCTCCTCGTCGCTCAGCCCGCCCGGGACCGGAAATGTCGAGTCCCGAAAGACCAGGCACTCGTCGGCGAAGCCACCGCGGCCCTCCGTGAACACGGTGACGCCCATCACCTTGTCGCCGACTTCGAGCTCGACCCCCGCGCCCACCGCGGTCACGGTGCCTGTCACCTCTTGCCCGCAGACGAACGGAAGCGGCGGCGTGAGCGGATACACGCCGCGGCACATGAAGACGTCGGGGAGCCCCAGCCCTGCTGCCGCGACCTGGATCGCCGCTTGGCCGGGGCCGGGCGCGGGTGCCTCGAGGTCGACCCGCTCCAACACGTCGGCCGGCTCCCCGGGTCGGGCCACCTGCCACGCACGCATACCGGTGTTATAACGATGTCTTCGCAGGCGTGCAAGGAGGGCCCGACCGTGCAGATCGGCAGCGGCAGCGTCGCGGTGGTCACCGGAGCCGCGAGCGGCATCGGGGCGGCCCTGTCCCGTGCGTTCGGCGCCGCGGGATGCTCCGTCGTCGTCGCCGACGTCGAGAGCGCCCCGCTGCAGCAGGTCGCGCGTTCGCTCGGCGGTGACGCACTTCCGGTGGTCACGGATGTCTCGAATCCCGCCGCCGTCGATCGACTCGCCGAAGCGGCTTTCGACCGGTTCGGCACCGTGAACATCCTGTGCAACAACGCCGGCGTGTCGACGTTCAATCCGATGACCGCGCAGACGCTCGACGACTGGCGCTGGGTCCTCGGCGTGAACCTCTGGGGCGTCATTCACGGCGTGCAGAGCTTCCTGCCGCGGCTCGCGGCGCAGGGGCAGCCGGCGCACATCGTGAACACCTCGTCGCTGGCCGGGCTCGTCGGCGGGCTCCCGAACCTCGGGCCCTACAACGTCAGCAAAGTCGGCGTGGTCGCGATCTCGGAGACCTTGCGCCTCGAGCTCGGCATGGCCGGGCTTCCCGTCGGCGTCAGCGTCCTGTGCCCCGGTAGCACCGAGAGCCGGATCCTCGAGAGCGAGCGGAACCGACCGGCCGTCTTCGGGATCGAGTCCCGCCTTCCGGAGGGAGAGGCGTTCCGCGAGGCGGTGCGCGCCGGATTCGGGTCACCTGGTGCACGCACTCCCGACGAGGTTGCCGCCCAGGTGCTCGAGGCGGTGCGCGCCGACGAGTTCTGGATCGTGACGAGCGGCGAGATGAACGACCTCGTGCGGAACCGCTGTCAGCAGATCGCGGGGTCGCTTCCGACCTGACGGGCGAAACGCGTTGTGGGACCCCGTCATGACAGCTCGTCGTTCCAGGAGGACCGAGGACGACGCGTCGCCGGCGCGCGAGTACAATGCGGAACCGGCACTCCGGTTGTTCGGCGCCTGCCGTGCCCGAGTGTGCGACCGCAATGACACCCGCACCTGGCGCTGAGAGCGCCGCTCCCACAACCCCGGCGACCGACGCCGGACCGGCCGACACCGGTCGCCCCTTGCGCGCCGACGCGCAGCGCAACCGGGCCAAGATCCTCGAAGCCGCCGAGGCGGTGCTCGCGAACGAAGGCTTGGCGGCGCCGATCGACGACATCGCCCGCCGCGCCGGCGTCGGGATCGGCACGGTCTACCGGCACTTCCCCACGAAGGAAGCGTTGTTCGAGGCGATCTTCGTCGCCTGGGTGCAACGGCTCGTCGACGAGGCGCGCATGCGGCTCGACACCGACGACCCCGGCCGTGCCTTCTTCGACGAGCTGGACAGCTGGCTGGACCACAGCGTTCGGCACCGTGCGGTCGCGGAAGGTCTCGCGGCGACCGGTGTCGACGTGAAGGCCGCGACGGCCGATCTGAAACAGGAGCTACGGGACGCCGTCGGGCAGTTGCTCGTGCGCGCGCAGGCCGCCGGCGCGGTTCGCGACGACGTCGAGATCGGCGACGTGATGCTCTTGCTCTCCGGCGCGTGCACCGCGTTGAACCAGGCCGACCTCGAGCGCGCCGCGCGCACCCGCACGTTTCACCTCATGTGCGACGGGCTGCGCGCGACGCGCTGACCCGACCGGTTCAGGCCGGGATCTCGGAGAGGTCGAGCGAGACTTCTTCCGGCAGCAGAGCGGGCGCCTCTTCCACACTGTCCGTGTGCGCGGGGTCGACCGGCAGGTTCCGCCATACGACCACCGCGGCGACGAGCGCCAGGGCGATCCCCACGGTCGACGCGAGGTGAATGCCGCCGACGAACGCGTGCTGCGCATCCCGCGCGAGTGCAGAACCCGTCGCTCCCGGAAGCGACCGAGCGAGCTGGAGCGCGCCCGCCAACGACGAGCGTGCGCTGTGCCGGCTCGCCGTCGGAAGGCTCGCGACCGCGCTGTGCACGCCGCTCGCGTAGCGCGACGCCGCGATGCTGCCGAGCACCGCGACACCCAGCGCCGCGCCGAGCTCGCGTGTCGCGTCGTTCATCGCCGACCCCGCGCCTGCGCGCCGTGCCGGCACCGCCGACATGATCGCCGATGTCATCGGCGACATCGTCAATGCGATCCCGCTCATGAACGGCACCAAGCTCGCGAGCACGAACACATACGGCGTGTGCGGCGTGTAGTAGGTGAACATCAGGAACCCGATCGCGGCGAGCGCCATACCGGTCGCGACCGTCCGGTGTGCGCCGAAGCGAGCCGACAACCGCGGCGTGAGCGGCGCGACGATCATCATGATCGGGGTCATCGGCAGGATCCGCACGGACGTGCTGAGCGCGCTGTAGCCGAGGATCAGCTGCAGGTACTGGATGACAAGGAACATCGTCCCGTACATGCCGAGGAACACGAGGATCATCCCGCCGGTCGCGGTGCTGAACGCCCGATTCCGGAAGTAGCGGATGTCGAGCATCGGTTCCTCGCTGCGCAGCTCGGACATCACGAACGTGAGCAGTGCGACCGCGGCAGCGCCGAACGACACGAGCGTCAACGGATTCGCCCATCCGCGGTCGGGCGCTTCGATCAAGCCGTACACGAGCGCGCTGATGCCGACGATCGACGTGATGGCGCCGGGCGGATCGAACGCGGCTTGTTTCGGATCGCGCGATGTCGGAACGAGGAAGACTCCTCCGATGAGTGCGACGAGAATGATCGGTACGTTGACGAGGAAGACGGACCCGTACCAGAAATGCTGGAGGAGGATTCCGCTCACGACCGGACCGAGCGGCGGAGCCGCGCCGATGCACGCCGACCAGATCGCGATCGCCTTCGTGCGCTCCTCGGGCGGGAAGATGTTGATGAGGATCGACAGCGTGGACGGCATGATGAACGCGCCGGCGAGCCCCATGACCGCGCGACACGCGATGAGCTGGCCCATGCTCGTGGAAAACGTGGCGAGCAGCGCACCGGCGAGGTAGAGGCCGAGCCCGAACTGGAGCGCGCCCTTGCGTCCGAACCGGTCACCGATCGCGCCGGTCGTGAAGAGCGCGCCCGCGAAGACGAGGGAGTAGACGGAGACGACCCATTGCAGCTCTGAGGTGCTCGCGTGCAGGTCCCGCGAGAGGGTCGGAATGGCGACGTTGAGGGTGGCGTTGCCGGCGAAGACGATGATCAGGCTCAGGCACAGCATCGCCAGCGCCCACCACCGTCGTTCGTAGATGCGCGCGTCGGCGCGGACGAGATCGATCAATTGGGCTCCTCGGGACGGGGGTCCTCAGGGACGGGGGCGGCCGCCGCGCTCCGGCCGGGGGGGTATCCGGAGCAGGCGTTCCGCTTACGGGCAATATACGGAATGCTCGTTCCGGTTGTCAATCGAAATTCCGGTCACGGGCCGGTGGCGGGAAACCGGGCCCCGGAAGATCGAGGCTCAAGCGCCGGGGCGCCGCGCCGATCTTCCTCTTGCGCGCATCGCGGCCGCCGCGCGCATTCCGGACCTCCCGGGAGCCACGAATGCCAGTTCCTCCTACCTGGGACGAGACCCGCGGACCGGAAGCCATGGCTCGGTGGCTCGCGGTGTTCTTCATCTCGGGCGCGACCATCGCGCTGGCATCGCTCGCACTCCCGCACTGGCACGGCACCAACACGACTGCGACCGCGATCTCTGCGCTGTGCGGATATCCCGCCGCAGGGGTGCTCGTCCGGTTCGGCCGAACGCTGAAGCAGGCCGCGTTCCACGTGCTGTTGGCCGTCGGCACCGCGATCGTCACGATGGGCGTGTACTTCAACCACAACAGTGGAGGCGCGATCACCTCGGCGGTCTTCTACATCTGGGTCGCCCTCTACGCGTTCAACTTCTTCTCCCGCGCCGCGGCGCTCGTGCACGTGTCGCTGGCCGCGTTGGGTTACGGCACCGTGATCGCGCTTCACCACACCGACGGTGGCGCGGCTCAGTGGGTGCTGGTCTTCGGAACGGTCGTCGTCACCGGCCTCGTGGTGTCCGCGTTGGTGGAGGAAGCTCGTGCGCACGCGAGGCGGGGCGCCGTCAACCTGTCGCTGCTGACGGCGACGCTGGATTCCACTGCCGACGGGATCCTCGTGGTCGATCTCGAAGGT
This sequence comes from uncultured Burkholderiales bacterium, assembly GCA_964548555.1. Lineage (GTDB taxonomy): Bacteria > Actinomycetota > Acidimicrobiia > IMCC26256 > JAMXLJ01 > JAMXLJ01. The sequence continues at coordinate 16,049 of CAZJSY010000033.1, forward strand.
CACATCGCAAGCTTCAACCGAAGGTTCGTCGAGCTGTGGCACATACCGGAGGAGATCCTGGCTTCGCGCGACGACCACGCGGCGCTCACGCACGTCTTGAGCCAGCTCACGGATCCGGATTCCTTTCTCGTCCGGGTGCAGGAGCTCTACGCGCGTCCCGATGCCAACAGCGAAGACCTGCTCCACTTCCTCGACGGCCGTGTGTTCGAGCGCACGTCCATGCCGCAACGCCTCGGCGGCGTCGTGATCGGACGTGTGTGGACGTTCCGCGACGTCACGCAGAAGGCGCAACTCGAGAAGGAGCTCTCACACCGGGCCTTTCACGACCTCGTCACCGGCCTCGCCAACAAAGCCCTGTTCGGTGACCGGGTCGATCACGCGCTCGCTCGCGCCCGACGCGCGGGAACCAGCGGTCTCGCGGTGTTGTTCATCGATCTCGACAACTTCAAGACGGTCAACGACAGTCTCGGCCACACGGCCGGTGACGAGCTGCTCGTCGCCGTGGCCGACCGGCTCCGCGCGTGCCTACGCGCGACCGACACGGCGGCGCGCCTCGGCGGGGACGAGTTCGCCGTGCTGCTGGAGGACCTCGGCCCGGAACGGCAGGCGGCGGATGTCGCGGCCCGCGTGATCACTTCCGTCGAGCGGCCGTTCCTCATCAACGGGCACGAGGTCTTCGTGAGTGCGAGCATCGGTATCGCGTTCGCAGACAGCGGGTCCGTTCGTGACCAGCTGTTGCGGAACGCCGATCTCGCGATGTACACGGCCAAGCGGCACGGTAAGTGTCGCTACGAGATCTATCAGACCGACATGCATGCTGCGGCGGTCGATCGTCTCGAGATGGAAGTCGCTCTGCGCCACGGCCTCGAGCGCGGCGAACTGTGTCTGCAGTATCAGCCGGTCGTGGCGTTGAACTCGCACGAGATCACGGGTGTCGAGGCACTGGTGCGCTGGAACCATCCGCACCGCGGGCTGCTGCCGCCGTCGGTGTTCGTGCCGTTCGCCGAGGAGACCGGACTCATCGGCGAGCTCGGTCGTCAAGTTCTCCTCGGGGCGTGCACGAAAGTGCAGGAGTGGCACACGCGGCATGCCGGCCACTCCGCACTGGCGGTCCACGTCAACGTGTCGCCGCGCCAGCTTCACGACGACGCCCTGATCGAACATGTCGAGGATGCACTCCGTATCTCGGGGCTGGCACCTGATCGTCTCGTGCTCGAGATCACCGAGACCGTGATGGTCAACGACACCGAGACGACGATTCGACGTTTGCAGGCGGTCAAGGCGACCGGTGTCAGGCTGGCGATCGACGACTTCGGCACCGGGTACTCGTCGCTGAGCTATCTCCAGCAGTTCCCGATCGACATTCTGAAGATGGACCGCGCGTTCGTGGACTCGATCTCCGCCACGGGCACGGTGTCGCTCGCGCCCGCGATCCTGTCCCTGGCCCGAACGCTGAAGCTCGATGCGGTCGCGGAGGGGGTGGAGACGAGCGTGCAGGCCGAAGTCCTCGCGGCCTTGGGTTGTGAGCTCGCCCAGGGCTACTTCTTCTGCCCGCCGACCGACCCCGCCAGCATGGACCGCCTCTTGGCGGAAGGTCTCCCGGCCCGCAACAAGCAGCCGTTGTTGTCGCGCTGAGGAAGCAGCGGCCGCACACGACCCGCTGTCGATCGTGCGCGGCCTCTTGCACCGACAGGTACGAGCTGCCAACTTGACGCCAGACAGGGATGACAGGGGGAGTGTCACGTGACGTCCGGCGACGGCGCGGCTCCGGCGAAGGTGTCGCGCGGGGGCCTCGGACGGGGCACCGTGCTGGCGCTCGGTGCGATGGCGCTCGGCGTCTTCGTCATCGCCAACGACTTCACCGCCCTGAGCGTGGCGCTCCCGAAGATCGAATCGAGTCTGCACACCGATCTCGACACCGCGCAGTGGGTCATCAACGGGTACGCCCTCACCTTCGGCGTTCTCATCGTTACCGGGGGCCGCCTCGCGGACCTGTTCGGCCGGAAGCGCGTGTTCATGATCGGCAGCGTGCTGTTCGCGGCGTTCTCGCTGGCGGGTGGCGTCGCGCCCAACATCGGACTGCTGCTGGTTTGCCGGGCGTTGATGGGCATCGGCGGAGCGATGATGTGGCCCGCGATCCTGGGGATGACCTACGACATCCTTCCCGAGACCGAGGCCGGTCTGGCCGGTGGCCTCATCCTCGGTGTCGCCGGGTTCGGCAACGCGGTCGGCCCGATGTTCGGCGGTTTCCTCACCGACGTGCTCACGTGGCGTTGGATCTTCTTCGTCAACGTGCCGATCACCGCGTTCGCGATGTTCGTGACCGCTCGCCAGGTTCCCGAGAGTCAGGCCGGCGTTACGGAGCATCGCATCGACTACGTGGGCGTCGCGACGATCTCACTCGGACTGATCTCACTGCTTCTGGCGCTCGACGAAGGGACGGATTCCGGATTCACCAGTCCGGGCATCGTGGGACTGTTTGCCGTAGCCGCGCTGCTCCTCGTCGCCTTCGCGGTGGTCGAGTCGCGCGTCGGTGTTGTCGCGCTCGTTCCCCGGGACGTGCTCCACAACCGCGTGTTCGTCGCCGCGTGCACCAGCGTGCTGATGATGTCGGCGATCTTCTTCTCCGCGCTGCTCTACCTGCCGCAGTTCATGAGCAAGGTACGGCACTACTCGGCCGTGCGATCAGGCGCCGGGCTCTTGCCGATGATGGGCGTGTTCGCGGTCACGTCGTTCGTCGCGGGTTCGATGTACGAGCGCCTCGGCCCGAAACGCATCGTCTCGCTCGGTGCCGCGTTCCTCGGTATCGGAATTCTCATCCTGTCGTTCATCAGGAACGACTCGAGCTACGTGTCGCTCGTACCGGGGATGGTGGTTCTCGGCATCGGCGTCGGTCTGTTCTACTCGTCGATCACGACCGCGGCCGTCACTGCTCTCGACCCCGCCCGCGCCAGCCTCGCCGGCGGCATCGCGTACATGTGTCAGATCGCGGGCGGTGCAGTGGGTCTCGGTGTCAACACCGCGATCGTGGCGTCAGCCTCGACTCTCGGTACCGGCATCAGCATTGCGTTCCGCGTGGATGCGGTGCTCGCGGTCATCGGCTTCGTGGTTGCGCTGCTCTTCGTCGGGAGCAGCGAACGTACGACCCATCGCAAGGTGATCCCCTGGCACCGCGCCCACGCGTGACACGGTCACCGTCCCGACCGGACGACGACGGCCGGTGTCGGGCGGACCGAACGTCGGAACAGCGCGTGAGGTAGGCCCGAGGTCTGATCCCCTGCGTTGCGGTGCGTTCATCGAATGTTCGCCCGGTACGAGTTATCCACCGGGTTGTCCTCTAGCGATCCACAGGCCGGCCGTCGTACGTTCGTCGAGACGAGGCGGTGTGCACGGCGAGAGAGCGTGGGGAGCGATGAGCACCACGACCGGGTGGCAGATCGACGACAAAGTGCTGCACATGTTCGCGTTGGTGTCGGAAGGCATCAGTGCGGCGACCGTCGCGTTCGTCGGAGTCGACGTCGAAGCGGCGCGCCGGCTCATCGCCGACGACCCGTTCATCGACGAGCTTCAATCGCGCATCGAGGCCCTCGTCGAGGAGCGATTGCTCAGCGGCGAGGCCATCCGTCCACGCGATGCTCGTTCGATGCTGGCGATTCTGCGCATCGTCCCCGAGCTCGAACGCGCCGGCGACCTCGTGGAGCACATCGCGCTACGAACGCCGCAGCGGCTCGCACCCGAGATCCCGTTGCGCTGCCGCGCGCTCCTGGAAGAGATGGGACGTGTCGCAGCCGAGATGTGGAGGCTGACGGCCGACGCGTTCGCCGACACCGACCCTTGGGCCGCGGATCGCCTTCGGCTGCGCGACGACAGCCTCGACGATCTGCACGTCAGGTTGATCGAACAGCTTGCGATGAGCGACATCTCGGTCGCGATCGCCATGGAGATGGGGCTGGTCGCACGGTTCTACGAGCGGCTCGGCGACCACGCGGTCAACGTGGCGCGGCGGATCCACGACGGCGCGCCACCCCAGGAGCCGGTCACGGCGTGACGCCGGCGGAAGAGGCGCACATGACGACTCGAATCGAAGCGGTGGAGCTCCGCAGAGGTCAACGGGTGTGGCTCGACGGGCACGTCGCGCCGATCGCACGGGTCAGGCACGATCCCGACCGTGCCGTCGTCATGGCCGAATCCACCGACGAGCGCATCATCATCTGCCGTGCGAGCGAACTGCTCACACTCGACGACGATGCTCCGGGCTGACGCGCAGTAGGGCTGCCCTCGCGCCCGTCGTCACCCACGCCACGGGGCACGGTCGGTCAGGCGAGGTGCGTGCGTACCTTGTCGATCGCGGTGCCGAGAATGTCTCGCGCGGCGGCGTGCGAACAGCCGAGATCGCGGGCGATGTCCTTCATCGTGCACGGCGGACCGGAGAGGCCGAAACGCTGCGCGAGCACGGAGTACTCGACGGGAGTGAGCGAGTCGAACGCGTGACGGCCGGAACGGAGCTCGAGCGCGTCGTAGTCGATCTCGTCGTCACTCGTCTCCTCCCTCCACCCGTCGGGGTACGGCCAACCGTCGTCGGTGGGGAACAAGGGGAACGTCGAGTGCATCCGGGTCATGAGACTCCTCCTCGTCGCCTGCCCGGCTCGCTCCGGCACCTCGGCCGTGACGTCATCGTGCGCCCGTCACAGGCCCCGAGTCAACGGACGACTTCGGGTCGGCAACGGTGCTGGTCAGACTGTGGAGCCGGCCACGATCGCCAGGATCGCCGGGCCGTAGCGCGCGAGCCGCGCCGGCCCGATTCCCGGGAGCGAGGCGAGCTCGGCCGCCGACCCCGGACGGGTCGACGCGACGGCGCGCAGGATCGCGTCGGTCGCCACGGCACCGGCCGGCACGGCCGCCGCTCGCGCCGTCGTGCGACGCCAATCCTCGAGCGCTGCGAGCAGGCCATCGTCGACCGCGCCGACCCGAGCCGCTGCGATGGGGGAACAATCCGTGCGCTCGGCGAGCAACGCGCGCGCCCGTCGGAGCGCTTCCCGCACCCCGACCGGTCGTGACGTCGTCACGTCTGCCGCACTGCGGCGCGCCGCGGCCGCGATCCTCTCGAGCCAGGGGCTCGGATCTCGCGGCATGACGCGCGAGCCGAGCATGCGTTCACGCGACCAACTCACGTGCAACGCCGTCTGCGCGCGGCTGAGCGCGACGTAGAAGAGGCGCCGCTCTTCCTCGAACTCTTCGGTCGTGCTCGCGTGCGTGATCGGCACGAACCCCCGCTCCACGCCACAGACGAACACCGCCTCGTACTCGAGTCCCTTCGCGCCGTGGAAGGTCAGGAGGTCGACCGCGTCGGACCCGTCGACGCCCGCGTCACCGCTGCGCAAGGTGGCCCGTAGCCAGGCGACGAAGCCGTCGACCGATCCGTTGCCGCCGTCGTGGGTCAGGTATTCGCGGGCGAGCGTCAGGATCGCGGCGGCGTGCTCGCGCAGCTGTTCCGGCATTGCGGCGGCGTCCGCGTCGAGGTCGGTCAGCTGGTCGGTGAAGCGGCGTCCCGGCGAGCGACGCGCATTCTCCACGAGGAGGTCCAGGACCGTTGCGACCTCGCGGCGGTCGAGGAACCGGCTGCCGCCGCGCACTCTCAGCGGAACGTCGGCGCGTGCGAGGGCCTCCTCCAAGAGCGCCGACTGAGCGTTCGTGCGATAGAGGACCGCCATCGTCGCCCACGGGCGCCCGGTGGCGTGGAGGTCCCGTAAAGACGACGCGACGGCGCACGCCTCGGCCCGATCGTCCTGATACTCCGTGAAGGTCGGCGCCGGACCGTCGGCTCGCATCGGCTGCACGTCGGCGATCGTCGGTGAGGGCAGGACCGCCCGTGCTGCCGCGAGGACCTGCGGAGTGGAGCGGTAGTTCCGATCGAGCATCACGACGGTGGCGCCCGGGAAGTGCGCGCGGAAGTCGCGGAGGTAGGCGGGCTCCGCGCCGGTGAACCGGTAGATCGACTGATCGGGGTCGCCCACGACGCAGACGTCGTCGCGGTCGCCGAGCCATGCGCGGAGAAGCGCGAGTTGCGCCGGCGTGACGTCCTGGAACTCGTCGACGAAGAAATGACGGAACCTGAACCGCTGCGCGGCCGCGAATTGTCCGTCACCTTCGAGCGCGCGCACGCACAACGAGATCAGGTCGTCGAAGTCCACCAACCGGCGACGCTGCTTCTGGTGCTCGTAGTCCGCGTAACGTGCCGCGACCTCGTCGGCGGGAAGGGCCGGGCTTCGACCCACGCTGCGTACTGCTTCGACGTAGTGCTCCGGGAGGACGAGGCGAGCCTTCGCCCATTCGATCTCGCTCGCGACCGCCGCGGCTCGACCGAAAGCGTCGGGCTCGACGCCGAGCATCGGTACGAGGAGACGGGCCTTGCGTTCGAGCAGCGCGGGCGCGGTGTGGCCCCGTTCCTGCCAGCGACGGCGCAGCAGCGCGAGCGCAAGGGCATGGAACGTTCCGGCCGTCACGCGCCCGCCGCCCGGCAGCCGTTCGAGCCGGCGCACGAGTTCCCCCGCCGCCTTGCGGGTGAACGTCACCGCCAGCACCCGATCGAGATCGATCCGGTCCGTCGCCGCGTGCCACGCGATCCGGCGGGTGAGAACGCGCGTCTTGCCCGATCCCGCGCCGGCCAGGATCGCGAGCGGTCGGGCGGTCTCGACGACGGCCTCGCGCTGCGACGGGTCCAGACCGTCGAGCAGCGCGGCCCGCGTGTCGTCCCCGATCGGCGCGCGGGTGCCCGGCCGGATCGGCGCGACGTCGAGGGGCGGCATCCGACGACCGTAACGACGGGCGTGGCGCAGGTCGCGGATGGGTGCAGCGCACGGGTCGGCAGCTCCCGGAACGCGAAGAGGCCCCGAGTAGTCTTCGCTGCGTCGCAGCTCCGATCTCCTCGGGGCGTCCCTTCGCACCGCTGCCTCGGTCCGGTACGCCGCCCGGGCGGGCGTCGCACCTCGACCGCTTCCACCGGTGAGACACCGGCTTCTGCTCGGCAGTGGCCTCCGGATCATCAAGCCTGCCCGACGCTTGCCCCTCTGAAAGTCCGTGCGGACCAACACTGGGAACCACGCCGGAACATGCCTGCCGAACCGGTACGCAGGATCGTAGGGATGGTTGGCGGAGGCGTCAAGGAGTTTCTCGCGAAGCCGCGCGGCGTTCGTACGCATGTGCGGCGGCGGTTGCGGAAGAGCTCGCCTTCGAACCCGCGTAGCATCAGCCGCCATGGTGGGTGGCGCGACTACGTGGCGGAATTGGGGCCGGAATCAACGGTGTGAGCCCGCGGCCGTCACCGAGCCGGAGAGCGAGCTGGAAGTCGTCGAAGCGGTGCTCGCCGCGCGAACGGCGGGGCAGACGGTCAAGGCCGTCGGTTCGGGACATTCGTTCACCGACACCGCGTGCACCACGGGTCGGATGTTGCGACTCGGGCGTCTCGACCGGGTCGTGAGGTTCGATCGCGACGCGTCGACGATCACCGTCGAAGCCGGCATCCCGCTCTGGAAGCTGAACCAGCAGCTCGCAATGCGTGGAGTCGCGCTCACGAACCTCGGTGACATCGACCGCCAGACGATCTCGGGCGCGCTCGCTACGGGAACGCACGGCACCGGGCTGCACGTCGGCGCGCTGTCGACGATGGTGCGCGAGATCGAGATGGTCACGGCCGACGGTGAGGTGCTGCGCTGTTCCGATCACGAGGAGCCGGAGGTCTTCGCGTGTGCCCGCGTCGGGCTCGGCGCGCTCGGCGTCATCACGAAGCTCACGCTGCAGGTGGAGCCGGCGTTCCGGCTGCATTCCGTCGAGGTCCCCATGACGCTCGACGAGATGCTCGCGGGGTTCGACGAGTTCGTCACGACGAACGACCACGTCGACATGTACTGGTTCCCGCACACGGACGTGGCCACCGTGAAGACGAACAACCGAACCGACGCGCCGATACGATCGAAGCGCGGCTACAAGCAGTGGCGCGACGAGATCGTCTTGTCGAACTATCTGTTCGGTGCAGTCTGCAAGGCCGGTCAGGTGTTTCCCTCGGCCGTGCCCAAACTCGCGCAGTTCGTAGGGTCGAGCATCGGCCGCACCGACAAGGTCGACCGGTCCGACCGCGTGTTCTGCACACGACGGCTCGTGCGTTTCGTCGAGATGGAGTACGAGCTCCCGCGATCGGACGCCAAGGCGACGCTGCTCGCGATCCGGGATTTCATCCAGGAGAACCGCTTGAGGGTCGCGTTCCCGATCGAGCTCCGGGTCACCGCCGCCGACGACATACCGTTGAGCACGGGGTACGGACGGGAGAATGCGTACATCGCGTGCCACCTCCCGACGGGTACACCATTCGAGCCGTATTTCCGGGGCGTCGAGTCCATCATGGACCGAGTGGGGGGCCGGCCCCACTGGGGCAAGATGCACTACCAGACCGCGAAGACGCTCGCGCCGCGCTATCCCGAGTGGGCGCGGTTCCAGGCGGTACGGGCGAAGCTCGATCCCGACGGGCGGTTCCGCAACGCATACCTCGATCGCGTACTGGGCGCGCTGCCGTAACCTCGTGTCATGCCGTACCCGAAACACCTCGTGAACGACGGCGAGACCGTCGTGCTCGACCTGCGTCCCCACTGGTGGTACTTCTCGAAGCACATCGTCACCGGTGTGCCGCTCTTCATCCTGCTGATCCTGCTGTTCGAGGTGCACGGCGACGTGCGCAAGTACGCAGGCTTCGTCTACATCGCGCTCCTCCTCGTGTGGGCGCTGTGGCTCGCCCGTGAGTACCTGAAGTGGCGGTTCACCTTCTTCGTCGTGACGGACCAGCGGGTGGTCTTCCGCACCGGGATGCTCTCGAAGCACGGCGTCGAGATCCCGCTGGAGCGGATCAACAACATCAACTTCAACCAGAACGTCTGGAACCGGGTGATCGGCGCAGGCGACCTCGAGATCGAGTCGGCGGGTCGCGAAGGTCAGACCCAGTTCGACAACGTGCGTCATCCCGACGGTGTGCAGCAGGAGATCTACCGACAGATGGAGGTCAACGCCCGGCGGCAGGCCTCGTGGTCTGCTGTGGCGGCCTCGCCGGCCCCGCCGTCGATTCCCGAGCAGATCCAACAGCTCGCCGCCCTGCGCGACAGCGGTCACATCACCGAGGCCGAGTTCCAGGCGAAGAAGGCCGACCTGTTGTCGCGCATGTGACGACAGGTCGCGTGACATGAGAGTCGTCTCGCTCGTCCCATCGGCGACCGAGACACTCGTCGCCCTCGGCGTCACACCGGTCGCCTGCACCCGTTTCTGCGACCAGCCCGGCATTCCGAAGGTCGGCGGCACGAAGAACCCCGACGTCGCAGCGATCGTCGCGCTGGAGCCCGACCTCGTCGTCGTGAACGACGAGGAGAACCGGCGGGCCGATGCCGATGCCTTGTCGGGCGCGGGCCTCGCGTTGCATTCGATGTCTCCACGCTCCGTTGTCGAAGTCGGTCCGGCGGTGCGTGACCTCGCACGAGCCGTCGGCGCGCCCGTGCCGGCACCGTTCGACCGGAAGTCGTGGCACGAGATGCTCCAGCGCCCGCTTGCCCCGCGCCGTCCACGCTCGGCTCGGCCGCGCGCCGTCGTGTTCGTGTGGCGACGCCCGTGGATGACCATGAACGGCGATACCTACGGATCGTCGGTGCTCGACGTGCTGCAGATCGACAACGCATGGGTGGGCGCGCCGGAGCGCTACCCGGAGGTGGAGATGTCCGACGTCTCCGCGGCAGCGCCGGACATGGTGCTGCTGCCCGACGAGCCGTACGCGTTCTCGGAGCGACACGTGCCCGAGGTGAAGGCGGCGGTGCCGGGCTCGCGGGTCCTGGTGGTCGAAGGCCGCGACCTGTTCTGGTGGGGGTGGCGGACGCCCGCAGCCCTCGACCGGCTCGCCGCCGCGCTCGTCGTCTGAGCGTCGCGGTTTGCCCGTTGTTTCTCCATCCCGAGTCTGCGATCATCTTCGGCCGCAGGGGAGGCGCAATGGCAGGCGCGGTGATCACGGTCGAGAGACTCGAGCGCGGAGACCTTCCGCCGGTGTGCTGCAAGACGGGGAAGCGCACCCGCGTCATGGTCGAGCGCCGGCACCGCGTCATCCCGCCGTGGACATGGGTGCTGCTGCCTCTGGGTGTGGTGCCGTTCGTCCTCGTGGCATTGCTCTCGACGCGGCGAACGATCACGATCGGTCTGCCGATGTCGCGCCGGGCGGCCCGCCGGCTGCGGACGGCCGATGGTCTGGCGAGGCTGTGCCTGTTCGGCGCCGTGCTCACCGGACTCGCCGCCGTAACCGGGCGCCTGCAGATGCCGTGGTTCGTCCCCGTCGCCTTCGTTGCGGGCGCCGCGCTGGCGTACGCACTGACGCGCGCGCTGTGGGTGAACGTGGACCTCAGCTACACGACGGCTCGGCTGGTGCACCTCAACCGCGTGCACCCGCGCTTCGCGGAGGCGGTGGGCTACGGACCCCTGGAGGTCCGTGACCTGTCGGTGTCCCGACTCGCCCGGCGGCGCAGCGTCATGGCCGATCACGGACCGGCGCCCACGTCGCTCGCCGGCTGAACGTCAGAGGTCGACCGCGCCCCCGCCGTCGACGGCGTTCGCCACGAACGCGTCGGCTTCGTGGCCCGTCTCCTTCTCGTAGGTCAACACCGTTCGGGCCGCGATGTCGTCGGCGTGGTTGCGCTGAACGAGCGCCACCACGCAGCCGCCGAATCCGGCACCGGTGAGTCGCGCGCCGGCAGCCCCGGCGGTGACGAGCAACTCGACGAGCAGATCGAGCTCCGGGGTGGACACCTCGAAGTCGTCACGGAGGCTTGCGTGGCTCGCGACCATGAGCCGGCCGACCGTGTCGACGTCGGCAGCCTCCAGCGCCGCCGCGGCGTCGAGGACGCGCTGGTTCTCGGACACGACGTGACGGGCGCGTGGGTCGTCGACGACCTGATCGATGCGGGCGTCGCGAAGCGACCGCAGACCTCTTCGCCTCGCCGCGGCTTCACACGCAGCGCGCCGCTGCGCGTACGCGCTGCCCGCCAAGACGCGGGGTAACCCGCTGTGCACCACGAGCACCGCATGCGTCGACGGGAGCGGAACCGGAAGCACCGACAGATCGCGACAGTCGATGAGCACGGCATGGTCCCGGCGGCCGAACAACGAGACGAGCTGGTCCATCAGGCCGCCGGGCACACCGGTCGCCA
>CAZJSY010000034.1:0-27106 GCA_964548555.1 uncultured Burkholderiales bacterium
GTGAGATCGAGATGCGGGCCTGTCCCACCGAGGGCAGCTGCGCGGGCATGTTCACGGCGAACACCATGGCGTCGATCGGCGAGGCGCTCGGCATGTCGCTGCCCGGCAGCGCCAGCCCACCCGCGGTCGACCGCCGCCGCGACGACTTCGCATACGAGAGCGGGCGTGCGGTCGTTCGTCTGCTGGAGCTCGGCATCCGGCCGCGGCAGATCCTGACGAAGGAGGCGTTCGAGAACGCGATCGCCGTCACGATGGCGCTCGGCGGTTCCACCAACGCGGTGCTGCACCTCCTCGCGATCGCGAACGAGGCACGGGTCGAGCTCAATCTCGACGACTTCAACCGGATCGGCTCCCGCGTGCCGCACATCGCCGACACCAAGCCGCACGGCAAGTACCACATGTTCGACGTCGACCGTATCGGTGGTGTTCCCGTCGTGATGCGCGAGCTGCTCGACGCGGGTCTGTTGCACGGCGACGCGCTCACGGTGACCGGCAAGACGATCGCCGAGAACCTGGCCGACCTCGACCCTCCGAAACCCGACGGCGAGGTCGTGCATCCTCTGTCGCAACCGATTCACGCACAGGGCGGAATCGCGGTACTGACGGGCTCGCTCGCGCCGAAGGGCGCGGTGGTGAAGGTGGCCGGCATCGACGACCCGCGCTTCGAGGGGACGGCGCGCGTGTTCGACGGTGAGGACGCGGCGATGGAAGCGATCCTCGGTGGACGCATACAGCCCGGTGACGTGGTCGTGATCCGCTACGAAGGCCCGAAGGGCGGACCGGGCATGCGCGAAATGCTGGCGGTCACGGGCGCGATGAAGGGTGCGGGCCGCGGTGCCGATGCGGCGCTCGTCACCGACGGCCGCTTCTCGGGAGGTACGCACGGATACTGCGTTGGTCACGTCGCGCCCGAAACGGTCGACGGCGGTCCGATCGCGTTCGTCGCCGACGGTGACCGCATCGTGATCGACGCGCAGGCGCACACCATCGACCTTCTCGTCGACGAAGCCGAGCTTGCCCGGCGTCGTGAAACGTGGAAGCCCGCGGAGCCGCGCTACACCAGCGGGTTCCTCGCCAAGTACGCGCGACTCGCGCAAGGTGCCGAGAAGGGCGCGATCACCAACGTATAGATCGTCTCGATGTGCCTGAGATCCTCGAGGTCGAGTCGGCGCGTCGACTGATCGAAGCGCGCGCACTGCACCGTCCGGTGCGGTCGGTCGTCGCCGACGACGCGTGGTATCTCAAGCGCGGGCTGACGAGCGCGGCCCTCGACGCGGCGTTGCCCGGCCGGTCGTTCACCGCGGCGCGCCGGCGCGGCAAGCTTCTGCTGCTCGATACCGGCCCTCGTCGGCGCGGGGTCGACGCGGGGCCGGTGCTCGGACTGCATCTCGGCATGAGCGGACGGGTCGTCATCGACGGAGACGAGGCGGGCGACCCGCTGCTCTACACGAGCAACCTCGACCGGCTCGACTGGTACCGGTTCCGCATCGTGTTCGCCGACGGGGGGTCGCTCGCGTTGCGCGACCCGCGCCGGCTCGGAGCGGTGGAGCTCGAACCCGACGAAGATCGTCTCGGTGTCGACGCGTTCGACGTCACGCGTGCGGATCTCGACCGGCTGCTGACGCGAAGCCGCGCGCCGCTCAAAGGTGTGCTCATGGACCAGAGCCGCATCGCGGGTCTCGGCAACCTGCTCGTCGACGAGACGCTCTGGCGCGCCGGGCTCGACCCTGCCCGACCCGCGAGCTCCGTCGACGACGCCGAACGGGCACGCCTGCATCGCGCGATCCGGGAGACGCTGCGGGTCCTCGGCCGGCGCGGCGGGTCGCACACCGGCGGACTGATGGCGGGACGCGCACCCGGCGGCCTCTGTCCCCGCGACGGCGCGCCGCTGCTCCGGCGGACCGTGGCCGGCCGCACCACCTACTCCTGTCCGGTCCACCAGCTCTGAGCCCCGACGGCGACGGTCGGGTCGCGTTTCAGGGGTGGGCTCACGGGGCGCTCATCTCGCTCTCACGGAGCCCGTGGTCACCTGAGGGCGTGCGAGCCAGGCGCGCCGGAGCTCGGCCCGAGTTCGTCTCGTTCACGGCGGTCCCCTGACGTGGAGACGCGGGCCCCCGAGCGCGACGGGCTCTCGACGTCCCCGCCGTACGATGCCCCCGTGCGAGTGCTCGTTGTGGAAGACGAGACCAAGATGGCGGCGCTGATCCGCCGGGCGCTCGAGCGCGAGGGCTATGCGGTCGACCTCGCAGGGAACGGCCAGGACGGGTTGTGGATGGCCACCGAGAACCGGTACGACGCGATGGTTCTCGATGTCATGATCCCGCCACCCAACGGATTCGAGGTGTGCCGGGAACTGCGCGACCGCGGACAGTGGGCGCCGATCCTCCTCCTCACCGCCCGCGATGCGGTGAGCGACCGCGTGGCGGGCCTCGACGCCGGAGCCGACGACTACCTCGCCAAGCCGTTCTCGTTCGCGGAGCTCTACGCGCGTCTGCGGGCCTTGACCCGTCGGGGAGCGCGTGAGCGTCCGTCGGTCCTCGAGATCGGCGACCTCGTCCTCGATCCGGCCGCGCACTCCGTACGTCGCGGCGACCAGGCCGTGGATCTGAGCCCGAAGGAGTTCGCGCTCCTGGAGCTGTTCATGCGTCATCCGGGCGAGGTGTTGTCGCGCACGCAGATCCTCGACCATGTCTGGGACTTCGCATACGACGGCACGTCGAACGTCGTCGACGTGTACGTGCGTTACCTGCGCGAGAAGATCGATCGCCCGTTCGGCTGCACCTCCATCGAAACGGTGAGAGGCGTCGGGTACCGCCTGCGCGAACCACCGCGCGAGACGGTCGCGGAGGACGGCGAGGAGCGCCGCGCCGCGCCGTGAGCCGGCCTGGGCGTGCCACACGTATCCGGCTGCGCATGCCGCGCACGCTGCGGGCGCGCCTCGCACTGTTGTTCGCCGTCGCGACTCTCGTGCTGTGCGCTCTCGTCGGTCTCGTCGTCGTCACGCAGTTCCGCAGTCAGCTGCGGACGTCGCTCGACGACGGTCTGTCGAACCGCTGGGTTCAGCTCGACCGGCAGCTCCCGTCGACACAGGCCGGTGCAAACCTCACGCCGCTGCTCCCAGACACGGAATCATTCGCGCAGGTGCTCCAGCCCGACGGAACGGTGCTGGCCGCGGCGCCGCGTGCGCTCTACAGCAAGCCGGTCCTCGATCGGGCCGAGCTCGCGGTCGCGTTGCAGCGAAAGCACACCTTCGTGCAGCCCGCGGAGCCCAAGACATCGCGCGCCCGACTCCTTGCCGGACCGAGCGATATCGCCGGACAACGTGTCGTGATCCTCGTGGGTACCTCGCTCGACGACACGATCCAGGCCCAGGACCGCCTCGACATCGCCCTCGCGTTCGGGTTGCCCCTGCTCGCGCTGGCGGTGTCCCTCGGCGGCTGGTTCCTCGCGGGGGGCGCGCTGGAGCCGGTCCGTTCGATGATCGAGGAGGCCGACGCGATCTCGGCGTCGCAGTTCACGAGCCGGGCCGGTTCGGGTCCGGGCCGGCGACTCTCGGTGCCGCGCGGGGGTGACGAGATCGCGGAGCTCGCGCGCCGGCTCAACGCGCTTCTCGCGCGCATCGAGGACGCAGTCGCACACGAGCGCGCGTTCCTCGACGACGCGAGCCACGAGCTGCGGACCCCGATCTCGATCGCGCGCGGTGAGGCCGAGCTCGCCCGCATGAGCGTCGCCGACGGGAGCGAGGCGGCCGTCGCGCTCGACTCCCTGCTCGAGGAGGTGGAACGTCTCGACCACCTGGCGCGAAACCTCTTGGTGCTCGCGCGGAGCCGCAGCGCGCAGCCCGCGTCGTGGCCCGAGGTCGACCTCGCCGACGTGGCGCAGCGCGCCGTCGACGGGTTGCAGCGCGCGGGCGCGGTCGCGCGCGTGGCCGTGCACGTCGACGGGCAGGCGACCGTGCGCGGCGACGAGGCGGGCCTCGAACGAGCGATCAGCAACCTGGTCGAGAACGCATTGCGAGTGGCCCGGACCCGTGTCGACGTCGGCATCACCGACGACGACACCTCGGCGACGATCCAGGTGGCCGACGACGGGCCCGGCTTCCCGCCCGATCTGCTCGGACGGGTCTTCGAGCGATTCACCCATGCGGAGTCCCCGTCCACACCGATCGCGCGCGATCATGGAGCTGAACGCTCCACCGTCTCCGGAGCCGTCGCCACGGCGGCCGAGCCGGGTGCGTCAGGCGAGCGGGGACGGGCCGGTGCCGGCCTCGGGCTGGCCATCGTGGCGGCGATCGCGGCCGCGCACGGTGGCACCGCTTCGGCGGAGAACACGTCTCGCGGTGCGGTGGTCCGCCTCGTGTTGCCGCGTCAGCCATCCTGAAGCGGGTCCGCCCGCTACCGGCGGGAAACCCCCACGGAGGAGCAGAACCGACACTCGGCGTGCTTGAGGGTGCCTCGTGCGGGGCACATGAACCTGCGTACGCCGCAACATCATGTTCATGTTGCTCTCATGGCTGTCGATGCACCATGAAACGGCAGCGGGAAACCCGGCTGCGCGCCGGGGGCTGCGAGGTGATACGGCGACGATGGTCGCAACGGACATTCGTGCGCAACGAAGCGACGAGGACGAACGCCGCCGCCGATTTCCCTCGATCGCGCTCGCGCCCGGGGTCGAAGCGCGGCTTCTCGGGCTCCTCGTCGCGCTCACCGGCCTCCTCAACCTGATCTCGGCGCTCACGCCGAACCTCCGGAACCGGATGCAGTGGCTCCACGATGCGCTCACTCCGGGCGTGAGCGGCCTCGCCCACGGTGCGACGGCGATCATCGGTATCGGCCTGCTGCTCCTCGGGCGCGGGCTCGCGCACCGGCGACGGCTGGCCTACGCGACCGCCCTCGTCCTCCTCGCATTCGCCGCGGTGCTCAACATCCTGAAGGGTCTCGACATCGAGGAAACCCTCGTGGTGCTCGTGGTCGCCGCGCTGGTGTGGCGGGCGCGCTGGCTGTTCGACGCGCCGGTCCCGCACACGCGGTGGCGCACGCTCGCACGGGTGATCCCGGTCATCGTGCTGCTCGACTTCGCCTATGGGCTCGTCGGACTCCTGATCCGGCGGGGCGAGATGCGCCCGTCCCTCACGCTGGGCCGCGCGCTGAGCGAAGTGGCCCAGCGCCTCGTCGGTATGAGCGGGCCGCTGCACATCGAAGGCGGGTTCGGCCATTGGTTCCCGGCGAGCATCACGATCCTCGGCGGGCTCAGCCTCGCGGCCATCGTGCTGCTCGCGCTCGCGCCGGTGGCCGAGCGTGCCGCGGCCGCGCACGTCGACCGCGAGCGAATGCGACACCTCGTCGAACGCGTCGACGGTGACACGCTCGATCCGTTCGCGTTGCGCCACGACAAGCAGTACGTGTTCTCCGGTGACGAGCGTGCTGCGGTCGCGTACCGCTACGTCAACGGTGTCGGCCTGGCGTCAGGCGACCCGATCGGTGCTCCCGACTCGTACGAGGATGCGTTTCACCGGTTCCTCGCGTTCTGTCACGAGCGCGGGTGGCGTCCCGCCGTCGTCGGCGCCCGCGGCGACCGGCTCCCGCTCTACGAGCAGGCGGGCATGCGTTCGCACTACCTCGGCGACGAGGCCGTGATCGACGTCGCGAGCTTCGGCCTCGAAGGTCGTGCCATGCGGCCCGTACGCCAGGCGTTCAACCGCACCAAGAACTTCGGGCTCACGACCGAGATCCACCGCGAGGGCGACCTCGACCCGACGTTGCGCCGCGCGCTCGTCGGCATCGCCGAACGCCACCGCGCCGGCGCGCCCGAACGCGGGTTCTCGATGGCGCTCGATGATCTGCTCTCCGGTCGTGACCGCGACTGTGTCGTGGTCGTCTGCCGTGACGCGAGCGGCGCGCCGATCGCATTCCAGCGGTACGTCCCGTGCCGCGCCGGGCGTGGACTGTCACTCGACGCGATGCGCCGCGACGAGGTGGGTCCCAACGGTGTCAACGAGCGAATGATCGTCGACGCCGTCGAGTGGGCGCGTGCCCACGGCGTCGAGGAGGTGTCGCTCAACTTCGCCGCCTTCAAGGGGATCATCGAGGAAGGCGCGTGTCTCTCGCGGATGCAGGCCGCCGAGGCGTGGGTCATCAAGAAGTTGAACCCGTACTTCCAGATCGAGTCGCTGCTCAACTTCAACGCCAAGTTCCATCCTCGTTGGGTGCCGCGGTACCTCGTCTACCGCTCCACCGGGGATCTCGCCGCGGTTGGCATCGCGGCGCTCAGCGCGGAGGCGTTCCTACCGTTCGACCGCAACCGCGGCGACAGTGGTACGTCACCCGATGCATCCGTCGACGGCAGAGATCACGTCGACAGTTCGGCCGCGGAGGCCGCTCGTGTGCAGTAAGGCCAGGCAGGGTGCCGCGCGCGGGTGCGTGGCGTAGTCCAGACGAGGCGGCATGCTCCTCTCGACGTGGTTCTACGTGCTGCTGCTCGCGCTCACAGCCGCGCCGCTCGTGGCGTGGGTCGCGCTGGACGTGTTGCGCTACCGGAAGCGGCGCCGCGGACAGCCCGTGCTCGAGAACTGGCGAGCGATGCTGCTTCGCGTGTGGGCGGTCATGACCGCGCTGCTCTTCGGCGTCCTCGCCACTGCGGTGGCTCTCAATCGCCAGTACCAGTACATCCCGTCGTTCGCCGCGCTCTCGGGCGACGTGTCGCCCGATCTGGTGACCGGCCCTCCGTACGGTCCCGGGCACGCGACGGGTGTCGACGACCACCGAGGCGACAAGGTCCACGGGGCGCGGCGGGACCCGGCGGACAACCCGGAGTTCCCCCCCGTCCCGTCGCACGGTGTGGTGATGAAGATCCAGATCGGCGGCACGGCGTCGAACGTCGAGCCGCGCGACGCCTACGTGTACCTGCCGCCGCAGTACTTCGACGCGCGGCATCCCGACGTCCGCTTCCCGGTGTTGTACCTCCTGCACGGCTCGCCGGGAATCGCAGTCGACTGGTTGCGCGGCGGCAAGGTCGACGTGGCGATGGACCAACTGCTCCAGGCCCATTCCGTCGAGCCCTTCATCATCGTTCTGCCCGACGTCAACGGCGGATACAAGCGCGACACCGAATGTCAGGACATCCCCGGCGGTCCACTCGTACAGACCTATCTCAGCATCGACGTGCCGGCGTACGTCGATTCCCACTACCGCACCATCGCGAGCCGCTCCGCGCGCGTGATCGGCGGCCTCTCGAGCGGCGGGTACTGCGCTCTCAACCTGTCGTTGCGTCACCAGGACGTGTTCTCGGGTGCGGTGCTGCACTCAGGCTTTCTGTCACCGGCGCGCAACCACTACACCGGGGATCTGTTCGGTCGTGATCCCTCGTTGCTCCTGCACAACTCGCCGAGCTTCTACGTCCCGACGATCCCGATCGACCAGCCCTACGCCGTCTACTTCGACGTCGGCAAGAGCGAGACGGCGTCGTTGGCCCAGAGCAGGCTCGGCGCCGACATGCTTCGCCGCCGCGGCGTGCCGGTCACACTGCGCATCGACGACAACGCGCACCACAACTTCGAGTCGTGGCACAACGACCTCGCACACTCGCTGCCGTGGGTCTCGGCGTGGTTCGACACCACCCACGCGCGGGCTGCCCAAGCGACCACCTGATTGCGTGCGGCTCCCGTTCTCTGCCATAATCGGCAGCTCATGACGCCGCTGCCCACGATCGTCCTGGTACTCATGTAGCGCACCGGCGTCTCCACGCGTCCGTGCGCATGCCCCTCGCCCAGGCGGGGGGTTTTTCATGTTCCGGCGCCGCCACGGCGCCCCGTTCCCCGCTCGACCCCCACACCGAGAGGCCCACGATGAAGCTGACCGGAGCCCAAGCCCTGATCAAGAGCCTCGAGATGGAAGGCGTCGAGGTCATGTTCGGCCTGCCGGGCGGGGCGATCCTGCCCGTCTACGACCCGCTGATCGACTCCTCGATCCGTCACGTCCTCGTCCGCCACGAGCAGGGCGCGGGGCACATGGCGGAGGGCTACGCGCACGCGACCGGCCGTCCGGGCGTCGCGATGGTGACGAGCGGTCCGGCCGCCACCAACATCGTGACCCCGCTGTGCGACGCCTACATGGACTCGATCCCGATCGTGGTGATCACGGGTCAAGTGGCCTACAGCTCGATCGGCACCGACGCGTTCCAGGAAGCCGACACGGTCGGCATCACGATGCCGGTGACGAAGCACAACTGGCTCGTCACGGA
Organism: uncultured Burkholderiales bacterium; assembly: GCA_964548555.1. GTDB lineage: Bacteria > Actinomycetota > Acidimicrobiia > IMCC26256 > JAMXLJ01 > JAMXLJ01. The sequence goes on from CAZJSY010000034.1 coordinate 8,239, forward strand.
CGCGGCCGACATCCCGCGCATCGTGCGGGAGGCGTTCCACGTCGCCACGACCGGCCGGCCCGGCCCCGTGCTCGTCGACGTGCCGAAGGACGTCTCGAACGCGCAGATGGACTGGTACTGGCCCGACGGCGTCGAGCTCCCCGGCTACAAGCCGAGCACCAAGGGGCATGCGAAGCAGATCAAGGAAGCGGCCCGCCTGATCAACCAGGCTCGCCGCCCGGTGATCTACGCGGGCGGCGGGATCCTCAAGGGGCGCGCCGCGGAGGCGTTGCGGGAGCTGGCCGAGCTCGGCGGCATCCACGTCGTCACAACGTTGATGGCGCGGGGCGCGTTTCCCGACGACCATCCGCTGTGCCTCGGCATGCCGGGCATGCACGGCAACTACACCGCGATCACGTCGATGCAACGCGCCGATCTGCTCATCACGCTCGGCGCGCGCTTCGACGACCGCGTCACCGGCAAGGTGAGCGCGTTCGCGCCCGACGCGAAGATCATCCATGTCGACGTCGACCCGGCCGAGCTCGGCAAGGTCCGCCGGCCCGACGTGCCGATCGTGGGCGACTCGCGTCTCGTGATCGAGGAGCTCGTGAAGGCGGTGCGCGCCGAGCAGTCGAAACACGGCAAGCCCGATCTCGCCGACTGGGATCGCCAGATCGACGAGTGGCGCCGTGATCATCCGCTCCAGTACGAGCAGCAGGACGGCGGTCCACTGAAGCCGCAGTACTGCATCGAAGCGCTGCGCGACAACACGCCCGACGACACGATCGTCGTCGCAGGCGTGGGGCAGCACCAGATGTGGACGAGCCAGTACTGGCGCTTCAACCATCCCTACACATGGGTCAACTCCGGTGGTCTCGGCACGATGGGCTTCGCGGTGCCGGCCGCCATCGGTGCGAAGGTGGGCAAGCCCGAGCGAATGGTGTGGGCCGTCGACGGCGACGGCTGCTTCCAGATGACCGCGCAGGAGCTCGTCACCGCGAGCGCCGAGCGGATCCCGGTGAAGATCGCGATCCTGAACAACGCGTATCTCGGCATGGTGCGTCAGTGGCAGGAGCTCTTCTACGAGGAGCGCTACAGCGAGGTGTACCTCTCGCCCGATCTTCCCGACTACGTGAAGTGGGCCGAGGCGATGGGTTGCGTCGGTCTGCGGGTCGACACGCCGGAAGACGTCGTGCCGGCGATCGAGAAGGCCAACGAGGTCGACGACCGGCCGGTCGTCATCGACTTCCGCACCGATTACCGCGAGAAGGTGTACCCGATGGTCGCGGCGGGCGATTCGAACGACAACGTGATCCTCGGCCCCGAGTACGGCGACGGAGGCTACTGATGCGCAACCACCAACTGTCAGTTGGGACACTTCACCGCGTTATAGACGGGAAAGTGTCCCAACTGATTGACGGGGGGAAGGTGTGTGATGGCTCAACGTGAGGAGGCGCGGCACCACATCCTCACCGTGCTGGTGGAGAACAAGTTCGGTGTGCTGTCACGCGTCGCAGGCTTGTTCTCCCGCCGCGGCTACAACATCTACTCGCTCGCCGTCAGCCCCACCGACGACGAACGGTTCAGCCGTATGACCGTCGTGGTGGACGCGGAGTCGTCGCCCATCGAGCAGATCACCAAGCAGCTGAACAAGCTCATTCCGGTCATCAAGATCAACGAGCTCGGTCCCGACGAAGGTGTCGAGCGGGAGTTGATGCTCGCGACGGTGAAGGCGGGCTCGGAAGCGCGCTCGCAGGTCACGGAGCTGGCGTCGATCTTCGAGGCCAAGATCGTCGACGTGGGCTTCGACGCGATGACGTTGATGGTCGCGGGATCGCCGAGCCGCCTCGACGCCATGTCGGACCTCCTGGCGCCGTTCGGCATCGTCGAACTCCAACGCACCGGTCGGATCGCGCTGCCGAAACTGAGCCGCCAACCCGGTCGCCTCAGGACCGTCAAGTCCCGTACCGCGTAACCTGCTGCGCGCCGCTATCGAGGAGCAAACGATGCCCGCCACGATCTACTACGACGACGACGCCGACCCGTCCCTGCTCGAGGGACGGAAGGTGGCGGTCCTGGGCTACGGCTCGCAGGGCCATGCCCACGCGTTGAACCTGCGCGACTCCGGCGTCGACGTACGCGTCGGCCTTCGCTCGGAATCGTCGTCGTGGAAGAAGGCCGAAGCCGAAGGGTTGCGTGTGCTGCCGACGGCCGAAGCCGTCGCCGAGGCCGACGTGATCATGGTGTTGCTGCCCGACACCGAGCAGAAGCAGGTGTACGAGCGCGACATCGCGCCCAACCTCCAGGAGCGCGACTCGCTCGCATTCGCGCACGGGTTCAACATCCACTTCGGTCAGATCCGTCCGCCGAAGGGCGTCGACGTGTGGATGATCGCACCGAAGGGTCCCGGTCACCTCGTGCGGCGCACGTTCGAGGAGGGCGGCGGTGTCCCGGCTCTCGTCGCCGTGCACGCCGACGAGACGGGCAAGGCGAAGCAGACCGCGCTCGCGTACGCGCGCGGCATCGGCGCCACCCGCGCCGGTGTGCTCGACACGACCTTCGAGGAGGAGACCGAGACCGATCTCTTCGGCGAGCAGGTCGTGTTGTGCGGTGGTCTCGTCGAGCTCATCAAGGCGAGCTTCGAGACCCTCGTGAACGCCGGCTACCAGCCCGAGTCGGCGTACTTTGAGACATTGCACGAGGTGAAGCTCATCGTCGACCTCATCTACGAGGGCGGTATCACGAACATGCGCTACTCGATCTCCGACACCGCGGAGTACGGCGACATGACGCGCGGTCCGCGGATCGTCACCGAGCAGACCCGGGCCGAGATGCGCAAGATCCTCGACGAGATCCAGTCCGGACGCTTCGCGCAGGAATGGATCCTCGAGAACCAGGCCGGCCGCCCGGTGTTCAACGCGCTTCGCCGGCAGGGGGCCCAGCACCCGATCGAGGACGTGGGCGAGCGGCTGCGGTCGATGATGCCGTGGATCGGTGCGGGCCGTGCCCGACCCCAGGACGTGTCCGGAGGCTGAGGAGGCGAAGCCGGTGTCGCGCGGGCTCGCCGTCGCGGTCGGGTATCTCACCGGCTCCATCCCGTCGGCCGACATCGCGAGCCGCTTCGCCACGCGGGGTCGCGTCGACCTGCGCGAGACCGGCAGTCACAACCCGGGCGCGCTGAACGCGGCGCAGGTTCTCGGTCGCAGGTGGGGGCTCGCCGTGCTCGCGGCCGACGTGGCCAAGGGTGCGCTCGCGGGTGCGTTGGGTCGCGTCGTCGACGGTGACGGCGGAGGCTACGCCGCGGCGACCGCCGCGATCGCCGGGCACATCGCACCACCGTGGAGCGGATTCCGGGGAGGGAAGGGTGTCGCGACGTCGGCAGGCGCCTGCGTCGCGGTGTTCCCCGGATACTTCCCGATCAACATGGCGGTCGCGGGCGCGACCGCATATCGGTCACGCGAAGCCGGACGCGCGGTGAAGGTCGCGTGTGCCATCTGGCCGGTCTGCTCGTTGGTGTGGTGGCGGGCCGGCCTGCCCAACCTCTGGGGTCCGCGGCCCGACATCGGCCTCGTGGCGTTCGCGTTCAGCGGCTCGGCGATGGTCCTGTGGCGCTTCCGCGAGCCGCCGCTCGTCACGTCTACCCGCTGAACAGCCGCGACGAAGCGCCGTCACTCGATTGCGGAGCCGCCAGGACCGGTTCATACTGCGCGGCCGTGCGATGGCCGGACGGATTCATGTGGGGCACGGGCGCGAGCTCGACGCAGTGCGAAGGCGCGGCGCCCGCGTCGGACTGGGCCGAGTGGGAGCGCGACGGACACGCGCCGCCGTCGGGCGACGGGAACGGTTTCGGCCGGCGTTACGCCGAGGACTTCGCGATCTTTGCCTCACTCGGGCTTCGCCATCATCGACTCTCGATCGAATGGGCGCGCGTCGAGCCCGACGAGGGTGAGCACGACAGCACCGCGATCGCGCACTACCGCGCAGTCCTCGAGGCGGCGCGCGATGCGGGCGTCGTTCCGTGGGTGTGCCTGCACCACTTCACATTGCCTTGCTGGTTCACAAAGCGTGGCGGGTTCCTGGTGGAGACGAACCGGACGGAGGCGTGGGCTGGGCACGTCGACTTCGTCGCCGAGACGTTCGCAGATCTCGTCGGGGGGTGGAAGCCGGTCAACGAGACGAACTACTACGCGTTCGCCGCGTACGGCGGTGGCGGTTGGCCGCCCGGACACAACGATCGCGACGAGGCCGCGGTCGTCGACGAGGCGATCCAGCTCGCAACCGCCGAAGCGGCCGTCCGCCTGCGCCAGACCGGTCGACCGGTCGCGTCCATCTTCGGCCTGCCCGGCATCGTGGAGAACGACGACAGCGACGCGACGATCGAGTGCGCGCAGGGGCTGTACGACCGGTTCTGGCGCCCGGGCATCGAGCTCTTCCGGGACGGCGTGCTCCGAACCGGCGAACGCGCGCCGGTCGAGCGCCCGGATCTCGCCGGCGCGTTCGACCTCGTCGGGTTCTCGTACTACATGGCGTTGGGCGTTACCGACGGCCGCGCGACGAACCATCCGGCAGGCGCGCCGGCGTCACCACTCGGCTATGGCATCTGGGCGGACGGTGTCGGTGTCGTCCTCGATCGTCTGCATGCCGAGCTCCCCGGCACGCCACTGCTCGTCGCCGAGTACGGAATCGGGACCGATGATGATTCGCAGCGATCGGCGTACCTCGCGCGCGGCATCGAGGTCGTCAACGACGCGATCCGGCGGGGCGTCGATGTACGTGGGTTCTTCCACTGGACCGGCGTCGACAACTACGAATGGCTGCACGGCTACGACGTGTCGTTCGGGATCGTCGACCGGCAGCGGCGGATCCGTCCGAGCGCGGGCGTCTTGCGTCGGGAAGCCGCCGCTGACGGTTGACTGACGGCCGACCGGGACACCGGCCGTTTTCCGGGGTTCACACTGACGCTGCGGTCCGGGTCGCGGGTTTACAGTGCGCGGCGGCAGGTGTGGTGATCCGGCAGAGGCGGACGCGGCGAACAGGCAGCGTGAGGGTGGGAACCATGGCCGAAACTGCGGCGGGGCTGAGCCATACGACCGACTGGGAACGCGGCCTTCGCGACCGGCTGCTCGCCGGAGACGATCGGGCCCTCGGCCAGTGCTACGACCAGTACTCGTCGTTCGTCTACGGGCTGGCACTGCGCGTCATCGGGGACCCGCGGGCCGCTGAAGACGTCACCCAGGACGTGTTCCTGCATCTCTGGGAGCGACCCGACGCGTTCGACCCGGAGCGTGGCGCGCTCCGCACTTGGCTCGGCACCCTGGCGCACCGCCGTGCCGTCGATCACGTGCGGCGCGAGGAGGCTCGCCGGCGCCGGGCGGTCCGCGACGCGAGCCGTGCCCCGTGCACGCCCGACGTCGAGGAGATGGCGTTCGCCCTGGTCGCCGCGGAGCGCGTGCGGGCGGCGCTGCTGGCGTTGCCCGACGTGCAACGAGAGGCGATCGAGCTGGCCTACTTCGCGGGCAAGACGTATCGGGAGGTCGCGGTTGCTCTCGGTATCCCCGAAGGGACCGCCAAGTCGCGGATGCGTCTCGGGTTGCACAGAATCGCGGATGCGCTCGAGGCAGGCTTCCCCGCTGAAGGTCGATGATGGACGACGCCACAACACGTGAACTGCTCGGGGCGTACGTGCTCGATGCCTGCGACGACGACGAGGTCGCGGCGGTCGAGGACCTGCTCGCGCGCGATCCCGGCGCACAGCGAGAAGCCGACGAGCTCCGTAACGTCGCCTCGCTGCTCGGTGCCACACATGCACTGATGCCTTCACCTGCCTTGCGCGACGAGCTCATGTCGCGCGCGCGTCGGGTCCGCCCCGCGCCGGGCGAGGACGCGGCGCTCGCGCTGTACGAGGCACAAGCCGATCGCTTCGAGGCGCTCGTCGACGAGCTCGACGCGCACGATGTCGACGTCGAGACGTTCAACGGTCTCACGGTGCGCGAGCTCGTGATCCACATGGCATCCATGGAGAGCGCGTTCGCCGCGTCGGTAGGCAGGGCCACCATTCCGGACCTCACGACGACGGATGTCGAGGCGCGCACACACGAACTGATCGGTCGGCTGCGCGACGCACCCCTTTCGGACGCGCGTGCCCTGTGGCGTCGATCTGTGGACGCGTTGCGGGCGTGGGCGGCCACCGGGACGGGACGGCTCGAGGTGCCCGGCGTCGGGTTCTCGATGTCGCGTCACGCGGCACTCGCGGCGCGCGCGTTCGAGACCTGGACCCACGACGACGACATCAGACGCTCACTGGGCCGGCCGCTGCTGGTGCCACCGCCCGAGCACCTGCACGTGATGGCCGAGATGTCGACGCGGTCGTTGCCGCTCGCACTGTTCGCGATCGGGCGGGCCCGAGCCGGGAAGAAGGCGACACTCGAGCTCACGGGCGACGGCGGCGGCACCTGGACCGTGCCGCTCGACATGGACACCGAACGACCGGTCGCGGGTGCCGACGACACCGCCGACGTGACGGTTCGTCTCGACGTCGTCGAGTGGTGCCGCCTCGCGAGCGAGCGCCTCCACGCCGGCGCGGTCGTCTTCGACGCGACGGGTGACGTGACGCTCGTCGACGACCTCTTCGCCGCGGCGCACGCGTTCGCGACGCTCTGATCCCGCGCGCCGGCCCCGCCCGCGGCCTACCCCCGGCGCGTGAGATCTCACGGGGCGACCGGGTCGAGACTGTAGGAGTGGCGGCTCTGGGCGCGGTCCTTCTCGGTGCGGGTGTCGCCGGCGCGGTGACGCGACCGGCCCGCGTGCCGGCGTGGACGCCGCCGGTCGCCGCGGTGCTCGTGGCCGCAGCGGCCGGCGTCCTGACCGCCGGCGACGCGCGTCGATCGCTCGACCCACTCCTGGACCCGCTCGCCTTCCTGCTGCTGGCCGTCCCGCTCGCGGTGATGCTCGACCGGCTCGGCGTGTTCGAGGCGCTCGCATCGGTGGCCGCGGGCCGCCGGCGCGTCGTTGCCGGAATGTGGGTGGTGTGTACGGCGACGACGGCGGTCCTGAACCTCGACGCCGCGGTCGTGCTGCTGACGCCGCTCGCGATCAGAACGGCGAGGAAGTGCGGCATCGACCCGTTGGTGCTCGCGGTGCAGCCGGTGCTGCTCGCGTGCCTCGCGTCGTCGTTCCTCCCGGTCTCCAATCTCACCAACCTGATCGCGGACGCCCGCTTCGGCCTGGGGCCGGCCGCGTTCCTGGCCCGGCTCGGACCACCGAGCATCGTCGGCCTGATCGTGGGCTGGTGGTGCTACCGGCGCGCGTACGCCCCCGAACCCGCGACGGTGGGTGCCGCTTCGAGCTCCGACGTCGACACGGCCACGCTGCGCACCGGTGCGCTGGTGCTCGGCGCGCTCCTGCTCGGATTCCTCGCCGGCCCGACGTTGTCCGTCGCCCCGTGGATGGTCGTCGGGGCAGTCGACGTGATCCTGGTGCTGCGACTCCGGCGCGTACCCCTCGATGCCGTTCCGTGGGGCACCGCACTCGTCGCCGCGTCGCTCGCGATCCTCGCCGGCGTCGCCGTGGAGCACGTCCGGCTCGGCGCCCTCCTCCATGGGTCGGGACCACTCGCGACGACACGAGCCACGCTCGTGGCTGCCGCGGCCGCCAACCTCGTCGACAACCTCCCCGCGCTGCTCGTGGGAGTGGCGAGGTTGCCGCACGGGAGTCCGCTCGTGTGGCCGTTGCTCCTCGGCGTCAACGTAGGTCCGACGCTGCTCGTCACGGGGTCGCTCGCGAGCCTGCTGTGGCTGGACGCGGTGCGCCGCGACGGTCTGCCTGTCGGACCGCGCGACTATGCGCGTCTCGGTGTGCGCACCGGCTTGCCGGCGCTCGTCGCGTCGACCGCGGTGCTCGCCGCGTCCACCGCGGGTTGGGTGGGCACCGTCGTCGCCGTACCGGTCGTACTGCTCTCGGCCCGGGTGCTCACCCGTGCACGCGACGGCTGACACGACGGACACCAGTACGTGACACGCGCTTGCGCACCCTGACGGCGCGAGACGATCGGCGTGTTGCAACGGCGACACGGGCGCCCCGCGCGTCCGTACACCGCAAGGCCTCCGTCGACGGTCGTGCGTCGTGGGGTGTCGAGATTCGCGCGCAGCATGCGCGCCGCCGTCGTGAACAACGAGCGTCTGGTCGCCTCGTCGATCAGGGCGATCGGGTCGAACGGGTGTGTCCCGCACGCGAAGCACGCCTCGCTCTTGTAGACGTTCCCGATGCCGGCCGCGACCCGCTGGTCGAGCAACGCGGCCGCGATGTCGGTTCCGGGATCGAGGCGTTCGACTCGCCGGAGCACCTCGTCGAAGGCGGGCTCCGGGTTGCAGAGGTCCGGTCCGAGACGCTCGACCTGGCGCAGCGGCTGCTTCGCTCGTGCAGTTTCGACGGTGGGTGCAGCGAAGCAGACCGCCACGACGTCGCGGTCCGTCTGGAGGATGGCGCGCGCCTGTGTGCCGGGCCGTCGCCACCGTTCGCCCGTCCGGTAGAGATGCCACGATCCGTGCATCCCCATATGGGTGTGCAGGACGACGCCGTCGTCGAAGGACATCATGAGGTGTTTGCCCCGCGCCTCGACGCCGGTGATCGTCGCGCCTGCGCCGGGACGCAACGCGCCGTGTGTGCCGCGGCCGCGGAGGTCGAAGCGAACGAGGCGGGCCCCGACGAGCGCGCGTTCGAGTGTGCGCGCGGTGCGATGGATCGTGTCGCCCTCGGGCATGACGAAGAAAGGCTACGACCGCAGGATCACGCCGCGGTAGCCGTCGCGGAAGCCCGCGGCACGGAGGGCGTCGAGCGCGTCGGATTCACGCACCGGGAGCCCGTCGACGCGTTGGATCTCGAGCTGACGCAGGCGGCCGTCCTTCACGAGACGTGACAGCGCGTCGACCCATCCCATGTCGGCGCGGGTGTCGCCGAACCTCACCACGGCGCGACCGCCCCGTTCGAGGTACGCGACCGGCATTCCACGGCGGAGCACCACGAATGCACCCGCGCTGCGGCTGGGCCGTCCGGTGTCGGGCGCGGGATCCGGCCAGGCCAGCGCGGCACCGTACGGTTGCGCGGGATCGGTCGCCGCGAGCACGAGGTGCTCGGCCCCGGTGTCGCGTCCCGCAACCGGGTCGAGGCCGTACCCGTCGGCGTACCGATCGCCAGAGGTCCCGTCGTCGGAGTCGACAGGTTCGGGTTCGTCGCGCAGCGCCCGCAACCGGTCGACCGCGCCGGGCAACGCGAACTGCGCCGCGCCGAGACCGGCGACGAAGTATCCACGCCGAACCCGACCCGACTCCTCCAGCGCGCGCAACACGGGATAGACCGCGGCGAACCCGCCCGTCACGCCTTCGCCTCGGGCCGCTTCACGCGTGAGCACGCCGTGGCGTTCGAGGAGCTGCAGTGCGACCGCGTGCAAGCGCTCGGTACTCGTCGGTTCGTCGCCGGCCATACCGGTGCGCAGCGGTGCCACCAGGGACCACCGGCCCGCGCCCGCAGGCGGGCCGAGGCGGGTGAGCCGGCCCGGCCTCTGGCGGCGGCTGCCGCCGGCGCGCGGCTTGCGTCCCAGCACCGCGCGCAGCGGGCCGAAGCCGTCGTTGGTGATCTCCCCCGACCAGACGAGGTCCCACAACGCGGTGAGGATCGTCCGCTCGTCGGTGATCTTCGTCGCCGCGCCCACCGCCGCGACGATGTCGAGCCAGAACGACGCACCGGCCCGGCCGAGGTGAGCCCGGATCGCATCGTGCACGGGCCCTGCGGGGGGATCGACGACCGGGGGCAGCAGGAGCGAGGCCCGATCGCGGAACGCGAGCACGATGCGGCCGTCGTCGGGGCCGATCGCGCCGGCACCGGCCCACACGATCTCGCCCGCCACGGCGAGCTCGTCGAGCATGGTGGCCCGGTATCCCTGCACCCTCGCGCTCAGCACGTCGGTCTCGAGCGACGAGGCGGGGATCGGCGTTCCCTGGAGCTGCGCGACGGCATCGACGAGCGCCTCGACGCCGTGACGTCCGGCGCCCACGCCCTGCCACGCGGGAAGGAACCGTGCGAGCACCGCCTGGTCGACCGGTTCGACTTCGCGACGCAGCGCGGCCAGCGACCGGCGGCGCAGGCGGCGGAGCACCGCGACGTCGCACCATTCGCGCTCCATCCCACCCGGGCGGAACTCGCCCTCCACCACACGGCCGTCGACTTCGAGCCCGTGCAGCGCCTCGAGCGCCACCGCGGCGTCGATGCCGAACCGGTTTGCGACGTCGCGTGCGGTGAAGGGTGTGTGCGTGCGGGCGAAGCGCGCCACGAGCGAGCGCAACGGCTGCTGCTGCGGATCCGTGAACGCGGCCGGGAGCCCTGCCGGGATCGCGACACCGAGCGCGTCGCGATAACGCGCCGCATCCTCGGCTGCGGCCACGCGGCTGTCGCCCGCGACGCCCACCCGGATCGCACGCCGGTGCCGCACGAGCTCGTCGATCCAACCGCTCGGGTCCTGCTCGCTGCGCGCGTCGAGCTCGACGGGCGTGAGGTCGCCCAGCTCGCGCAGCAGGTCATGGAGCTCGTCGGCGCTTCGGGCGCGGCGGCCGTCGGACAGTCGCTGGAGATGCAGCTCGAGGTCGGCGAGTGCCTGCGGGTCGATGAGCTCGCGCAGCTCGTCGGCACCGAGGAGGTCGCGCAACAGATCACGGTCGAGCGCGAGCGCAGCCGCGCGACGTTCGGCGAGTGGTGCGTCGCCTTCGTACATGTACGCCGCGATCCAGCCGAACAGCAACGACTGCGCGAACGGCGACGCCTGACGGGTCTCGACGGGCACCATGCGAACCCGACGCGAACGCAGGTCGGTGAGCACCTCGCGCAGAGCCGGGAGATCGAAGACGTCGCGCAGGCACTCGCGGGTCGTCTCCAGCAGGATCGGGAACGACGGGTGACGGGACGCAACGCCGAGGAGGTCGGCCGCGCGCTGACGCTGCTGCCAGAGCGGTGTGCGACTCCCGGGCTTGCGCTTGGGAAGCAGCAGGGCCCGACCGGCCGCCTCGCGGAAGCGTGACGCGAACAACGCCGTGCCCGGAAGTCGCGCCACCACGAGCTCCTCGACATCCTCCGGGTCGATGGTGAGCCCTTCGAGCGGGATCGACTCGACCGCTTCGGGCAGCCGTACGACGATGCCGTCGTCGCTCCAGAGCACCTGGACCTCGACACCGAGCCGGTCGGCGAGACGGGTCTCGAGCGCGAGCGCCCATGGCGCGTGGACGCGCGACCCGAACGGCGTGAGGATGCACATCCGCCAGTCGCCGATCTCGTCGGGGAACCGCTCGACGACGATCGTGCGGTCGTCGGGGAGGACGCCTGTCGCCTCGGCCTGTTCCTCGAGGTAGCCCACGAGGTTCCCGGCCGCCCACTCGTCGAGGCTGAACTCGTCGCGCAGGCGCGCCCGCCCGGTGTCGCCGGGAGCACTGCGGATCTCGCGCACCACTGCCCCGATGGCGCGGCCCAGCTCCAGTGGCCGCCCCGGGCGATCGCCGTGCCAGAACGGCATCTTCCCAGGCTCTCCCGGTGCGGGGAGCACGATCACGCGGTCGTGGGTGATCTGGTCGATGCGCCACGTGGACGCGCCGAGCAGGAACGTCTCACCCGGGCGGCTCTCGTAGACCATCTCCTCGTCGAGCTCGCCGACCCTCGTGCCGTCGGGGAGGAACACGCCGAAGAGCCCGCGGTCGGGGATCGTTCCCGCGTTCGTGACCGCAACACGTTGCGCGCCTTCTCGACCCCGTACCCGGCCCTGCACGCGATCCCACACCACACGGGGACGCAGCTCCGCGAACTCGTCGGACGGGTAGCGGCCCGCGAGGAGGTCCAGCACCGCGACGAACGCATCGCGCGAAAGGTCGGAGAAGTTCGCGGCCCGTCGCACCAACGCGTAGAGCTGCTCGACGTCCCACTCGTCGAGCGCACACGCGGCGACGATCTGCTGGGCCAGCACGTCGACCGGGTTGCGCGGATAGCGGGTCTCCTCGATCAGCCCGTCGCGCATGCGACGCACCACGACCGCGGCCTCGAGGAGGTCGCCTCGATACTTCGGGAAGAGCTTTCCCTTGCTCGGCTCTCCGACCTGGTGGCCGGCGCGTCCGATGCGCTGGAGGCCGCGGGCGACCGAACCGGGCGACTCGACCTGCACGACGAGGTCGACCGCGCCCATGTCGATGCCCAGCTCGAGCGAGCTCGTGGCGACGAGCGCGCGCAGACGCCCCGCCTTCAGGTCGTCTTCGATCGTGAGCCGTTGTTCGCGTGCCAGCGACCCGTGGTGCGCCTTCACGAGCTCGGGCCGGCCGGAGTCGGGGCCGCAACCCGCGAGCTCGTTGAGCTGCGCGGCGAGCCGCTCGGCGAGGCGGCGTGCGTTGACGAACACGAGCGTGCTGCGGTGCGCCTCGATCAGCTCGAGCAGCCGCGGGTGCACGTGCGGCCAGATGCTCGCACGAGGGGGCGGCGCGGCCGCGGGGCCGCTCACCGGTTCGGGGAGCTCCTTGCCGAGCTCGCCCATGTCCTCCACCGGCACGATCACCTCGACGTCGAGCGGCTTGCGCACGCCTGCGTCGACGACGCTGACCTCGCGGGGACGGCCGCCGTCGCCGAATCCGCCGAGGAAGCGCGCGATCTCGTCGAGCGGTCGCTGGGTCGCCGAGAGTCCGATGCGTTGCGGGGGCCGCTTCGTGATCTCCTCGAGCCGCTCCAGGCTCAACGCCAGGTGCGCGCCGCGCTTGGCGGCCGCGACCGCGTGGATCTCGTCGATGATGACCGTCTCGATCGAACGCAGCGTGTCGCGCGCCCGCGACGTGAGCATGAGGTACAGCGACTCGGGCGTGGTGATGAGGATGTCGGGCGGTGTGCGCACGAGTGCCTGGCGCTCCTGCGACGGCGTGTCGCCGGTGCGCATGGCGACGGACACGTCGGACAGGTGCTCGCCGCGGCGCTCGGCGGCCAGGCGGATGCCCGCGAGCGGCGCACGGAGATTCTTCTCGACGTCGACCGCGAGCGCCTTCAGCGGTGACACGTAGAGCACGCGCGTGCGTTCCTTCGCGGCGGGCGTGGGCCGGCCGACCAGACGGTCGATCGCCCAGAGGAACGCGGTCAGCGTCTTGCCGGATCCGGTGGGGGCCAGGATGAGTGTGTGGTTCCCAGCCGCGATCGCGGGCCAGCCCTGCGCCTGCGCAGGCGTCGGTTCGGGGAAGCTGGTGGAGAACCACTCCCTGACGGGAGCGGAGAATGCGTCGAGCGCCACGTCGTCGAGGGTACCGGAGGGGTGTGACGGTCCGGCCGGCGAATTGCGGCGGTCCAGCTGGTCAGGCGCCCAGGATGTCGTCGGCCCACGAGACGTCGGGCCGGGCCCGGCGGCGCCCCGCGAGCGCTTCCGGAACGTCGATCTCGAGGCGCACGAGCGAGCCGCCGAGGGTCTTGCCGAGGTTGTCCGAGCGCAGCGACCTCGGACCCCCGCCGCCGAGCGCGCCCTGCATCACGAAGTTCAGCGCCAAGACGTTGTGGGCCTCGTAGCGCTCGACGTCGCCGGTGACCATCGAGCCGAAATGTGCCTTCACCCGTTCCGGCGTCACCTCGCGCACCAGCACCTCGTACGTCTCGTCGTCGTCGGCGAACAGCGCGACGTTCGCAATGTCCCCCTTGTCGCCGGCGCGGTACCCGCAGAGCTCGCGCAGTGGGACGCGCACGTGGCTCACACCTCCTCGACTGCGACGGTGACGTGCGCGTCGACCGCGGCTTTGTCGACGAGCGTCGGCCAGATGCCGAGCAGCTCACTCGGTGCGCCACCGCCCATGCCCCGTCCCATTCCGGTGAGTCCGGCCGCGGGACCCGACAGCGTGAGCGGCACGAGCTCGCGTCCCACGAGACCGGCGACCTTCGGATCGTCACAACGCCACGCGACCCGTAGTCCGCACTCGGGCGGCTCGCACTCTGGCGTCGGCCGCGGCGCGGTCGGTCCGCCGAGCGCGTCGACGCCCCAGTATTCGAAGCACCATTCCTGCACCGGGAGACCCGCCATCTCGACGCGGCGCTTGAAGATCGCCGCGGTCGCCTTCGCCTTCTCGTACGCGTCGGGCCACGAGAACGCGACCCGTGCTTCACCGCTCCAACCCGCGTGATACGCGAGCAGCGCCTTGTACGTGTCGGTCGCGGGTCGACCCCGTACGTCGGTGACGCGGACGCGGTCGTCGCCGAGGTCCGCGAACGTCGCCGACGCGAAGTCGGCGACGACGTCGGGTGACAGATAGGCCGCGGGGTCGTGTACCTCGTAGAGCAACTGGTGTCGCACCGTGTCGAACGTGACCCGTCCGCCCGAGGTGGCGGGCTTCGTGACGACCGCGCTGCCATCGGCGTCCACCTCCGCGATGGGGTACGGCAGTTCCCACGGCCGCGGAAGGTCCCACCACCGGCCGCTGAAATTTCCGCCGGCCGACTGCCCCGAGCACTCGAGGAGATGTCCGACGAGCGTGCCGGCCGCGAGCCGGTCCCAGTCGTCGAACGACCAGCCGTGCTCGTACACGCATGGAGCGAGGAACAACGCGGCGTCGGCGACGCGGCCCGTGATGACGATGTCGGCACCCTGCCGGAGCGCGTCGACGATCGGACGCGCGCCCAGGTACGCCGACGCGAACAGCGGCGATCCCGGAAAGTCCTCGAAGGGCGCGCCGGTGTCGGCGTGCGCGAGCGGGACGCCGTCGTCGCGCAACTCGTCGAGGCGCGTCATGAGATCGTCGCCCAACACGGTCGCGACGTTGATGCCCCGCACACCCAGCTGACGGGCCGCGTCGATCGCAGCCCGCGCGGCCGCTGTGGGGTTGATGCCACCCGCGTTGGTGATCACCTTGGTCTTGCCGTCGGCAACCGCCGGTAGCGCGGCCGCGAGATAGCGCGGGAGGTCGCGCGTGTAGCCGCGTGACTCGTCGCGTTGACGATCCTTCTGCAGGATCGCGAGCGTCAACTCCGCGAGCGCCTCGAGGCACAGGTAGTCGACACCCGCGTCGAGGAGTGGCGCGACGGACGCGGGCGTGTCGCCGTAGAACCCCTGGCCGCCGCCTATTCGGATGGTACGGGCGGTTCTCACGCGTGGACGACGGGCCGGCGATCGGCCCACGGGCGCGCCCGTTCGAGCTGACCGGCCACGCGAAGCAGGAGGTCCTCGCGCTCGTGGTCGGCGACGAGCTGCACGCCGACGGGGAGGTTCTCGCCGGCTGAGTAGTACAACGGTACCGAGATCGCCGGTTGCCCCGTGACGTTGAACGACGCGGTGTACGCGGCGAACGGCAGCGCGCGGGCGGCGGCGCGGAAGAGGTCATCGGGATCCTGCGGGACGAGATCGCCGAGGACGGGCGGCGGCTCGGCGAGCGTGGGCGTGAGCAGCAGGTCGAAGCCGTCGTCGGCCCACCACGTGGCCACGCGACGTGTCCACGCGTGCATGGCGTCGACGGCCTCGGCGTACTGCGTCCCCGTCACGGCCTTCCCGAGGTCCGCGTACATCCACGTGAGTGGCTCGACGTCGACCTGTGTGACCTCGCGGCCGGCCCGGCGGGCGATCTCCTCGAGGTCGGCGACGACGTTCGCGGAGAAGATCGTGATGAACGTCGTCATCACGTCCTCGTCGAGCGCGGCGGGTCCCGCGCGTTCGACGGTGTGGCCGAGCGACTCCAACAACGCGGCGGCGTCCTCTGCGGCGGCGACACATTCGGGATCGGTCTCGGCCAGCGCGGACGCGGTGCGCAGCCCGATGAGGAGCGGCTCGGGCTCGGTGTGGACCTCCGAGGCGAACGGTCGGGCCGGCGGGCTCGCGCTGTACGGATCGCCGGGCATGCGCCCGGCGAGGACGTCGAGCACCGCCGCGCTGTCGCGCACGGATCTCGTCAGCACGTGGCGCACCACCATGCCCGCCCACGCCTCGCCCTTGTCGGGCCCGAGCGACACGCGGCCGCGCGTGGGCTTGAGTCCGAAGAGACCGCACGCGCTCGCGGGGATGCGGATGGATCCGCCGCCGTCGCCCGCGTGACCGACGGGCACCATTCCGCTCGCGACCGCGGCCGCCGAGCCGCCACTCGAACCGCCGGGGCCCCGCGTCGTGTTCCAGGGATTGCGCGTGGGTCCGTACGCGAGCGGTTCGGTGGTGGGTTGGAGCCCGAGCTCCGGCGTGTTCGTCTTCCCGACGATGACGAAGCCTGCCCTCCTGAGCTTGCCGACGAGGTAGGAGTCGTGGTCGTCGACCCATCCGACCGTTCGCAGCAGCTTGTTGCCCCAATGGCTCGGCTCGTCGACCACCGACGCGTCGAGGTCCTTGATCACGATGGGCACGCCCGTGAACGGTGCACCGCTCGCCGAGCGTGCTTCGTCACGCGCCCGCTCGAACCGTTCGTGGATGACCGCGTTGAGCTCCGGGTTGACCTTCTCGATCCGCTCGATCGCAGCGTCGACGAGCTCGACGGGCGTCGCCTCGCCGGTGCGAATGAGCTCGGCCTGCGCGGTCGCGTCGAGGAACGCCAGATCGTCAGCCATGCTCGCACCGTAGAACGGCACCTCCACACCGTCCAACGGCATCAGGTGGGCGAGCGCGTACCGGCCGCGCCGGGGCGGTGATCTCACCAGCCGCGGAGGTCGACCTCGTAGGTGTCGAGGACCTCGTCGCCGGCGACCACGTGCATGCGTTCGTGATAGGCGACGGTGGGATCGATGTGCGCGGGCCATACCTTCACGCGGTCGCCCACGCGCGGCGCGCCCTCGCCGTCGTCGGCCGAGAAGGTCACGTGTTCGTCGGAGCAGTACCACACGGACCCGCCCGTAACGGTGGGATTGCCGTGATCCATGCCCAAGGCCTTCAGCCCGCAGTCCGCGACGACCCACCCGGGCGACACCGAGATGACCGTCGCCACGATCCACAGCGCCGGTGCGAACGGCATTTCGAGCTTGTCGTACGCGCCGTCCATCAGCAGGTACGAGCCGGCCTGGATCTCGGTCGCCCACGTGTTGATGTCGTACGTGCCGGTGCCTCCGGCCGAGACGACGTCGCCGCCGACATCGCTGTGCGCCTTGACGAGCGGCTCCATCGCGGTCGCGGTCTGCTCGGTGCGCGCCGCGCGGTCCTCGAGCCCGACCACGTGGCCCTCGTAGCCCATGACGCCGCGGACCTCGAGCCCCCGGCGGCGCGCGTCGTCTGCGAGAGGACCTGCGTCGGCCGGGTCACATCCGCACCTCGGGAGTCCGACGTTCACGTCGATCAGGACTTCACGGATGCCGTTGCGCGCCGCGGCCTCGATGGTCGCGTCCGAGTCGACGGCAACGGTGACTCGTGCATCGAGCGCGGCAAGCTGCGCCAGCCGCTCGTCGTCGACGACCTCGTTGGCGAGCAGCAGATCGTCACCCAGTCCGGCGCGCGCCATGCCGGCGACCTCTCGAGGTGTTGCGCAGGTGAAGTTGCGGTGACCGGCTTGCGCCTGCAGCCGGGCGAGAGCGGTCGTCTTGTGTGCCTTCACGTGAGGGCGCAGGCGCGGACCCGGCAACGCAGCCGACATGGCGGCGATGTTCCGGTCGAGCGCCTGACGGTCGACGACGAGCGCGGGCGTGGGCAGCTCCGAGACGTGCACCGCGCGAGCATGGCACGGCCATGGCCGCCGAGGACCGCCCACCCGTCACGGTCGACCATCACACCGACGATCTCCCGCCGCTGCCCCAACGGGACCGGCTCATCCCGGCGACGCGCTGGGTCGAGGCACCCGACGAGCTGCTCACGCTCGGCGCGGACATCGGGCATCCGCTCGTCTCGTACAAACGGCGGATCGGGCGGTACCTGCTGTGGCGGGCCGGCCCGGCGACGAAGGCCGATGCCCGCTACATGGCGCTCGCGGCCGACGACGTGTCGCAGCGCTACACGTTCCGGCTCTTTCCCGACGGCAGCGGCGAAGGGGTGGGGCCCGACGGCGTGACACACACCCGCTTCCGCACGTGGAAAGAGGCTCTGCGCGACGCCTGAATCGATATCCAGGGTTCGTCTGAATGAACTCGGACCACGTGCGACTCGAGATGAGCCAGATGCCCGGCTAGCCGTCTTCCTCTCGGATGCGGCGGGTGGCGCGGTCGACGTGCTCGTCGGCCTCCATCACGTCGCGGAGCCGCGCGAGCGTGCGGGCGAGAAGCCGCGAGACGTGCATCTGGCTCATCTCGAGTCGCGACGCGATCTGCGACTGCGTGAGGCCCTCCCGGAACCGCAGGACCACGATGGCCCGTTCGCGCGGCGGCAACGTGTCGAGCAACGACGACACGAGCATCTCGTGCTCGACCCGTTCGATCCCGGGCTCGGAACGCCCCAGCGCGTCGAGCGGAGCGAGTGAGTCGTCTTCGTCGGTGGGTGCCTCGATCGACGTCGCGCTGAAGGCGCGGTTCGCCTCCATGGCCTCGATCACCGCTTCCTCCGGGAGCGCGGTCTCGTTCGCGATCTCACCGATGGTGGGTGCGCGGCCGAGGCGTTGGGTGAGTGGGCCCAGCGACTTCGTCACCTCGAGCACGTGCTCCTGCAGCTGGCGGGGCATGCGCACCGACCACCCTGCGTCGCGGAAGTGACGCTTCAACTCGCCGAGGATGGTCGGTGTCGCGAAGGTGCTGAACGCGAGTCCGCGTTCGGGCTCGAAACGCTCGACCGCCTTCAACAATCCGAGCAACGCGACCTGCGTGAGATCGTCTTGACGCTCGCTGCGTCCGGCGAACCGGCGGGCGAGATGCTCGGCCAGCGGAACATGCCGCTCCACCAAGGCGTTCCTGAGCCCGCGATCACCAGTGCGCCTGTACTCGATGAACTCCCGCCGGAGCTCATCGGCCGGTGCGGTGC
>CAZJSY010000035.1:0-26974 GCA_964548555.1 uncultured Burkholderiales bacterium
GCATCGGCCGCGTCTCGCTCATCGGTGCGGGCATGAAGAGCAATCCCGGTGTCGCGGCGCAGATGTTCGAGGTCCTCGCGGGTGAAGGCGTCAACATCGAGATGATCAGCACGTCATCGATCCGTATCTCGTGCGTGGTGCAGGCTGACGACGTCGAACGCGCGGTGCGCACGCTGCACAAGGCCTTCGAGCTCGAGGACACGCCGTGACCTCGTCGATGAGCGTCGGTGTCGTCGGTGCGACGGGGCTCGTCGGGCAGGAGATGCTGCGCATCCTCGAGCAGCGTCGATTTCCCGTCGGGGAGCTGCGCGTGTACGCGTCGGCACGCTCCGAGGGACGTCGGCTTCCGTTCGCGGGCCGCGACGTGCCGTGCGAAGTGCTTCGCGCCGGCGGCTTCGACGGGCTCGACCTCGTCGTGATCGACGTCGACGATCCGTTGGCGCTGGAGTGGGCACCGGTCGCAGCCGCAGCCGGAGCGAAGGTGGTCGACAACTCGGCCGCGTTCCGCATGGATCCCGACGTGCCGCTCGTCGTCGCCGAGGTGAACCCCGAGGACATGCGGTCGCTTCCGCGCGGCATCGCGTCGTGCCCCAACTGCACCACGATGGTGCTCGTCACCGCGCTCGCGCCGTTGCACCGTGCCGCCGGCATCGAGCGCATGATCGTGTCGACGTATCAGTCGGTGTCGGGTGCGGGCCAGGTCGGTATCCATGAGCTCGACGGCCAGTGGGCCAAGTACGACGGCCAGTCGGAGCGCTTGCGCCGCGCGGGAATGC
Organism: uncultured Burkholderiales bacterium; assembly: GCA_964548555.1. Taxonomy (GTDB): domain Bacteria; phylum Actinomycetota; class Acidimicrobiia; order IMCC26256; family JAMXLJ01; genus JAMXLJ01. Next base: position 777 of record CAZJSY010000035.1, read on the forward strand.
TCGGCGATGTCGTGGAGGCCGGTGACGTCTGGTCGAAGCCCATCGCCGGCAACGTGATCCCGTTGGCCGGATCGGTGAAGGACGCGGGATACACGTCGGAGGAATGGAAGCTCGTTCACGAGAGCCGCAAGATCCTCCACGCGCCCGAGATGCGCGTCACGGCCACCTGCGTTCGGGTCCCCGTATACGTCGGTCACGCGATGACGGCCAACCTCCAGTTCCGCCAGCCGGTGTCGCGTACCGAGGTGATCGACCTGTTGCGCGACGCTCCGGGCGTGCAGCTCGTCGACGATGGCGACGGATATCCGACACCGCTCGAGTCGGCCGGCATCGATCCCGTGCTCGTCGGGCGGGTGCGTGAGGATCCGTCGCAGCGGGGCGGGATCGATCTCTGGGTCACCGGCGACAACCTCCGCAAGGGCGCGGCGCTGAACGCGGTGCAGATGGCGGAGCTCCTCGTCGGCGGCTGAGCCTCGACGTCCTGCGCGCCGGCGAGCCGGCGCGCGGGTCACACGCGGAACGCGGCCTCGTCGACGAGGGGCACGTCGCTCGCTTCGAGCCGCGTGCACACACCGATGCTGAGGTGTGCATCCGGATCGGGGTTGTCGAGTCCGTGAACCCGGCACCGGCCGGCCCAGTGCTCCGTCGCGACCGTCCCGTCGTCGCGCAGGACCCGATACCCGTTGCAGCGTTTCGTCAACGGCGGATCGAGCAGGCCCGGATCGACGTCGGCCCATTCGCGCGGCAACGACGCGACGAAACGCTGGCCCGGTGCCGTCAACGCCCGTGGCTGGAAGCGGTATCCGGGAAGCAGCGAACGGATCTGCGCGTAGAGACCACGCGCGAGCCCGTGACCGGATGCTTCTCCCGCGACGGTGACCCGTTGGACGAAGATCGTCTTGTGCACGGGGTCGTGCGCGAACCGCACGACCGCGAAGACGTGCTCGTGGTGCGCGGTGGCCATCGCGAGCAGATCGGCCGTCGCCCGTTCCGACATGGTCGAGCCGCGTGCGACCACCGGCCGCTCCTCACGCGGCGTCGGGCGAGGTCGCACGTGGAGGCGGTGCCACGGCCCCGCGGCGATGTCGAGGGTCACACGAAACGAGATCCTCGGGGTAGGAGGCGACGCGTCCGCGACGGGTGCGGTGTCGACGTCTGCGATCTCGTCGAGCGCGTCGGCGAGCGGCGCGCACCAGTCGCCGAACGGGAACTCGCACTCTTCCGGCAGCGAACAGGACTCACCCGTCGGAATCCGACGCGGCGTGGATGGGTTGAACCCCGCCTCGTCACGGCGCACCGTGTCACGGTAGATCCGGACTGCGGCGGTGGCCAGCAGCACGACGGCGCCCGCTCGCCTCAGGATGTTCTCTCGCTCGGTCGCCTCTTTCGGCTCGTCGGCGGGTCACTGTCGCTGCGGAACCGATCGGCATATCTGCGGGCGTCGAAATACCGCAGCACCGGAACGTACCGGATCTCGAGGATCAGGAGTACGACCGCGCCGGTGAGACAGCCCACCAAGAGATGACCCGTGCCGACCACGACACCGAGCCCGGCGGTGACGAAGATCGCCGATGCGGTCGTGATGCCCTTCACGAAGGTGTTCTCGGTGTGGAACACGATGCCGGCGCCGATGAACCCGACTCCCGTCACCGCCCCCGCGATCGCCTGAGGTGACGATCGCGCGGTCACGGCGGTCACCGCGGTAGCGGCCAGTCCGACGAGTGCGAACGTCCGATCACCGGCCGGTGAGCCGCGAAGTCCTCGTTCGAACCCGATGGCGTACGCGAGGGCCGCCCCTACGAGGATGCGGGCTGCGAGAGCCCACCCGTCCGGCACCGCATCAGTACACCAGACCCGCGCCGCGGGCGCGCGTCTTCGTGTGAAGGAGTACGGCTCGAGCGCGCTATTCGAGGCGGCCGAACACGGCGACGGCGCTCTTTGCGTCTCCACGCGCGACTGCCTCGAGCGCCTGGATGAAGAACTCGGGCGCGCCACGCTGCCGTGCTCGGGCGACGTTCTGCTGTGCGTTGCGTCGTTCGGATGCCGAGTACGGCTGTGACGCGCGCGCGAGGACGACCTCTCCCGTCGACGGGGCTTCCGTCGCGGCCTCGGGACCAGAGACGACACGCACGATGCGAGGGGCGCCGCCTCGACCGATGTAGAGCACGCGCGCCGCGGCGCCGCGGTCGGTGTGGACGGGGATGCCGTGACGTGCCAACTGGAGCGCGAGGTCCACCTCGTCCAACCCTCCGCGCGTGCCCGTGAAGACCACGGCGCGGTGGTCGGACCCGAGGCGGGCCAGCAGCTGCGAGGCCGCGCTGCGAATCAGAGGCTGATACGCAGACTGCGGGACGCCCACTCCCGCGACGTCGACCGATGTCACGGTGCTGAGCGCGACGACGGCGACCGCAGCCACACCGGCGCCGATGCGAGCGGTTCGCGGCCACAGCCTCTGCAGACCGATCAACGCCACCCAGACGATCAGCAGCCCGATCGCCGCGCCGACGACCCACGTCCAGCGCACGAGGTACGTGAACAGTGGCCCGACGATCCCGCTCACCGCGACGATCGACGTGATGATCGCGACGCCGAGCGTCGCGGCGAGGGTCAAGGCCTGTCGCGCGTCGGTGACGCGACGGAGCATCAACGAGACGACGGCGGCAATGCCCCCGAGGATCAGGACCGCGACGAAGGGCGAAGCGTCGTTGACCGGTGCAAAGCCGCCGAACAACGGGGGGCGCGCACCGAACAGCCATTCCGGTCGGGTGTCGAGCTGGAGCTCGATCGCGCGCCAAGCCGTGCTGAGGCCGGCGGTGTCGTGGCCGCTCGTGAAGTAATCGAACAGGTGAGTCGCGTTACCACTTCCGAACAATTCGTCGTACAGCGGCGGCAGCCAGAGCAAGATGCCCAGACCGCCTGCGACGACTCCGACGGTGCGAAGGCGCGCCCGGCCGGCGCGGGAAGTGCCGGCGCGTACGGTTCGGATCACGAGCGCGGCCGTCGCGCAGAGGAGCAGTGCCACGACGGTGATCGCGTAGCCGACGTGGGTTTGTACGAGGAACGTCCCCACGGCGACCGCCCACGGAAGTGTCCACGTGTCGCCCACTGCAGTCGACCAGACCAGCATGATGAAGAGAAAGAAGGGAAGGACCGACACGAAGGGGGGCCATGGATCGCGCAGGAAGTCGGGGCCGAGCGTGTGGCACAGCACGCCGACGATCACGAGCGTCCAGAGCGCGAGCAACAGCCCGCCGCGGCGGCGTGCCACCAGTGCGATCCCGATGATCGAGAGCGCGTTGACCGCAAGCGCACCGACGTAGAGGCCGACGGACACCGAGCCGAGCAGCCGGTAGGGAACCGCGAGAACGTAGAAGAGCAACGGGCCGGGATGGAACCAGCCGAATCGCGACGGCATCCCGACCACGACGGCATGCCTGCCGACGGCGCGCACGGTGAACTCGATCACGGCGTGGTCGAACACCGGGTCGTAGCGGGAGCGGAACGAAACCAGTAGGCGGCCCGCCGCGATCACGAGCGGAGCCAGTGCGACCGCCACCATCGCGACGAACGCATACGTCGACCGGCCGCGACGCTTCGATGTCGGACCGCTCGAAGTCTCGTCGCGCGCCTCTGACCGCGTTCCGACGGCGGACATCGGCCGGAGGTTAGCGGCAGCGAGGGCCCGATCGGATACCGCAGCGCGCCCGCCGCGGCGGTCTTTTGACGGGCCCCTTCCGGGAATCCGGGCACAACAATCTGCACGAGGTGTGCGTACGACCACGCGCGACACTTCAGACCGAGTCAGCCGAGTCGTGGAGCGATCGTGGACTTCACAACTACCGAGCCGCCGCCCCTATTGGACAGGTCACGAATGTCGAGCCCGCGTCGATCGGGGACACGAAGCTGGTCGGGACGCCGGCGCGGCCAGATGGCCGTGCTCGCGCTGTATGGCGTCTCGCGAGCGGTCTACTTCACGACGGGCGGTCATTTCATCCCGAGCGCCATCAACTACCAGTTCCAGATCCTCGACCTCCATCAGCTCAAGGTCCACACCGTCCACAGCCTGTTGTTCCTGCACATTCAGCCGCCTCTGTTCAACGGGCTGGTTGCCTTGATCTACTGGTCGCCTTTCTCGACCGATGTCGGTTTCAAGATCGTGTACATCACGTGTGGCGTCGTGATGACGTGGGCGCTGTACCAACTTCTTGTCGAGCTGCATTTCGGTGTCGGAGTCAGCGCGGTCGCGACCGGGTTCGTCGTCCTCAATCCGGCGCTCATCGCCTGGGAGAGCACACCGAGCTATGAATACCTGGTCGCCACGCTTCTCGTGCTCGCGGCGTACCTGTGCATCCGGTACGCTCGCACCCGGAGGACCCGCGATTTCGCGACATTCGTCGCGGTGTGCACGGCCGTGGTGCTCACACGTTCTCTGTTCCACCCGCTCTGGCTGGTTCTCGTCATCGCGATCGTTCTCGGGTTCGCGCGACCCAGGGGCGGGTGGAAGCCGGCCGCGGCGGTGCTCCTGGTTCCGGTGTTGCTCGTTGGTGGCTGGATGCTGAAGAACGAAGTCATCTTCGGCACCCCCACGATGAGCAGTTGGTTCGGCATGAACCTCACCCGGGCAGTCATCGCCCCCTTACCGAGACACGACTTCGATGCGCTGCGGGCACGCCGTCGGCTTTCGCAGCTGACCACGGAGATACCGGCGTTTCCCAACTTCCTCTCCTACGACCGCTACGCGCCGTACGTGAAGCCTTGTCATTCGACGAGCCACAGCAAGGTCCTGTCCGACTTGGTCAAGTCGAACGGGGAGATCAACTACAACGCGGAGTGCTTCCTGCCGGTATACCGGGCGGAGGGACGCGACGCCGTCCGCACCCTCGAGTCGTATCCCGTCGACTTCCTCCGGTCACGTACCACTCCGGCGTTGATCTATCTCCGAGAAGGTCAGCCGTTCCCGAGGGCGCGGTCGGCTTTCACCGATGGAATACAGCACGTGCTCAATTGGCTGTTCGTGAAGATCTGGGTCAGGGCCGACATGCGCGGTTGGACCTCTCCCATCTTCGGGGCCCTGTCCGTGCGGCTGGAAGTCTTCGCGATGTTCGGGGTGATGATCGTCGCGGTGATCGGAGCCGGGATCCGCTCGGCGCTGCGTTGGTTCCGTGGACGCGCGCAACCGAGCGATCTGCCGTTCGTCTTCCTCGGTCTCACGGTGCTGTACGTCGGCCTCGTCGCGATCGCGTTCGAGCTGGGGGAGAACGCGCGCTTTCGCGTCATGATCGACCCGCTCCTCATCGGCGTGTCGATCGCCATGCTCCTCGGGTTCGTCCGCCGCGTTGCTGCCGGGCGGCCGCGACGGTGGATCACCGCGCGTCGATCGACGGCGACCGCGTCGCGCCCGACGACCTCGGTAGCCGAGGCGGCAAGCCGCTGACCAGGCGGTTTTGGTGGTCGGGATGCCGGGATTTGAACCCGGGACCTCAGCGTCCCGAACGCTGCGCGCTAACCAAACTGCGCTACATCCCGAAGGGGATCAAGATTCTATCGGGGCGCTCGTCGCCGGCTCCGGCCGGGGCGCGCCCGTGGCCGCCGCGCTGAACAGCCGCTTCGCCGTGCGCCGCAGCGTGCCGGCATCGACCGGCTTCACCAGCTCGGCGTCGACCGCGGCACGGACCGCCAGGAACCGGTCGGCGGCGCGATCGAGCAGCAGGAGGATCGGTATGTGGGGCAGGCGACCGGCGGCCGCCTCGAGATGCAGGTCGAGGGCGACCGCGATGCCCCCCATGTTGCCGATGTTGAGATCCAACACGATGAGATCGGGCGGCTCGGCCGCGACCGTGGGCCGGACGTCGAAGCCGTTCGTCACCTCGACGACGCGTTGCCCGCGTCCGACGAAGGCACCCCGAACCTGCGCGCGGACCCAGTCGGCGTCGGCCGCGACGAGGATCGTGGTGGAGGAAGGCTCGGGCACGCTCGCAGGCTACTCGCGGCCCTCGATGCTCTCGAACAGGAGCCGGCCGACCTCGCGGAGGCCGTCGAAGTCGTGCACGTCGCTCGCGAGGAACGGCACGTGGGAGATCGCCGCGCCGGAGACCCTGCCGCGGACGCCCGCGACATGGCGAGCTTCTCGTTCCGAGATCTCCTGGAAGTCGGCGAGGTTGTCGTACAGCGCGGCGAGGCGGTTCCCCGCACTCTTGACCGACGGGTTGTCGGTCATACCGGCTTTCGCGGCGAGCTCCACGGCGCGCAGACGAAGTCCGTCGGTGTTCTCCGCGCCGAAACGCGGGTGCACACGGTTCACCACGAGCGCGTCGACGTCGAGCCCCGACTCCGCGAGCCGTCGGGCGAAGAACTCCGCCTCCTCGACGGCGTCGCGCCTCGGCGTCGTGACGAGCACGAAGCGCGTTCCGTCGTCGGCGAGGAGCTCGATGACCCGCTCCGCCCGCTCGCGGAATCCCCGTTCCATCCCTTCGAACGCGCGGAAGAACGCGACGACGTCCTCCACGACTTCGGTGCCGACGACCTTCGAGATCGTTCGCAGGAAAACCTGTACGGCAACGCTTGCGACCCGCAGGTAGGCGCGCGTCGGCATCATCAGGAGCCGGAAGATGTGGTTGTCGAGCAGACGCATCAGCCGTTGTGGTGCATCGAGGAAGTCGAGCGCGTGCCGCGTCGGCGGGGTGTCGACCACGATGAGGTCGTAACCCCCTTCTTCATGGAGTTCGTGCAACTTCTCCATGGCCATGTACTCCTGTGTGCCCGACAGCGCACCGGAGATGTTGCGGTAGAAGCGGTTGTCGAGAATGCGCGACGCCTGCTCGGGTGATTCCGCGTAGCGCGTCACCAACGTGTCGAACGTCGACTTGGTGTCGAGCATCAGGGCGGCAAGCCGTCCGCTCGGAGGTGCGGCACCGTCGGGATCCCACAACGCGCGGTCGATGTCGTGTGGTGTGTTCGACAGCTCCGCGAGTCCCAGCGCATTCGCGAGTCGTTTGGCCGGGTCGATCGTGACCACCACCGCGCTGCGCCCGCGCCGCGCTCCTTCGAGCGCGAGCACAGCGGCGCTCGTCGTCTTGCCGACGCCGCCCGTACCGCAACAGATGACGATGTGGCCGTTCTCGACGAGGTCGTGCAGCGTGTGCGTCATGCGACGGGAAGCGCCTCGATGCCCGCGGCGAACGCGTCGGCGAGCACGTCCAGCTCGGCTGGTCCGAGCTCCGCGTGGAAGAGGAACGGCAGCCGCACCTGGGGGAGGGGCAGCAGCTGGGCCAGCCGGTCGGCTTCGCTCGACTGGAGCTCCTGACGGCGGGCCCGGAAGTCCGCGGCGAGCGCCAGGTCGCGCGCTTCGCGATGACTCACGAAGACCCCTGCGGCCTCAGCGTCGCGTTCGACATCTTGCTCCGGCTCGACGACGTCGACGTGCGGATAGCACCCGTTGACGACGACCGGGCCGAGCGCCACCCCGACGCGGTCCTCGATCGCGAACGCGGTGTCGACGAGCTCGTTGACGGGCGTCTCCTCGGGAATCGTGACCAACACGACCTGGCATCGGACCGGATCCGACAGCATGTCGATCACGTCCGCGGCCTGTTTGCGGATCGGGCCCACGCGCACCGCGTCGAGGAGTCCGCGAGGCGACAGGAGGAAGGACACGGCGTGGCCGGCGGCCGGGGCGTCCAACAGGATGAGGTCGGCCGCACGTTGCAGGTCCAGTTGCTTGACCTTCCCGAGCACGAGGATGTCCTTCATACCCGGGACCGCGGTGGCCACCACGTCCAGCGCTCCCGAGTTGACCAGTCGTTTGCTGATCCGGCGCAGTCCGTTGCCGTGCAGGTAGTCGAGGAGCGCCTCATCGGGCGTCAGCGTGCGGGCGCGGACGCGCGGCGCCAACTCCACCTCCTCGTAGCTGAGCTGCGGCCGTCCGAAGATGGAAGGCAACCCCGATTTGCCCTCGACCTCGAGGATCAGCACGCTCATGCCGATCCGGGCGGCGGCCAGCGCGAGTGCAGCGGTCGTCGTCGTCTTGCCGACGCCGCCTTTGCCCGCGACGACGACCACTCTGGACGTGGAGCAGAAACGAGTGAGCTCCATTCAGCCTCATGCTACGAGAGCCACGACGGCGCTCCGTCGCAGCGTGTCACGTCGCGTGCTCTCCGTGTTGGTCGCCGCGGGCGCGTGCTTCGCGGTCGCCGGCTCCGGCAGGTCGGCGCTCGCCGCTTCCGACGCGCCGTCGGCGGGGCTCCGTGGCATCGATGTCGTGCAGGTCAACGGAGCGCTCGATCCTCCGAACATCTCGCTCCTGCGGTCGGTGATCGCCGACGCGAACCGCAAGCAGTCGACGCTGCTCGTCGTCCAGCTCGACTCGCCCGGTGTGCTCGACGGCGACGTGGGCCCGATCGTGCAGGCGGTGCGCTCCTCCGGAGTGCCCATCGCGGTGTGGGTCGGACCGTCGGGATCCAACGCCAAGGGCGGCGCCGTCGAACTGGTTGCCGCCGCGCCGGTCGCCTCGGTGTCACCGGGGTCGCACATCGGCCCGGCGCATCCGCTGGCGCTCGATCATCCGCACGCGTCGTCGCCCGCCAAGGTCGCCACGCTGCTCGAATCACTGGCATCCGGCTCGACGCGCGACCCACGCGGGGTCGCGGCCGCGGCCACGCGGCGTCTCTCGTCGGGTGAGGCACGACGCCGCGGTGCGGTCGACGCGGTCGAGCCCACCCTCGTGAGCCTGCTCGGCACACTCGACGGCAAGACCGTCGTCACTCCCACCGGGCCGCACCGGCTCTCGCTCGCCAAGGTGCAGCAGACCTCGAACGGACCCCGGCGCGTGCCGAACCAGTCGGTTCACTTCCACAAGCTCGGGCTCGGCCAGCAGGCCATCCATACCCTCACGAGTCCGTCCATCGCGTACTTCTTGTTCGTCGCAGGACTTGCCCTGATCGTCTTCGAGTTCTTCACCGCGGGCGTCGGCCTTGCCGGGTTGGCCGGAGCCGGTGCGGTGGTCGGCGCGTTCATCGGCTTCTCGCATCTCCCGGTGCACCCGTGGGCCGTCGCGCTCCTGGCCATCGGCATCCTCGGCTTTGCCATCGACGTGCAGGCCGGCGGCTTCGGCTTCTGGACAGTTGCGGGCTTCGGGTCACTCGTGGCCGGGTCGTTGACCCTCATGGGTGGTCGGCACCTCGATCCGAGGTGGTGGGTCGTCGCGGTCGTCTGTGCAGGCACCGCGCTCTTCATGCTGGCCGGCATGACCGCCGCGGTGCGCTCGCGGTTCTCCACGCCCACGATCGGTCGGGAAGGCATGGTGGGAGAGATGGGCCGAGCGGAGGTCGACGTCGATCCCGACGGAGTCGTTCGCATCCGCGAGGCGCTCTGGCGCGCCCGCACGAACCGGGCGACCCCGATCCGGGCGGGTGACGCGGTCCGGGTCGTCGAGGTGCAGGGCCTGGTGCTCGAGGTCGAGCCCGAGACCGGCGGAGCGCGCGACTACCGGCACGGCTCGCGGTCGAACTAGGCCCAACCGGGCCCACCCGCGCGGCAAATCACCCCTTGTAGCGGCCCTGACCAGGGGATACGTTCCTGAGACGCGCCTGGGGGCGCGGTCACGAGCACCATTCGGGTGGGGTCCTCGGGCGAGCCGGAAGGGGGGCCGTGAGCGTCCGGTCGATGTACGACGTGTGGCAGGTGCGAGCAGCATGCCGCGGGCCCGGTGCGCGGCTGTTCTTCCCGCCCGCGTATCAGGAACGCAAGGACGAGCGCGAGGAACGCGAGCGGCGGGCCAAAGCCATCTGTGCCGGGTGCGCGGTGCGGCGCGATTGCCTCGACTACGCGATGTCGATCCGCGAGCTCCATGGGATTTGGGGCGGGCTCACCGAGGCGGAGCGCCGGATGATCCTCGCCCAGGAGGCCGGCTGAGAGGTCGGCGGGTCTCGACTCTCAACGCGCCGCCCGTCCGAGCACGCGGTCGTCGCCGCGCCGGCGCGTGACGCCCTCGGCGTCGAGGCGGTTCAACAACGGCAGCACGTACTTGCGGGTCGACTGAAGGATGTCGCGCGCGTCGGAGACGGTGAGGGTGCCTCGCTCCCGTAACGCCGTGACGATCAAGTCCCGAGCCTGTTCGAGCGCATCGGCTGCGAAGAGCACGCCGTCGAGATCCACGGCGGCGCCTTCGCGCACGAGCGCGCGTGCCACGTCGATCGCGACGCCGACCTCGGTGGCCGACGGCGGCGAGAACGGTGCCGCCGCGAGCGCCGCCAGCAGCCGCTGTGCCTCCGGGTCGTCGGACGCGCGACCGCGATGGTCGACGTGGCGCACGGCTCCACGCTCGATGCGCAGCGTGGGATGCGATTCGAGGGCGAGACGCACCCGCTCCACCGGAATCCGCAGGATCGACGCGAGCGCCGGCATCTCGATTCCGGGCTGCAGCGGTTGCTCGCCGTGGTGCGCCAGCACGACCTTCTCGGCCTGGGCGGTGATGTCGTCCAGCTGCTCCCGCGTGACGAGCCACGTGCCGAGCCGTACCGCGGCGCCCGACGAGACGATGGCGTCGAGGGCTTCCTCGGCTTCTTCGGCACCCAGACCGGTCAGCGGGCCACGAAGGTCGTCGATCCGGAGCCACTGCCGCGCCGCGAGCAGCCGCGGGAGCAGCGGCAGCTCCAGACCCGCGGCTGCGTCGCGTGCGCGACCCGTCGGGTCGACGTCGAGCACCTCGGCACCGCCGATCGTGCGCGCCGATCCGGGGTCGCGCAGCACCACGCGGTCGCCGGGCGCGAGCACCAACCGCTGTGTGAAGCGCAGCCGTGCGAACCGGTTGTCGTCGTCGAGCGCGCGGAACACCGCGTTGTGCTCGCCCGAGCCCACGTAGACCTGTAGTCGGGCGCGCCGCTTGACGCTCTCGCCCGGCAAGATCGAGAGGGCGACGTCGACGGTTGCCGACTCGTGCCACTGACCGGGGCGAACCACGGCGTGACCCCGCTCCACGTCGTGATGCTCCACGCCCGCGAGGTTGAGCGCGACGCGGCTGCCGGGCTCGGCGACGGCAAGCTTCTCGTGTCGCGATTCCAGCCCTCGGACGCGCGCCCGGTGCAGGCCGGGTTCGAGCACCACCTCGTCGTCGACCTCGAGGCGCCCGCCGGCCAGCGTCCCGGTGACAACGGTGCCGGCGCCGCGCGCCGCGAACGCGCGGTCGACCCACAGGCGCGGGCGGCCGCGATCACTTGCCGGCGGTGCCGCCCCGATCACCTTGTCGAGCGCTTCCCGCAGTTGCGCGAGCCCGCGGCCCGACCGGGAATCCACGGCGATGATGGGAGCGTCCGCGAAGAGCGTGCCCGCGAGGTGGTCGTCGAGCTCCAGCCGCGCGATCTCGAGCGTCTCCTCGTCGACGACGTCGGCCTTCGTGAGGGCCGTCAAGCCGTGACGGATTCCCAGGAGCTCCAGGATCCGAAGGTGCTCCTCGCTCTGCGGCATCCAGCCCTCGTTGGCCGCCACGACGAGCAGCGCGGTGTCGACCGCGCCCACGCCCGCCAGCATGTTCTTGATGAAGCGGACGTGCCCGGGCACGTCGACGAAGCCGATCTCGGTTCCGGACGGGAGTGTCGTGAACGCGAAGCCGAGGTCGATGGTGAGCCCGCGTGCCTTCTCCTCGGGGAAACGGTCGGGATCGGTGCCCGTCAGCGCGAGCACGAGTGACGACTTGCCGTGATCGACGTGTCCTGCGGTGGCGACGGTGCGCATGTGCTCTACGCGAGCTCGGCCGCGGCTTCACGCAAGGCGCGCGCGAGGCGATTGTCGTCGCGCGCGTCAACGGCGCGAAGGTCGCACACGACCGAGCCCGATTGCGCCCGCGCGACGACGCCGCGGCCACGCAACGCCCGCAGCATGTCGTCGACGCGTGCCGTCTCGGTTGCGATGCCGGCCGACGGGATGGCGAGGCCCGGCAACGAGCCACCCCCAGCGGCGGCGTCGGTTTCGACGACCTTCGCGCCCGGAACGTCGGACGCGATCGCCTCGGCCCGCGCGTGCAGCTCGTCGACGGGTGTCGTTGCCATACGCCAGAGCGGGATCGCCGCTCCGTCGCCGGAGAGATACGACAGCGCGACCGACTGCATCGCCGCGAGCGTCAGCTTGTCGGCACGCACGGCACGCGCGAGCGGATGCCGTGAGACTCGCTCGACGAGGTTCCGGCGGCCGACGACGACGCCCGCCTGCGGGCCGCCGAGCAGCTTGTCGCCCGAGAACGTGACCAGCGCCGCTCCGGCCGCGACCGCCTGACGGATACCCGGCTCGTCGGACAGCCACGACGGGCGATGGTCGAGCCACGGAGTCGTCTCGTCGAGGAGACCCGAACCGGCGTCCAGGACCACCGGAGGGCCGAGGCGCGCCAGTGCATCGATTCTTGCCTGTTCAGTGAACCCCACCATCCGGTAGTTCGACGCGTGCACCTTCAACACGAGCGATGTCGATGGACCGATCGCGCGCTCGTAGTCGGCGACACGCGTCCGGTTCGTGGTGCCCACCTCCACGAGCCGGCAGCCCGACTCCCGAATGACGTCGGGGATGCGAAACCCTCCGCCGATCTCGACGAGCTCACCGCGCGACACGATCACGTCGCCGTCGCGAGCCAGCGCCGCCAGCACGAGCAGGACCGCGGCCGCGTTGTTGTTGACCACGAGGCCCGCCTCGGCTCCGCTCACACGTGCAAGCAACGATCCCGCGTGGTCGTGGCGCGAGCCGCGGATGCCTTCGTCGAGGCGGTACTCGAGGGTCGAGTACGAGCCACCGATGTCGGCCGCGGCTTGCAGTGCGTCTGCGCCGAGCGGCGCGCGACCGAGGTTCGTGTGGAGCAGCACACCCGTTGCGTTGACGACGGTACGCAGGCGGGCCATCCGCTGAGCGTCCACGATGCGGCGGGCGGCGTCCACCACGTCCGCCGCGTCGACGGTCGCCCCTTCCTCGAGGCGATGGCGTGCTTCGGCGACCGCGGAGCGTGCAGCGTCGGCGAGCAGCGCCGCCGGGAGGTCGTCACCGGCGGTTCGGGCCCGGAGCTCCTGCAGCACGCGCTCGACTGCTGGGAGAGTGCGCCGGGGGTCGCGGGAGTCGCCCGTCATGACGTGAGCGTACGGCCCGCTTGCCACATCGGGGGGCCGAGCCGTCCGACCTCCTGAAGCACGTACAATTTGGTCATGTCATCTGGTGGCCCATCGAGCAGTTCTCCGGTGGCGCCGCAGTCGAAGGTCCGGGTCCCGCGGTGGTGACACCGAGGGACGCGGCCACCGTGATGTTGGTGCGCGACGCGCCCGACCTGCACGTCTTCATGTTGCGACGCAGCCTCAACGCCGACTTCGTGGGCGGGGCCCACGTGTTCCCCGGCGGCGCGGTCGATCCCGACGATCGGCTCGCCGAGGTCGAGGCGCGCGCGCCCGGGCGGTCCGACGCCGAGGCCAGTCAGCTGCTCGGGCGTCCATCGGGCGGCCTCGGCTTCTGGGTGGCGGCGATCCGCGAGACCTTCGAGGAGGCCGGTGTGCTCCTCGCCCGTCGCCGCTCACCCGCGGCTCCGGTCGACCTCCACGCCCCGGAGGTGGGCGCCCGGTTCGAGCGGGCCCGCGAGGCGCTGAACGGCGGCCGGCTGCGCTTCGCCGACCTCCTCGCGGACGAAGATCTCCTCCTCGACGTCACGTCATTGCACCTCTTCTCGCACTGGATCACCCCACGGGGCATGCCGCGTCGCTACGACACGTGGTTCTTCGTCGCCGAGGCGCCCGAGGGCCACGCGTACCTTCACGACGACTTCGAGACGATCGAGTCGACGTGGATCCGTCCGGCCGATGCGATCGAGCGTTCGCATCGCGGCGAAGTCGACCTGATCTTCCCGACGTTCAAGAACCTCGAGGCACTCACCCGCTTCGACACGGCGGCGGCGCTGCTCGACTACGTGCGCGCCGCGTCGGGCATCGGTGTGACACAGCCCCGGATCGTCCGCGACGCCTCCGGCACGCGACTGCTGCTCCCCGGTGATCCCGGCTACGACGACGCGGTCGATCCGGCCGACGGTTCCATCGATCCCCGACAGATCGCCGACGTGCTGACGTCGACGCCTCGCGAAAGCACAGCCTGATGCCCGACATGACGCCCGGCGTTCCGAGCGCGCTGTCGCCGCTCGTTCGACGGATCGTCGCGCCCAACCCCGGTCCGATGACGGGGCCGGGTACCAACACGTATCTCGTCGGCATCGACGAGGTCGCGGTGATCGATCCCGGTCCCGACGAGCGCGGCCACGTCGACGCGATCGTCGGCGCGTCGATGCGCGAACGCGTGCGCTGGGTCGTGCTCACGCACAGCCATCCCGATCACATACCCGCGACCACGCGCCTCGTCGAGGCCACCGGCGCGGAGGTGCTGGCCTTCAGCAACAAGCCACAGCCCGGCGCGAAGGACGACGAGCCCACGGTGCACGTCGACCGCACGATCGGCGAGGGCGATGTGATCGAGGGCACCGAATGGGGTCTCGAGGTCCTGCACACGCCCGGACACTCACCCGATCACCTGTGTCTCCTCCTCGAGGAGGAGCGTGTGCTCTTCACCGGGGACACCGTTCTCAACGGCACGACGAGCGTCGTCAATCCGGCTCGCGGTGGCGACATGAAGCAGTACTTCACGACGTTGGAGCGGTTGCGCAAGATGCGCATCACCCGCATCTGCCCGGGGCACGGCGAGGTGATCGACGAGCCGCGTGCCCATCTCGACGAGTACCTGAAGCACCGCCGCGCGCGAGAGCGTCAGATCCTCGAGTTGCTCGGCGACGGGCCGGCCCGCATCCGGGACATCGTCGAGCGGTTGTATCCCGATGTCGTCCCGGAGCTCCACGAGATGGCGGGGAACCAGGTGTACGCGCATCTCCTGAAGCTGCGTGGCGAGAGCAAGGTGTCGGGCCGCGACACCCGATCCATCTGGAAGCTGGCCTGATCCCCAACTCCCAGTTGGGACACTTCGTCGCTCTATGAGCGATCAAACGTCCCAACTGATCGTGTGGTGAGCTCAGCCGGTTGCGCGCTTCTGTGCGAGGTTCGCGGCCGCGGTCTCGAAGATGCGCGCGGTACATCCCGCCATCTCGATCGGCGGCAGCACGTCGGTGGAGATCCGTTCGGCGAGCGCGCGGAACGCACGGGCTGCGGGGCTGTCGGGCGTGCTCACGACGACGGGACTGCCGACGTCGCCGCCCTCCGACACCGCGGGCTCGAGCGGCACTTCGCCGAGCAGAGGAGCGTCGATCTCGGCCGCGAGCGCGGCGCCACCACCCGACCCGAACACTTCGAAGGTCTCGCCTGCCGGTGTCAGGAATGCGCTCATGTTCTCGACCACGCCCGCGACCTTCATGTACGAACGCCGGGCCATGTCGGCGACGCGAACCGCGACCTTCTGCGCAGCGCGCGCCGGCGTCGTGACGACGAGCATCTCGGCCTGGGGCAACAGCCGCGCCAGCGCCATCTGGATGTCTCCGGTGCCGGGCGGCATGTCGATCAACAGGTACTCCATGTCGCCCCAGCGCACCTTGACCAGGAACTCCTCGACGGCCTTCGCGAGGATCAGGCCGCGCCACATGAGCGCAGTGCTCTCGTCGTCGACGAGCAGCCCCATCGAGACGATCTTCAACCGGCCGGCCGGTCCGTCGGGATCGGCGAGGTTCGCGACGCTGCGCTCGGTCGGGTGGATCTTTCCCTCGGTGCCCGCGAGCCGCCCTTCGACACCGAGCATGCGCGGCACGCTGAAGCCCCAGATGTCCGCATCGAGCACGCCGACGACGCGACCCTGCGCGGCGAGCGCGGTCGCGAGATTGACGGTGACCGACGATTTCCCGACGCCCCCCTTGCCGCTCGCGACCGCGAGCACCCGGGTGGTCGCGGGTACCTCGGTGTCGGGTGCGTCGGCGCGGGCGTTCCAGCGCGCCCGCTGCATCGCCACGGACTTCTGCTCCTGCGTCATCTCGCTGTAGCTCACGTCGACGTTCGTGACGCCCGGCATCCCGCCGACCTTCGACTCGACCTCGGCCTTGATCTGCGCCCGCAGCGGGCATCCGAGCGTGGTGAGCGCGACCGAGACCGTCACGTACCCGTCGGCACCGACCTCGACGTCGCGGATCATGTCCAGCTCCACGACGTCGGCCCGCAACTCCGGGTCGATGACGCCGCGCAGCACCTCGCGCACATCAGCCGGCGACGGGGGCGTCCCGGCGATGCGGTGGACGGGGGCGTCGGGATCGTTGGGGTCGATGTGCTCGGTCGCGTCCATCAGCAGATTCTCGGGGCCGGGTCGGTCACGTCGCTGCCATCCTGAGGCGGGTCCCGGAGAGCGTCACGGGAATAAATACAGCGACGCTCTTGAAAATATGCCCGAACCGGGGGTACCGTCAACCCGTGGACCTGGAGGTTCTGAAGGCCCTCGGCGACGAGACCCGTTATGCGATGTACTGCGAGCTGGCGTCGGCGACGGTCCCGCTCTCTGCCCCGGACCTCGCAGACCGCCTCGGACTGCACGCCAACACCGTCCGGCTGCACCTCGAACGGCTGCGGGAAGCCGGGCTGGTGGATGTCGAGGCGGTGCACCGGGGGACCGTCGGGCGTCCGCAACACCGGTACTCGCTCGCAGCTGGTGCGCCCGGGCTCGGGCTCGACCCGCCCGCACACGTGCTCCTCGCGGGCTTGCTCGCCGCGCTCGCCGAGCGCGTGGGTGCGGTGTCCGACGACGCCGCCGACACCGGGTTCGCCTGGGGCGTCGAAGCGGGGAAGCGCACGCGTTCGCGCAGTTGCCTGCGCGCGTTGCAGGGCGAGTTGACGCGCCTGGGGTTCGAGCCCGCGCTCGACCAGGAATCCGACGCGACCACCCGCATCGACTTCCTGCACTGCCCGTTCCGTGAGCTCGCGGAGGCGTATCCCGAGCTGGTGTGCAACCTCCACCGCGGCCTGTGCGAAGGGGTTGTCGACCAGGTGGGTGGGGGAAGAGTCGAGGAGTTCGCGGCGTTGTACGACCACGAGCCGTGCCATGTCGTGCTGACGGCCGGGTATCCTGAAACCACCGACTGACCTCGTCTGGAGGAATCGATGTTCACCGTCACCGACGCCGGAGCGCTGTTCTCGCTCACCGACGCCGCGGCCGCGAAGGTCAAGGACCTCATAGCATCCGAGGACGACGCCGAGAACCTCGTGCTGCGGGTCGCGGTCCGTCCCGGCGGGTGCTCGGGCTTCACCTACGAGATGTTCTTCGACACCGAGGTCAGCGCCGACGACAGCGTGTCCGAGTGGGCCGGCATCAGGGTCGCGATCGATCCCGCCAGTGCTCCGCACCTGCGCGGCGGCTCCCTCGACTACCGCGACGGGCTGCAGGGCGCGGGGTTCGCGATCAACAACCCGAATGCGCAGCGCAGCTGCGGGTGCGGCCAGTCGTTCTCGTAACAAGCGCTCTCGCAGTATTCGACGGCCCCGCTTCGGCGGGGCCGTCGCGCGCTACTTGGCGATTCGCCAGGCGTACAGGGTCGTGTCGGTCCCCGCGTAGACGGTGCCGTTCGCGACCGCCGGGTCGTGCAGCCGGCCGTCGACCCCGCCCGCGAACCACAGCGGCTTGCCGGTTGCGGTGTCGTACCCGATGACGCCCTGGGTGTTGCTGACGAACACCACGTCGTTGCCGACTGCAGGCGCCTGGAGCGGGTCGGTCGCCGGCGTGCTGCCGATCTGCTTCGCCCAGTACGTCGCGCCGCTCGCGCCGTTGAACGAGACGAGCGTGACGTTCGTCGAGTCCTGGATCACGGCGAAGACGGTCGTGCCGACCACTGCGGGGTTGCTGGACGTGCACACCGGCCACGCGGTCACGAGTGCGCCGTTCTTGGCGTCGTACGTGCCGCCTGTCGTGAACACGTAGCCGTTCGAGACGACGGGGTCGGACAACCCGCAGTCCTGTCGCAGGAGCCGCGACCACAGTTGCTTGCCCGAAGTCTCGTCGTACGCGTACAGCGTGAGCCCGTACGGCGCGACGGTCGTGTTCGTCCCGACTGCGTACACGACGCCGTTCGCAACCGAGGGCCCGATGGCCCACGACGAGCTCCCCCAGCCCGTGTTCCACACGATCTTGTGGGTCGAGGCGTCCCAGACCTCGAGCAGCGGTGCGACGCCGTGCGTGCAGACACAGCCGGCCACGTAGATCCGGCCGTTCACGAAGTTGGTCACGCCGGTCGCATTCGTCCCGGCCGACCACTGCACCGCGCCCGTATCCAGTGACAGCGCCGTGAGCGTGTACTCCGATTCTCCGTTCACCGAGGCGAAGACCGTCCCGTAGATGGTGTTCCCACCGACCGCTCCGGGCGCGAAGTTCGCCGGCGCAGCCCAACGCACGCTGCCGTCCGAGGCGTTGTACGCGTTCGTGGTGTAGCCGCTGCCGTTGAACCCCCGAGTGATGACGAGGCCCTTCGCCACGATGGGGAAACCACCGAGTTTCGACCACGCCAGGTGCAACTGCGACACGTTGGTGGTGTCGAGTCCCGAATCGGGGTTGTCGGCTGTTCTCGCCGCGTCGAACCGGGGGAGAGGCCAGTCACAGCCCGCCAGGGCGACCAGCATCCCGGCAAGTACCAGCAGGATCAGACGGCGTCGCCACATTGCCTTGCACCTCGGAGCGTGCGAACGGTGTAGCCGTGCGGTGGTGAGACCGTCCAGGCCCCGTCGGTGAACTTTTCATCGGCGGTCCTACGCTGAACGGAATGGCCGACCGGATCACGTTCGTCTGCGACGGCCGGGCCGTCGACGTCGACGTCGAGCCCGGCGAGTCGCTGCTCCTCGTTCTGCGAGAGCGGCTCGGCATCGTGTCGGTGAAGGACGGCTGCGCGCCGCAGGGTCAGTGCGGCTGCTGCACCGTGCTCATCGACGGTCAACCACGCGTCGCGTGCGTGACGCCCGCGGCCCGCGTCGACGGGCGCGCCATCACGACGGTCGACGGCCTCGACGGCACGACTCGCGACGCGCTCGTCGACGCGTTCGTGGCGACGGGCGCTTCGCAGTGCGGGTTCTGCACGCCCGGCATCGTCGTGCGGTGTTCTGCGCTCCTCGCGAAGGGTACGACCGACCGCGCGGCCGTCGATCGCGCACTCGCTGCGCACCTGTGCCGTTGCACCGGTTGGCAGACCATCGACGAAGCCGTCGCGGTGGCGGCCGGCGTCGCGAGGGCGACCGCGACGACGCGCGAGGCCGAAGCCGCGACGCGACGTTCGACCATCGAAGGCCGCGCATCGCAGCGGGTCGATCCGGACGTGCCCCTCGGACGAGGTGGCTTCGCAGACGACACCGCGACGCGCGACGCGCTCGTCGCGGTCCCGCTGCCGCCCGGGTCCACTGCCGACGCGGTTGACGCGGCGGGCCTGCAGTGGGTCGTGGCCGACACGTTGCACGAGGCGCGCGTCCGCGCCCAGAAGGTGCAGGGCCGGCGCACCACCGCCGACGACCGGCCTCCGCTCCCATTGCCCGAGCCTTGGCGCGGCGGTGTTCGACTCGCGACGAGCTGGGTCGAGCCGGCGTACCTCGAACCGGACGCGTCGTGGTGCGAACCGGGGGGCGATCCGGCGACGCCGCTCGCCAACGGTGGCGCCTTCGGGGGGAAGCAGTCATCCGTCGCACCCGCTGCCGCTCGCGAGCTGGCGCGGCGGTTCGGTCGCCCGGTGCGCGTGCTCCTCTCGCGCGAAGACGTCGTGCGCTTGGGTCCGAAGCGGCCACCGATCTCGGCGAGGGCGCGCGTCGTCGAGGGACGCGTCGAGGTCGACGGAGCCATGGTGAAGGGCGCCGCAGTGGACGCGCCTCGTTTGACGACATCGCCATCGCCCTACCGGCTGGTGTTCGATGCGCGATGGAGCGAGGTCGCGGTTCCCGGTCCACCGGTGAGCGGCGACTTGCGCGCGGTGGCAACCGCGGAGCACGCCGTGTTGCTCGCGGGCGCGCTCGCCGAGGCGGGTGTCGACCCCGCCGCGGTCGTCGAGGACGAGCGAGCGGCGCGCGTGTTGCTCGAAAACATCGTCGGCTCGACCGACGGCGCGCTCGCGGGAGCGCGGGTCGAGATCGATCCCGAGACCTACAGCATCGAACGCGTAGCCGTGAGGATTGCGGCCGGCGACGTGCTCGACCCCGTCACGCTGCGGTCGTACGCGATCGGCGCAACGCACATGGCGCTCGGGTGGGTGTTGTCGGAAGGAATCGCGGTCGACGCCGACGGTGATGTGCACGACCTGACGATCCGCTCGTTCGGCATCCTGCGCGCTCGTGACATGCCGCGCGTCGACGTCGAGCTAGTCGACGACGCCGGCCCGCCGCGGCCGGCGGCCGACGCCGTGTTCGCGGCCGTCGCCGCGGCCGCATGGAACGCGATCACCGTGGTAGAAGGCACGCGGCCCGAGGTCTTTCCCGCTCGGGCGACGCGAGTCGCGCGGCAGCTGCGCCGCTGACGGAAGGAACAGCGATGCCGGTCGAGCCCCTGTCCACACCCAGCGCGCCGCCGGCTGCCGGTCCGTATTCCCCTGCGGTTCGCGCCGGCGACTGGCTGGTGCTCGCGGGCCAGATCGGTCTCGCGGCCGACGGGCGCCTCGCCGAAGGTGTCGAGGATCAGACGCGCCAGGTGTTGCGCAACGTCGAGGCCGTGTTGCGCGACTGCGGCGCGACGCTTACCGACGTGGCGAAGACGACCGTCTTCGTCACCGATCTGGCTGCGTTCGCAACGGTGAACGCCGTCTATGCGACGGCATTCGGCGCGCACCGCCCGGCCCGCAGCACCGTGCAGGTCGCCGGTCTTCCCGGCGGTGCATCGGTCGAGATCGAGGTCTGGGCGTACGTGCCGGCGTGATACACACACTCGCTAGGATCGCCGCGTGATCGGAGCAGTCCTCATCGTCATCGCGATGGTCGTCGCCCTGCCCGTCGCGTTCTTCCTCGTCGGGGCGCTGTGGAGCGCGCTGCTCGGTTGGCTCCTCGCCGACGACGCCGACGAGCGCGCCGAAGGTCAGCCCGCCTGACCGTCGCCCGGCTCGCCCGGCTCAGTCGCCACCGCCACCCCCACCGTCACCGTGGTTCCCCTTGTCGTGGCCGCCCTTGGGGCGGTGGTTCGGTGCCGTCGGCAACGTCGTGAAGGCCGAGACGTCCGTCGATGGCGTCGTGTCGGCGGGAGAGGTGTCGGGGACCGTCGGCGTCGTGCTCGCGACGCTTGCCACGGTGGTGGGCGTCGTCACGGGCGGCGTGGCCCCGCCGCTACCGCCCGCCGCCATCGCCGCGGCGATGCCGGCGATCGCGGCGAGCACGAGCGCGCCGATCGCGACGAGGCCGCGGCGCCGCTGCCGTTCTTTCGCCGACCCGTCCTGCGGCAAGGTCATCGGCAACGGCATCGTGCGGGTCCCGCCCGGTGCCGGTGCTGCACCGCTCACGACGGGAATCCCCGCGGCGAGCTCGGTGGCCACGGCCGCGGCGTCGGGGCGAAGGGCCGGATCGCGCGCGGTCATCGCTCCGAGCAGTCCGCGCATCCTCGGCGGCGTCGACGGGGGAAGTTCCGGAGCGCGCACGAGTCGAGCCGACGCCATCTCGGCATGGGTGCCGCTGAACGCGGGCTCACCGCTGAGGCCCTCGACCATCACGAGCCCGAGCGCGTAGACGTCCACTGCCGGCGTCACCGAACGACCCTCGAGCTGCTCCGGCGCGAGGTAGCGCGCCGTTCCCATCGTGAACCCGGTGGCTGTCAGGGACGCCGCGCCGACCACCCGCGCGATCCCGAAGTCAGTCAAGCGCACCGTGTCGTCGCCGTCGACGAACACGTTGCCCGGCTTGACGTCGCGGTGTACGACACCCTGTGCGTGCAGGTACGCGAGCGCCTCCGCGAGCCGGCTTCCGATCACGGCGAGTCGCTCGGGTGCGAGCGGCCCCTTGGCGAGCAACGCCTCGAGCGTCGGCTCGGTTCGGAGCTCGAGCACGAGGAAGGGCGTGCCCTCGGCCGTCGTGCCGGCGTCGAGCAACGACACGATGCCGGGATGCCGCAGGTTGGAGAGCGTGCGGATCTCTGCGTCGAAGCGCGGTGCCTCCCTGGCGTCGCGCACCACCTTCACCGCGACCGGGCGTTCCAGTCGCAGGTCGGTTGCGCGATAGACGTCCGCCATCCCGCCCCGTGCAATGAGCACGTCGAGCTGATAGCGGCCGCCGAGAAGCGTTGCGGTCGGTGCCACGAGTCCAAGTCTTACCCGGCGCGGCGGGGCCTCTGAACGCGCCCCGTGGTAGGCCCCTGACGGGCCCGCCGGCCGACGGGTCAGCTCTCGACGGCGCCGCCCGGTGCCCAACGCGGCTGACCGAAGCGATACCCGACGGATCGGACGGTCTGGATCAGCGCTGCGTGCTCCTCACCGAGCTTCGCCCGGAGACGGCGCACGTGCACGTCGACGGTGCGGGCGCCGCCGTAGTACTCGTAGCCCCACACCCGTGAGAGCAGCTGCTCGCGGGTGAAGACCTTCCCCGGATGGAGCGCGAAGAACTTCAGCAGCTCGTACTCCATGTAGGTGAGGTCGAGCGGGCGGGCGTCCAGCGCGGCTTGATAGGTCTCCAGGTTGAGCACGAGGTCGCCGTATTCGACGAGCTCCGCGCGTGGCGCTCTTCCGGCGCGCCAGAACAAGTGCCGCAGCCGGGCCTCGAGCTCACGTGGGTGGAACGGTGACAGACAGAAGTCGTCGAAGAGGTCTTCGCGCAGCTCCAGCTCGGACAGCTGAGCGCCCGACACGAGCAGCAGCACAGGCTCGAGCGGCGCGTCGCGTTTGCGTAGCACCCGGCAGACCGCGAATGCGTCGTCGGGGTCGGTCTCCGCACACACCACCGCGCCGAGCCAACCTTCACCCGGCTCGTGCTGTGTCGCGACCGCGGCGTTCCCGGCGGCCTTCCACCGGTAGCCCCCGAGGTCGAGCGTCTGCGCGAGCAACGCAGGGGGCGGGTCCGGGAACACCAAGAGAAGATCACCCGACATGCGTGTCCTCCATCACAGGACCCCGAGGTACTTCTCGATCTCGTACGGCGTGACGTAGGTCTTGTAGTCCTCCCACTCCTCGCGCTTGTTGCGGATCACGTAGTCGAACACGTGCTCGCCGAGCGCTTCCGCCACGAGCTCCGACGATTCCATGACGTCGATCGCTTCCTTGAGCGACTGCGGGAGTGCGCCGATGCCCTCGGCGGCGCGCTCTTCGGGCGTCATCTCGTAGATGTTGTTGGTGGCCTCCGGAGGAAGGTCGTAACCCTCCTCGATGCCCTTGAGGCCGGCCGCGAGCATCACCGAGAACGCGAGGTACGGGTTGCACGCGGGGTCGGGCGACCGGAACTCGACCCGGGTCGAGCTCTCCTTGCCCTTCTTCGGCACGGGTACCCGCACGAGAGCCGACCGGTTGTTGCGCGCCCAGCACAGGTAGACGGGGGCCTCGTAGCCGACGACGAGACGCTTGTAGGAGTTGACCCACTGGTTCGTGATCGCGGTGATCTCGCGCGCGTGACGCAGCAACCCGGCGATGAAGGCCTTGCCGACCTTCGATAGGCCGTACTCGTCGCCCGGGTCGTGGAACGCGTTGACGTCACCCTCGAAGAGCGAGAGGTGGGTGTGCATCCCGGAGCCGAACGCGCCGCTGATGGGCTTCGGCATGAACGTCGCGTACACACCGAGGTCTTGTGCGACCTCCTTGACGACGAGCCGGAACGTCATCACGTTGTCGGCCATCGTGAGCGCGTCCGTGTAGCGCAGGTCGATCTCGTGCTGGCTCGGCGCGTTCTCGTGGAAGCTGTACTCCACGGGGATGCCCATCGCCTCGAGCGTCACGATCGTCTGCTTGCGCAGCTCACTGACCATGTCGAGCTGTGTGAGGTCGAAGTAGCCGCCCTTGTCGAGCGGGATCGGCTCCTCGGCCGACCGGAAGTAGAAGAACTCCATCTCCGGACCGGCGTAGAAGGTGAAGCCCTTCTCCCGCGCACGGTCGAGGTTCCGCTTGAGCACGTAGCGCGGGTCGCCGTCGAACGGTTCGCCCGGCAATGTGCAGATGTCGCAGAACATCCGGGCGACAGGGGCGTCCTCGCCTCGCCACGGGACGATCTCGAAGGTCGATGGGTCGGGCTTCGCGAGCATGTCGGCTTCCTGCACACGGCTGTAGCCCTCGATTGCGGAGCCGTCGAACGTCATCCCCTCCTCGAGGGCGACCTCGAGCTCCGCGGGCGTGATCGCGAACGACTTCAGCTGCCCGAGAACGTCCGTGAACCAGAGCCGGACGAAGCGCACGCCGCGCTCTTCGACGGTGCGCAGGACGTAGTCGAGCTGGCGTTCCATGGATGCTCCTCGGCCAGACGACGGGTGGGCCTCCCTGCCAGTTTGGCACTCGCGTTTCGTCCCACGGCAGGCCGAAACGGGGCCCGGCGCCGCGTTAACAGAGCGTTCATGCTCGGGCAACTGGCGAGAAATGGCTGGCTGCGAGCGTGCGACCCCGGCAGGGGACCCTGACCTCCCCCTGCGGCAGTGGAGGACTCGACCTATTGTCCCGCTGCCCGAGAGACCGTGGTGGACGGAGGTAACCGAAGGTGGAGCAGCGCACACCCAGCGACGTCGTGCGTCTGGTGAAAGACGAGAACATCCAAGTCATCGACGTGCGGTTCTGCGACCTGCCGGGTCTGATGCAGCACTTCTCGATTCCGGCGCACGAGCTGACCGAGGACGTGTTCGAAGACGGACTCGGCTTCGACGGATCGTCGATCCGTGGGTTCCAGGAGATCCAGGAGTCCGACATGCTCCTGATGCCGGACCCGAACACCGCGGTCGTCGATCCTTTCCGCCAGCACCCGACGCTCAACATCAACGCGTTCGTGCGCGACCCCGTCACCGGCGAGTCGTACACGCGCGACCCGCGCTATATCGCGCAGAAGGCGGAGGACTACCTCCGCGGCACCGGACTGGCCGACACCGCGTACTTCGGACCGGAGGCCGAGTTCTACATCTTCGACTCGGTCCGCTTCGACCAGAACCAGTTCTCCGGCTACTACTTCCTCGACTCGGTCGAGGGTGTGTGGAACTCGGGTCGCGAGCGCGAGCTCGACGGCTCACCCAACCTGGCGTACAAGCCCCGCTACAAAGAGGGCTACTTCCCCGTCCCGCCGATGGACCAGTTCCAGGACCTGCGTTCCGAGATGGTGCGCGTCCTCGAGCAGGTCGGCATCGCGATCGAGGTGCAGCACCACGAGGTCGGCACCGCCGGTCAGGCCGAGATCGACATGCGCTTCGACACGCTGGGCGTCATGGCCGACAAGCTCATGCTCTACAAGTACGTGGTGAAGAACGTCGCGCGTCAGGCGGGCTACTCGGTGACGTTCATGCCGAAGCCGATCTTCATGGACAACGGCTCCGGTATGCACGTCCACCAGTCGTTGTGGAAGGGCGGCGAGCCGCTGTTCTTCGACGAGAAGGGGTACGCCGGCCTGTCCGACATGGCTCGCTGGTACATCGGCGGCCTGTTGCGTCACGCGCCATCGATCTGCGCGTTCGCCAACCCGACCACCAACTCGTACAAGCGGCTGGTGCCGGGTTACGAGGCTCCGGTGAACCTCGTGTACTCGCAGCGCAACCGGTCCGCTTCGGTGCGGATCCCGCTCTACTCCAAGAGCCCGAAGGCCAAGCGTCTCGAGTTCCGCTGCCCGGACCCGTCGTGCAACCCGTATCTCGCGTTCTCGGCGATGCTGATGGCCGGACTCGACGGCATCGCGAACCGGATCGAGCCGCCCACGCCGGTCGACCGCGACCTCTACGATCTCCCGCCCGAGGAGCTCGCCAAGGTCCCGCAGGTGCCCGGCTCGCTCAACGAGAGCCTCGCGGCGCTCGAGGCCGACCACGACTTCCTCTTGGCGGGCGGCGTGTTCACGCCCGACGTGGTCGACACGTGGATCACGTACAAGAAGGAGAACGAGATCGACCCGGTGCAGCTGCGGCCGCACCCGTGGGAGTTCTACCTGTACTACGACATCTAGTCCCCGACCGGTCCGCGTCAGCGGGGACGCTCCGGCGTCCCCGCTGATCTGCGGAGACGGACTGTGAACCACCATCCGTCGAGCTTCGGCTCGACTGCGTACGCGGCGAGCCCGTCAGTTGGTACGCCACGGGTTGCGAGCATCGGACCGACGGTCGGGACCATGCGC
>CAZJSY010000036.1:0-1361 GCA_964548555.1 uncultured Burkholderiales bacterium
CCGCACGGACCATGCGAATCGAGCAGGTCCAGGCGCTCAGCCTGCACACCGCTGCAGAGCGTGAGCGCGCCGTCAACCGCGGCGGCCCGCTCGTCCCGTTCGGATTGTTCGTCAGCGCCGTCGTCGACGGATTCACCGGCTTCCTCGCCGCCCCCGTCTCCGAAGACACACTCCGCCGGGCAACGCGGACCAGGCGAGCGCGGTCGGTACCGGACGTGCGGCTCGTCTGAGCTCCGAGTCGTCCGCGCGCGGCCTTGGCGGGGCCGCGTCAGCCGGAAACCAGTCCGCGGGGCAGCGGCAACGGCAGGTCCGTGTACGTGACGATGCCGGGACGTGCGGCCACCACACGGGGTATGGCGTTGATCGCCGGCATCGCCGTCATGATCATTCCGAGCACCATGAAATCCGCGAAGGTCACGGCCTCGAAGTCGGGCGGTGGCAGGAACTCAACCTTGGTTCGCACGGTCGGTCGCCCGTCTACCTGGATCAGGTAGCCCTCTTCGATCGCCCAGTCCGGGTCGAGGGTCTGCCCTTTCTTCCACCGCACCTTGAGTTCGACGATGGTTCGGCCGCCGACGCGTCCTTGCCAGCTGGCGGCGATCCCGGCGACGCAACCTGCAGGGATCGTCCACGACCCGAGGTCCAGGTCCTCGGTGGTCTTCGCGTACTCGGCCTCGCACACGATGTCGTCGAGCTCGATGCCGAGGGCGTCGGCAACCATTGCGACCGCTTCACCGAACACCGCGGTTCCCTGAGCGGTCATGGCCGGCAGCGCGGGATCGTCGATCGGCCGAGCGAAACCGGCCGGAAGCTCGGTCGCGGGGGAGTCGTACAGTGTGCTGTCGGCCGACTCGATCACAGTGACCTTGTCGATGCGGTCACAGACACCCGCAGTCACGATGCCGAGGAGTTCGGCAAAGCCCGGATTGACGCCCGATCCGAACATCGACGAACCGCCCCGCGCGCACGCCTCGCTGATGCGCTCGCGCGCCGCGCCGAGGCCGCGCCCGTTGATGAACGCGGCCGTGCTCACCACGTTGATCCCGGCCTCCAGGATGCGCACGAGCTCGTCGGCGTCCTGCCACATCGGGTTGTAGACGACGCAGTCGGGCCGGAGCGCGAGGAGCGCATCGACGTCGTTCGTCGCGGTGACGCCTATGGGATCCATGCCACACAGCTCACCGACATCGCGGCCCGCCTTTTCGGCCGACCACGAGTAGCAACCCACCAGCTCGAGATCGGGATGCGCCAGAACCGCGCGCAC
Organism: uncultured Burkholderiales bacterium; assembly: GCA_964548555.1. Classification (GTDB taxonomy): domain Bacteria; phylum Actinomycetota; class Acidimicrobiia; order IMCC26256; family JAMXLJ01; genus JAMXLJ01. The sequence continues at coordinate 1,265 of CAZJSY010000036.1, forward strand.
CGACCGCTTCCCCACGTTTCCCGTCGTCCATTGCACTACTCGTATCGGCATTCCATCGCCTCATGCGTTTGCGCGACCCAGGGTGCGGAGTTGCTTA
>CAZJSY010000036.1:1461-26099 GCA_964548555.1 uncultured Burkholderiales bacterium
TCTGTCATCGCATGCGACGCGTCAGGTGGTCGAGGAGGACCCGCGCTCCGGAATGTTGGATGTCGCGAGTTGCCGTCAGCAGGGTCACACGACGATGCGTTGCCACGTCGAGCAACCGACGTACGGCGGTGGCGGCGGGCGTACGGCGCAGCTCGGCGCGGTACCGCTTCGCGAATTCGTCGTACTTCGTCGGGTCGTGCCCGTACCAACGGCGCAGTTCGTCGCTCGGTGCGACGTCCTTCGCCCACTCGTCGAGCGCGGCGTCCTCTCTCTTGATGCCCCGGGGCCAGAGGCGGTCGACGAGGACCCGGTACGAGCCATCCGGCCCGAGCCGGTCGTAGATCCGCCCGACCGTGATGCGGTCATGGTGATGGCTCATCGCAGTGGCCTCCGATGTACCACCATGTCACCATGGGGCCGAGTCGGTCCGACTCCGCCGGGCTGTATGGGCGTCGACGTCGTCTGCCATCCCTGTCACGACGTCAGTGGCGGACGGTTGTCACCGAGCGGCCGTGTCGCTCACGGTCCCTGGTAAGGCCTGCACGGCTCGTTGCGCAGGCTCGGGCACGCCGGCAACGTCGGGGACACGGTCACGCCGGGAACGACCGGAAGAAGGAGTCTCGACGGCATCGTCTGGGAGAACGCGATCGAGACGCTCGCGGTGCCGCTCGGCTGCGTCTGGCCGAAGGACCACACAGGTTGTGTGCCGTTCAGCGCGGCGATCGTCACGCGGACGCGCGATCCCGCGCGGTACGCGTGGCCTTCGTAGTAGAGCGGGACGACGACCTCGGCGAGCTGACCGGCCGGCATGGGCGAAGCGTCGGCCGCGGTGAACGTGGGGATCGGCTCGAGTGCGGTGCTCAGCCGCTTGAAGATGTTGTTCGTGTCCGTCGAGAGCTTGCGCTCACTCGCGCGGATCCAGCCGTTCTGGACGAACGTCTCGTTCCCGTCCGGACGCACCTCGCTGATCGTCGCTTGCAGATCGACGTCGGGGGTCGACGATTGCACCCAGAGGTCCACTGCGCCGCTACCGATGACCGTGGTGTTCGCCGCGAGTGGCATCGAGACGTATGACACCGAGGTGGCCGACGGGTTCTGCTGCCAGTTCCACTGCCACTGGGACGCGTTGCCCCACAGCCCACCGCCGCCGGTGTTGGTGCCGTAATCGGTGAGTGGAAGGGCGTTCGCGTTCGCGGTGAACGAGTCCATTCCCGGGGCTGCCGGCACGGTGTCGGTCAGCACGCCACCCGGCCCGAAGTACCAGGTGCGCGCGGCGGTTCCGGGGATGGGGAGTGACGAGAAGCTCTGTTCGAACCCGGGATAGGGGTCGCCTGGCGTCGAGCTTCCAGTGGGCGATGTGCCGGCGCCGTTGTCGAACAGCACCCGGACACTGGGCAGCTGCTGGAACGCGGCGAGGGCCGCGCTGTACGTCGGGATCGACTGGATGGGGTCGACCGGCAGGGTGACCACGTCGGACGGCGGGAGGCCCATCGCCGCCTGGTAGATGAGCGGCGCGGCGGCCCGGGTGATTGCCACGTTGTCTATCGGCGCCTGGTGCGCGACGAACAGTTCCAGGAAGTCGTACCAGCGGTTGTAGGTGTACGGGTCGATCGAGTCGATATGCGGGCCGTTGGTGAACGTGAACCACTTCTGCGTCGTCCCGGTGAAGTTCCGCACCAGCTCGGGGCAGTGTCCACCGGTTTGTTCGTCCTCCCACTGGCACGCCATGAAAACGGGCACCTTGATCTTGTGGACGAAGGTGACGGGGTCCAGTGGGTCGGCGACCGCGGGGTCATAGTGGGAGTTCGCCGCGATCTTCGCGTTCAGGTCGGCCGCCTCACCGTGGAGCACTTGGTTGGCGGCGCAGGTCGTATCGCCACCTTTGATTCGCTGGTATGCCCAAGGCTGTCCGCTGTTGGGTCCGGCAGGTTGAGCCTCCTGCTGGCGCTGCTGTGCCCACGGAACAGCAAAGCCCGTGTTGAGGACGCCGCCTGGATAGAGCGTCGTGGCCGTGGCGTCGATGACCGAAAGCGGTGAGATTGCCTCGAGGTGCGGGGGGTTGAGCTGTGCGGTGAACAGCTGGCTGATCCCCCCGTAGGAGATCCCCATCATCCCGACCTTGTGATCGCGCACCCACGGTTGATTCGCGATCGTCTCGATCACGTCGTACCCGTCGAGATTCTGAAGCGGCTCGAAGAAGTCGAAGGCGCCACCCGAGCAGCCGGTCCCGCGCATGTTCACGTCGACGACCGCGAAGCCCATGAGGTTCGCAAGAACAGCGATGCCGTTGACGGGTCCGGCCGGGTTGGCGTACCCGTAACCGGAGTATTCGATCAGCGTCGGGTACGGCGGGGCGAACGCGGGACCACTTGGGACGGGCGTGCCGGGCGGCAGGCCGGGTTCGCCCGCCGGGCTTGTCGGCGGGTGCACGTCGATCGCCAGTTGTGTTCCGTCACGGGTGGTGAGGTACGTGTATCCATTGTCCGGAATCGATTGGTTGTAGATCCCGGGGTCCCAGGGCGCCGCCTGTTCGCTGTGCACCGTGAGCGGCCCCGACTTCACACCGTCGGAATCCCGGCGTACGCGGTAACCCTTGGCGGGTGGCACTTTCCGAAACAAGAGTCCACCGAGCGAGTTGGCATGCTGTGTGTAGAGGACCTGTCCCGCGGAAGTGAGGAGCGACATCTGCGCGGACGCCGCGAGGCCGGTGACATAGACCTGGCCGACGCTGCCGACCGCCTGAAAGGGCGGCGTCGAGCCGGAAGCGGGGGTGGCGGTCATCACGCCAACGACGAGCGAAACGCTCGCCAACATGGCAAAGACCCGCGCGCTTCGTCGTGTTGTCGGCCGCCCTGGCATCCCGTCCCCCCCGAACGAGACTGGATGTACCCAAAGCATTGGGCGTCTAATCGACGTCAGTGGCACGAAGGGGCACCATTTCTGTGTTCCGTGCCGACGGTATTGTCACCGACGTGCGATGCGTGCGCCCGCGGCGGGCGACCTCGCGGTGACATCCGGCGTGACGAACGCGGGCCGGAAGATGGTCGGCTCCGCGCTCTTGGCGCTCTTGGCCGCGATCCCGGTCGGGGCGGCGGCCGAAATCGGGGCCGGAGCCCAAGCCGCGTCCTTGCCGATTCCGGTGAGCATGCCTCCGAGCTCGACCTGCGCGCCCGACACGTCGATCGACGCGGTAAGGGGCGCGTACGGAAGCGCGTCCGCGATCGGTTGGGCCGGCAATGCGCAGGGCGTCGTCACGTGCCTCGGCGGAAGCTTCTACGTGCAAGGTGGAATCGACAAGGCGTACGGGTTCGGCATCTATGCAGGGGGCCCCGTGAAGTGGGTGGACGCCGAGGGCTATCTCCCGGCGCAAGTCACCACCTTTCAGCGCACCGGTGCAAGCGTCACCATCACGGAGTTCGCCGACCAAGTCGTCATCGGGGGCGATTCGTTCGTCGTCGTGTACGCGCGCGTCACCGTGGCGAACCGAACGGGCCGAACGCTCGTGGCCGATCCCAACCCGTCACCTGGGTTGGTTCCACTCACCGCCGTGCGCAACACCGTCCGGGCCCATGGCACGGCTGTGCACGACTACGCGCTCGCGGTCGATCGATTCGAGAACGCCTATCCCTGGCCAACGGGTGCCGCGTTGGTTCGTGCCGGCAGCCTCGCGCAGCACTACGCGCACATGCGCGCGTTCTGGAACGCGCAGCTCGAAGGGATCGCGAGGGTCGATGTCCCTGATCGACAGCTCGACGACGCATACCGCAGCGGTTTCATCTTCACGCAGATCGCGCGAAGCGGAACCCACCTGAACACAGGAGTCAACGGCTATCACTCCGAGTTCAGCCACGACGTGATCGGCATCCTGGCCAATCTCTTCACCCAGGGTTACTACGCCGATGCTCGTGCGCTGCTGGTCGAAGCTGGCAACGTCGTCGGCTCCCAAGGACAGTACGTGGACGGCGTGTGGACCTACTCGTGGCCGTGGGCGGTCTACCTCCTGCGGACTGGAGACCTCGACTTCGTGAAAGCCCATTTCTCGACGCCCGGACCACCCGGCACGCCCGGGCCGAGCATCGCGCAGACCGCTCACCAGATTGCGGCCGACCGGACCGGCCCGAACGGGATCATGGCGTTGACGGACGACATCGACTCGAACGGCTACTGGACCGTCGACGACTACGAAGCGCTCATGGGCTTGGCCGCCTACCACTATCTCGCGCAGCGCGTCGGGAATCCGATGGAGACGCGGTGGGCGGCGCGCGAGTACGACAGCTTGCTCGATGCGACGAACCGCACGCTCGCTTCGACGATCCGTCGCTACGACCTCGACTCTCTGCCCTGCTCGATGGTCGAGCCGAATACTGCGAACCGGTGCGCGAACCCTGCCGATGCGAATTGGGCGGCACCGTTCCTCTTCGGCCGGTGGGCGTGGGACGCGCAGCTGTTCGGTATGCCGGTGACGGGTCCGGGGGCACAGCTCATCGATGCCACCTACGCATATGGGTTCGCGCGTTTGGCCGGTCGTCTTCCGCCCCACACCTACGGCGGTTATCCGTCGCACTACTTCTACTCGACCGGGTACGACGCCGGGTACGGGAGCTGGGGTCTCGCTGGGATGCGGTACCGCGACGAGGGGATCCTGGGCTACGAGTTCATGATCGCCCACAGCCAGAGCGGTCCGTACTCGTGGTGGGAGAGCGCGTCGGCGCCGTCGGTCGACTCACCATGGATTGGCAGTCATCCCGCCGACGGACAAGGGTCGTCTCCGCACGCCTGGGGAATCGCGAACGCCAACAAGGTCCTCCTCGACTCCCTCGTGGCCCAGTCCTCTGACGGCGCGCTGATCGTGGGCCGTGGCGTCCCGGACAGCTGGTTGGAGCAAGGCAAGACCATCTCCGTCACGAACGTTCCCGGCGTGAGCGGAAGACGGCTTGCCATCAAGATCTCGTCGGCTCATGGCGTCGTGCGACTCGAGGTCAGCGGCGCGCCGCCCGAAGCGGACGTTCTGTTCCAACTCCCGTTGTTCGTCCACAACATCGCGGCGTCGAGCGAGGGCGCGGTCGATCAGCAGACCGGCACCGTGAGGTTCCCCGCGCACGTCGCCACCGTGACGGTTCGCCTGCTCACGTCTTGAACCGACATCGGCTGGAACTGTCGTGCACCGCGCACGACACCCACGGACATGCGCGCGCTCGACCTCGCGGGCTCAGCGTTCCGGGAACGGATCGCAGGGTTCTTGCACTAGCCGCGCTCGACTCGGGTCGTTGGAGTTCGTCCCCACTCGGCCCATGAGCCGTCATAGACGCGTACGTGGTGTCGTCCGAGCAGGTACGTGAGGACGAACCACGTTGTCGCAGCACGGGAACCGATCGTGCAGTACGGAATGATCTCGGCGTTTGCCTCCAGTTCGGCGGGCGCATAGACCGCGGACAGCTGCTCCACCGGGAGAAACGCGCCCCGTGCATCACGCAGATCGTCGGCGACGACATGGGCAGCACCGGGAACATGGCCCGCCCGCCCGCCTTCCTCCATGCCACCCGATGGCCAGAACCGTTCCCCCCGAAACTCCAGGTCCGATCGCACGTCGAGAAGCGTGCAGTGCGGGTCGGCGATTGCCCGTTCGACGCCCGACCGTGTGGCCCGGATGGTGTCGTCTGGTTCTGCGAGCTGGTACGCGGTAGGTGCGGGTGTGGCCACGCGGCCGGTCCATGGACGGTGCTCGGCCTGCCAGGTGTCGCGAGACGCATCGAGCAGCCGGACCTCGCGATGGCCGTACAGCTTCATGAGCCAGAAGCCGAGCGCCGGCCCATAACCGTAGAACACGACAATCGAAGCAGCGTCGATCCCCGACGCGCGGACGAGGTGCTCGATCGCGGGCCTGTCGACGGGCCTGTAGTCGGAATCCTTGAGGTCGGTGTAGATGTTCCAGAGCACCGCGCCGTCGACATGGCCCTCGGCGAACGCCTTGGCGTTCACGTCGACCTCGACCACTCGCACACGGGGATCCTCGAGGTGGTCGGCGAGCCACCGCGTTCCGACGAGAACGTCGGCCGGGGAACGCTCTTCGCGACGGGTTTGTCCGGTGAGGGCAGTGTCGGCGCTCATAGGTGGCCTCCTGGGCTATTCGAGCTCGATCCAACCGAGCAGCTCCTCGGTCGGGACCGTCTCGAGCAAAGCGGGATGGTCTTCTCTCATGTGGTCTCGGATCGCGATGACCACCAGATCGTCTGTCTCACCGCGAGCGACGAACCCACATTCACAACGAATCAATCGGGCCATGAATGATCTCCTCGTGTGGTTGTAAGGCGACACTGTTGGACCCAGCTTGCAGAAACCTTGGAGACTGGTGCCCGTGCGGATTCAGGTTTGCGGCCGCATTGTCGTGGAGGACAATGGCCAGCGCCTGGAGCACGCCCTTCCAAGTCGTCAGGGTCGACTTCTGTTCGCCTACCTCGTCGTTCATCGAGCGCGGCTGGTACCCAGATCGGAGATCATCGAGGCGCTTTGGCCCAACGGTGGTCCCGGAGATGCTGACGGCGCGCTCAACGCCTTGCTCTCCCGGCTCCGGCGCGCGCTCGGACCGGAACGGATCGAGGGCCGCAGCATCCTGCGACTCTCACTCGCCGACGACGCCTCGATCGACCTCGAAGACGCCGACGAGGCGATCCGTCGCGCTGAGTCCGCCGTCGCGTTGCACGAATGGGAACGAGCATGGGCCGCATCGCTCGTCACCATGTTCGTCGCCCGACGCGGGTTCCTTGCCGGCGAAGACGCGCCCTGGATCGACCAGATCCGACGCCACCTCGACGAGTTGCACGTCCGCTCGCTCGAAACCTACGGCACCGCAGGACTCGGCCTCGGTGGTACCGAACTCGCCGCCGCCCACAACGCAGGGCGCGCACTCGTCAAGCTGGTCCCGCTGCGAGAAAGCGGCCACCGACTCCTCATGCGCACACTCGTCGCCGAAGGCAACACCGCGGAAGCCCTCCGCGTCTACGAGAACCTCCGCTGTCTCCTCCGCGACGAGCTCGGCGTCACACCCAGCCAACCGACACAACAACTCCACCAGGAACTGCTCCGATGAACATCGGAGCTCCACACGGCGCCCGGGACGCGACAGCGGTCGACCTCGACAGCGTTACGGCCGCCGCCTGCTTCAGTTCGTCGGGACAACGCCGATTTGCTGCAGGAAACCGAGGGTGTCCCACACTTCCCACGTCTCGGCGATCTTGCCGCCGTCCATCCGGTGGATGGTGATCGCGTCGACACGGATCTTGTTGCCCGTCGGCGGGATCCCGTTCACTTCGGCGACGTGGGTGCCCGTTCCGATCCAGCGGACGACGACCTTGTCACCGGCCGAGAAGATGTCCTCGATCCCCCAATGGCCCTCGACACCTGTCTGGTATGTAGAAACGACGGCAGCCATGCCGTCGGGCCCGTCGGTGGTCGGCACCTGCGGGTCGTGCATCTTGTGGTCCGCGGTGAACAACTCACCCGCGAGATCGTTCTTGCGCTCGTTGTTCATCTGCTCGTAAAAGCGGCGTACTACTGCCTCGTCTGCGGCCGACATGGCGCCTCCCTTGCCGATTCGGTTCCCGAACTGGATTCGCAGTGCTCAGCCGGGCGGATCAACGATGCGCGGCGAGCATTGGGCGAACGACAGAGCGGGCTACTCAGCTCGCGGCAGGAAGCAAGGAGACAGTGGCGTGGTCGGCGTCTCCGACGACGGTCCGCGTACTACTCAGGCAGCGCCTGGCTGTTTTTGTGCCGGGCGGGCCTCCTCGAGGCACTCAGGCGTGTGCGAACGTGAGCTGCTCGCTGTGCGCCGTGCGCAACGCCCACCAGACCGTGATGATCACGGCTGTGACGGTGATGCCGAAGCACGCGACCGTCTTGAGCATCACGAACATTTCAACCGGCAGGCTGACGAGCATTCCCAGCGTGGTCGCCGCGGTGAGGAAGTGGACGCCGGCCCAGAGGAGCGTGAGACCGACGAAGAGTCGGGTGATGGCCGGTCGATTCGCCACGTCGGGTGCGAGAGGGCAGAAGTCGTGTGCGAGGCGCGCCACGATGGGGCGGCCGATGCACACGGAGCCGAGGAACACGCCGGCAAGTGCCACCGTTGTCGCGACGGGCTGGAGGAAGTAGGCGAACATGCTGCCGCTCACGAGCGCGATCAGCGTGCGCACGGTGAGCCCGAGCGTGGCGAGCAGCAGAACGGCCGGGACCGGTCGTTTGCGTGTCACGCGTTGGAGGATCGCGCCATAGGCCCACGCGAGCACGACGGCCATCGCGACGCCTCCGCCGGCAGCCGTGATCGTGACGACGAACAGAATTGCAGGCACGACGGTCGCCTCGATGATGCGCGGAAGCCCGCGGCGCGCGACCGCGAGGAGCACGGGACGCTTCGCAAGCGGCGGGGTCCCGGTGCTCCGTGAGTCGGCGTGCACTGCCGCGACCAGTTGCCATGACTTTGGCGAGCGCGGGGCGACCTTGCTCATGTCGCGGGCGACTCGTTTCGCGGTCGGCTTCCACCGGAGTCGCGACCTTGTCGCCACGTCCGCTCGGCGAGGCGCCGCATCCGGGCCAGTGCTTCGGCGTCGACCGACGGATGCTGAAACACCACCGTCAGTTGCCGCTGCTGCGTTTCGGGGTCGGTGACCTCTGTGAAGATCGCCATGCGGGTCCCGGCCCGGTTCTTGATGCCGATCCGATAGGCCACGGAGATCAGCTCCCGTTCCGCCAAGGGAAATCGACCGATCCGACGGAGGGAACCGGAGGAGACGCCGAGAAGGCGACCGACCGGAACGCTAGCCGGTCGTGCGACCGTGCGCCGCCGCCCCGTCATATTGACCGAGTATCACCGAACCGTGCGCGGTGACTGTTACGCAGTTTGCACGCGGGAGAGGACGAAGCCGACGTGACGGTCGGCGGCCGCGCGCGACCCTTCGCTTCTGCATTTCTCATTCGCGGTCGTCGCGGTATTCGGCGTCGCTGACGTGCTCGCCCCACTCGGTGTCCCCTTCGGTCATCGCGAGGTGGCTCATGAAGTGGTCGGGTGCAGCGCCGTGCCAGTGCCATTCGTTCCCGTGCGTGATCACCACGTCGCCGGGTCGGATCGTGACCACGCGCTCGCCGCGCGATTGCACCCGTCCCTCGCCTTCGGTCACATACAGCGCCTGTCCGACCGCATGGCTGTGCCAGGCGGTGCGCGCGCCCGGCGTGAAGTGCACGGAACCGATCGTCATTGGCGACGGCCCTTGCGCCTGGGCGACGACGTCGATCCAAACGTCGCCGGTGAACCAGGAGGCAGGGCCCTTCGCGGTCGGCTTTCTCGGTTCGACTTCCATCACGCCTCCTTCGTCTGTCAGGCGGTCCTTCGTTCGCACACCTGATCCGCCATACGGCTACTCCAGTTCTCCGTTCCCATCCGCGCGGCCCGGCGAGAAGTTTGCCTACGTTGCCGAGGTGGTTCACGGCCGCCGTCAGCCGTACGGGCGGCAGCGTCGTCACCGCCGATGATCGGTCGCCGCGCGTCGTTCGTCGTTCGGTTGAGTGTTGTCCGCGCTGACGTCACACCGACGAGTTCGCGCCGCGTCAGGTCACGTTCACCCACTCCTTCGTGACACGAAGGAGCTCCTCGTACGAACGACATCGCAACGCGGCTTCCGTGTACTCGGCTGCGATGTCCGCGGGCTGCTCCGCCAGCATGAGCGCGCGCCTGACGATGCTGATGGTCTCGAACACACCCCGCCCGTCGTGGTCGACCTTCACCTGGACCCCGGTCTGCCTCGGTGACATGGCCACTCCATCACACGTTGGTGGGTGTCGGTGCAGCGACGCTCCCCGCCTCGACGAGTCGAGCAAATGGCCGGCGCGTGGACCGGCTCGGCGAGGTTGGTACGCCTAGGCACAAATCCAGTGGTGCAGGGACTCGACCCCGCCGAGCAATTCGACCCTATACCTGGTGTCGAGCCACCGGTTGGTGACCGTTCCGAGACATCTTCGCCGTGATGCGCCCCCGGCGGCGCGGTGGTCGATGGAGTACGCTGCAGGTACTCGCCGACTTCGGTGACTTTCTCGGGCGCTGTGTGTGATGCCGTGCTTCTCGATGGAGCCGGTGACGGTGTGCGCCGCTGGGGCCGACGACTTCCACTAGGCGCGAGAGCGCGGTCAGGAAGTCAACCCCACATGTGGTCCGAGGAAGAGGTGCGGAAGTTGTACGCCTGCGCGTCTCGCGAGCGCGACCGCGCCACGCTACTGCGTGACGCGTCCTGTCAGGTCCGCGCTGGGGCGCGGGTCGTGACGTCTGTGACCGTGGGACGGCGGATCCGATTCGCAGACCGCCCGCGTACGCCGTAGCCGCGCAAAACGGCGCGTGAATTCCGTGCGCGGCTAATCGCGCTTTCGCTCGACGAGGGAACGGAACGGATCGAGGGGCGGACCGGCCATGCGAGCCCGGTACGCAGCACGTGCCTCGGCCCGCGCCGACCGGATGCCGTTCCATGTCGCAGTCGACTCGACATCGATCTGTCGCAGGCGCTCGGAGCGTGTGGCGTCGATCTCGCCCGCGACTGCGCGCTCGCGCAGTCTTTCCTGCTCGCGCCGAAGCTTGGCCAACTGCTCGAACAATTGCCGCTCACGAAGTTCGGGGGCGGGCGCGCGTGGCTCCACGAGGCCGAACTCTATCCGCCGGTACTCCTTCTGGCCCGTGTGTTGTTCAAGACGTCGTGTTCGCCGCAAGCGAGCGAGGTGTGAACCGACAGCGAACACCCGGTGCCGCTCTCATTCAGGGCTCACGGTGAGCCACGTATCTTCCGTCGCGCGCGGCTTGCACAGCCCCGTGCCACCCGCGCCGCTGAGTACGCGAGTGCCCCGGGATGACCCCCTCGGGGCTACTCAGCGCTTCTTCGCTGTCGCCCGCCCACCTTTTCGACCGGCGGCGGCCTTCTGCGAACGGTTCCCACCGGATCCCGCGCCGCTCGACTTCTTGGACGCGCTGGATCCGGAGCTCTTGCCGCCACGCTTCGATGCCCCGGGAGAGTTCGCGATCTTCGCGGCGCGTTGCTTCGACATGCCTTTGTCCTTGAGCGCCTCATACTGCTTCTCGTTCTTGACGCTCGGTCGCTTCCCAGGCACGGGTGCTCCTTTCAGCCAACTCCGCGCCGGGGGCGACGATTCGCGCGTCGGACCGCTACGGCGCCGAGCGCGAGGGCAACGGTGCCGAACACGAGAATGGCCAGGATCCACATCGCTGTCTCCGACGCAAGCTTCGGTTCCGCGCCTCGATTACCCGCAGTTCTCGTGGCGCAATCCTCGGCGGCGGTCGGCGCACCGCTGCTGATCGAGTGCCGGCCCGACGTCAGGGTGTGCGGCCCTCGCGCAACAGCATCTCCTGGGCGAGGGTCGCGGCCAGCTCACCGTCGCGGTCGCGGATCGCTCCCATGTAGACACCGCGACCGCCTCGGGCCTTCATCGGCCACATCCGAAGCTGCAGCCACTGATCCGCGCGCACCGGCTGGTGGAACCAGACCGCGTGATCGATGCTCGGGCCCCCGGCGGCCAAGCCGGGGACGCGGACCTGACCGAAGCCCGTTCCCAGGTCGGAGATGTACGTCAGCGCCGCCGCCTGCACCAAGCGGTCCGCAGGTAGCGGATGCGCGCACCGGATCCACAGACAATCGGTGTAGACGGGGTCGTCGCCGGTTCGCCGGCTCGGCGTCACCTCACGGATGTCGAGCAGCCGTGACCAACGCGCCGGCGCGTCGGGGATCGGCGCGAGGTCTCTCGGCACGCCGTCGAAGGTTCCACTCGTCTCGTCGACGTGGAACGACGCCAGCATCGAGAAGATGACCTTCCCGTCCTGGATCGCGGCGACGTGGCGGGCCGAGAACGATCTTCCGTCGCGGTCTCGGTCGACCTGCAGCACCACAGCACGGTCCGGCCGGCCGCGGCGGAGGAAGTAGCCATGGAGGGAGTGCGGGTAGCGATCGTCCTCGACGGTCGAGCCTGCGGCCATGAGCGCCTGTGCCGCAACCTGACCGCCGAACAGCGAGAAGCGATCGCGCGCTTCCACGTCGTGGGTTCCGCGGAACAGATCACGGTCCAGTCGCTCGAGCTCGAGCACCCCGGTGAGCGACGTCTCGATGGCGAAGGGTTTTTCGATCGGAGCGTCGGCTTCCATCACCATCCGAACCGAGTCCGCCGGACGCGGGCAAAGCTCGGAGTTTACGACCGCTCCCGCGGACGCCCGTTATTGGTGGGCGCGCTGTTCGGCCTCCTTGGCTTGCGCTGCGGCGCGTGCCTTCTCGGCTTCGGCTTCCTTCTTGGCCACGTCGCGTTCGGCATCGGCCTTCTCTTGTTGGGCTTCGCCTTCCCGCTTCAGACGCTCGTCACCGGTGAGCGTGCCCGCCGCTTCTTTGACGCGACCCTTGACCTCTTCGGCGACGCCCTTGACGCCTGCCTCGGGACCACTGTCCTTGCTCGGCATGCTGCTCCTCCATCGTCGCTCGGAACGGGAGAGACCTCCCCTGAGCACCCCGAAGGGCAAACGTGACGCACGCCTCTCGACCGGCCGTTTATCGAGCGTCCTCGTCGGCGAACGCCGGTTCGACGCCCGCGAGACCCAGCTCGGCGGTGGTCTCCACGGCGGCGACGGGGCCTTCCATCGCCGTGTGTGCGGCTTCGCGAGGTAACGACCGGACGACGATGACGGCCGCCATCAGTGCGAGACCGGCACCGACCGTCACGGCGAGTTGGATGCCGTTGATGAACGCGTCTTGCGCTCCGACCATGAGTAGGTGGCCCACCGGGCCGCCGAGCTTGGCCGCGCCTGCCAACGCGTCGGCCAGCGAGCGGCCTGCCTGCCGCTTGATCGAACCCGGAACGTTGCGGGTGACGGACGCCAGGCTCGAGCTGTAGCGCGACGCCGCCAGGCTACCCATGACGGCGATACCCAGCGCGGCGCCGAGCTCACGCGTCGCGTCGTTTGTCGCGGACCCGGCTCCAGCTCGCCGGGCCGGTACCGCAGACATGATCGACGCCGTCATCGGGGACATCGAGAGAGCCATGCCACTGACGAGCGGAACGATCGACACCAGGACGTACCAATACGGCGTGTGCGGTGTGAGCACGCGGAACATCAAGAGGCCGCCGGCGATCGCGACCATCCCTGCCGCGACGACGCGGTTCGCTCCGAAGCGCGCGCTCAGGCGCGGCGTCATCGGAGCGACGACGATCATGATCGGCGCCATAGGTAACAGCCGCAGCGCCGCGCCGAGCGGCGAGTATCGCAGGATCAGCTGGAAGTACTGCGTGATGAGGAACATCACACCGAACATCGACATGAAGACCAAAACCATGCCGGCGGTACCCGTGCTGAACGCCGGGTTGCGAAAGAACCGCATGTCGAGCATCGGTTCGTCGACGCGCAGCTCCCAACGGACGAAGGCGACGAGCGCAACGAGCGCCACGGCGAACGCAGTCAGCGTCGTCGGGCTGCGCCATCCGATCTCCGGTCCCTGGATCAAGCCGTACACCAGCGAGCTCATTCCGATCACTGACAACAGTGCGCCGACGGGGTCGAGCTGACCCTGCTCCGCGTCACGTGACTTGGGGACCAGGAACCAACCTGCGACCAGTGCCGTCACGAGGATCGGCACGTTGACGAGGAACACCGATCCGTACCAGAAGTGCCCGAGGAGCCACCCGCTGGCGACCGGGCCGATCGCGCCGGCCGCACCGGTCACGCTCGCCCATATCGCGATCGCTTTCGTGCGTTCGTCGGGTGGGAACACGTTGACGAGAATCGAAAGCGTCGACGGCATGATGCACGCAGCACCGATTCCCATGACGGCGCGGCAGGCGATCAGTTGCCACATCGCGGTCGACGCGGTCGCGAGCACGCATGCCACGAGATAGATCACGAGGCCGAGCTGCAACGCGCCCTTGCGTCCGAATCGGTCGCCCAACGCACCGGTCAGGAACAGCAAGCCGGCGAAGACCAATGAGTACGAAGCGATCACCCACTGCAGTTGCGACGTCCAGGCGTTGAGCACGCGGGACAAGGTCGGGATCGCGACGTTGAGACTCGAGTTGCCGACGAACACGATCAGCAGGCTCAGGCACAACACCGTGAGCGTCCACCACCGGCGCGCGTACAGGCGCGACTCGACCGGCGCCACCTCGACGAGGCTCATGGGAAGGTGACCTTTCAGCGACGCGACCGGGGCCGGGGGGACGATCCCGGTCGCGAGATGGTCAGGAACCCTGACTATAGTTGATGCCGTGAGCACCCGGACCAGGCCGGCGGTGCGGGACGTCGAGACCGACGACGATCTCCTGCTGCTGCTCGTGCGAACGGGCAAGGCGGTGGTCGATCGCCTCCGCGCCGAGCACCCGGACCCGTCGTCGGGCCCGCTCACCGTCGTCCATGGGCTCGCAGCGCACTACCTGCGCGACCGCGACGACGTCACAACGGTCGAGCTGGCCCGTCATTTGGGCATCACGAAGCAGTCGGCATCGGAGGTCGTTGCCGCGCTGGAGCATGAAGGCATCGTCCGCCGGGCGCCGCATCCGACCGACGGTCGCGCGCGGGTGCTGCTCGTCACGAAGAAGGGGCTGGCGAAGCTGGCCGACGCGAGACGTCGCCGGAAACGCATCGAAGACGAGTGGGTCGCGATCGTCGGCGGCGCGCAGCTGGAGGTCGTACGTCACGCGCTCGCGGCGTATCTCGACGCGGCCACGTGGCCGGACGTGACGGCCCGATCCACGCTAGGGGACCGGGCCGTCACCTCGTCAATGCCGGATCAGGCGACCGGCTGACGCGCGTAGCTGCGCGCCACCTGGAAGCCCGTCAGCTGCGGGCTGCCGAGAGGCTCGGGCCCGAGCGCCCTACGGAGCGCGTCGGGCAGCACGTCGGCAAAGAAGCGGTCGGCATGTGCCTTCGATTCCCAGACGGCGACGATGCGAAGCGTGCCGTCCTCGGCGGTTCCGACGTAGCGAGCCTCGAGACCATCGGGCTCTTCGTGGCTGCTGGTCAGCTTGTCGAACTTCTCGATCGCCTCGAACGGCGGCGTCGCGATGGTGATCCACTGCATGACGGTCCTCCTCTGACCACGGCCGTGATGGGGCCTCGGAAGAACCGTAAAGAGACGCCCGCGTTCCGGCATCCGCCGAAATGCTCAACGCGTTACTCATTCCTCTCCCGCGCTGCCCAGGCCGCGATCTGGCTGCGACTGTTGAAGGCCAGCTTGGTCAGGATGTGCTGTACGTGGTTCTGAGCGGTGCGCTCGGAGATGACGAGCCGCTCGGCGATCTGACGGTTGCTGAGGCCCTCCGCGACGAGGCCGGCTACCTGGTGCTCCCGTTCGCTGAGCAACCCTGGCCGGCCGGCCCGGAGCTGCGTGACCAGTGCTGCGGACCGTTCGACGTACGGCCCCATGCCGAGCGCGCGGGCGAGGTGCTGCGCGTCAGTGGCCGCAACGGCGGCCTCGTCGCGGTCGTCAGGACCGTCGCGTGCGACGAGTGCCGTTGCGAGGTGGTAGCGCGCCTCGGCGACGAACCCCGGCGCGCCCGCGCGAGCCGCTTGGTCGGCCGCGGCGCGCAGGTGCCGGACGGCCTCGTCGTGCCGGTCGAGCACGGCGGCGCCGCGGCCCATCGCGAGCTCGACGGGACCCATGTAGGCAACCGCCTCGCCCATCGCGTGCTCGCCGCGGAACGGGTGGAGCCGCGCGAGCAGCGTGGCGATGTCATCCCGCCGTCCCACCGCCGCCGCGGCGAGGACGCCCACCACGAGCCCGGGGAGCAGGAAGAACGGCGGAAGCGACCATGTGTCCAGGGGACCGGCTCGTTGGTACGACGCGGCGGCCTCGTCGGCGAGCCCGGCGAACGACAACAGCAACGAATGGTGCAGCGGCGCCATGGTGCTCAGAAACCGCGGCGGTCCGTCGAACCGTTGCTGGAACAGCGCGAGGACCTCGTCGGTGACGCCGACGTGCCGGGCGAGCGCGCAGCTCAGAGCGAAGTACGAACCCGTTGCGGGCGCCGGCTCGATCACGCGCATCCGGTCGAAACCTCGACGTCCGATCTCGGCGGCGTCGACGTACCTGCCTTGGGCTTGTGCGACGCATGCGCTGACCCGATCGAGATGCCACGCGCTCACCGGTCCGCCGACGCGCTCCACTGCCACCTGCAGTTCCGGCAGCATCTCCGCTGCGGCCGCGATCTGCCCCTTCTCGACGAGCACGTCGAATCGCCACAGGTGGCCCCACATCGCGGTGCGCGGGTCGCCGGTGCGCGTCGCGAGGGTGAGCATGTCGTTCGCGATCTCCAGGCGCTCCACCCGTCCCGCCGGGCCAGGACACGCCTCCTTGCGCGCGTGCAGCGCCGCGATCAACGCGCGATCGTCACCTGATCGGCGAGCGACGTCCAGCGCAGCCGTGCTCAACGCCGCGACCTGGTCGTGCTCACCGTCGTAGAACGCGAGGTGGCTTCGCTGCGCGAGCAAACGGGCGCGCACGGGCCGATTCTCGGTCTCACCGAGCGCCGTCAGTGCGTTTTCACACAGCTGCTTCGCGACCGCGTTCACCGCGCCGTGAGGCGACGCTTCGAGCACGAGCGACGCTTCGCCTTGCAGCTGCACGCTTCCGGCTGCGCGTGCCGCATCTGCCGCTTCGAGCGCTGCGTCCACGCACGCGCTGACGTCACCGGCCAGGGAGTGGGCGCGTCCCAATGCCATGAGCACCCCGCAACGTTCGGCGTCCGTGAGCGGTGTCGCGTGGAAGGCCAACGCGGCTCTGTAGAGCCTCGCCGCCTCCTCGTACGCCAGTTGACGCATGGCCTCGTCCGCGGCTCGCAACGTCCACCGCCGCGCAACCTCGCCGTGACCGTACGGTGCCAGCTCGGCCCAGTGGCGCGCGATGTCGGCGGAATGCGGGCCGACGTCCCCGGAGAAGCGGCTCTCGATGGCTTCGGCAACTCTGCGGTGAAGATCGGCTCGGTCCGTCGTCGTGAGCGACGCCTCGACCGCGTCTCGCACGAGCGCGTGGACGAATCGATAACTCCCGGCATCGCCCACTTGCTCGAGCAGCCCGTACGCGACTGCTTCGTCGACCGCCGTGAGGACTGCCCGTGCCGGCTTCTCCAGCGCGGCTGACACAAGGGCGAGAGAGCATTCCCTGCCGGTGACCGCTGCGGCTTGTACGAGCCCCCGGCAATCACGGCTCAAGCGCTCGAGACGCGCGTTCACGATCTCGACGATGGTGCGCGGCGGTCGCTCCGGACGCCACGCCCCCTCTGCGATCGCACGCCCGACTTCCTGAACGAACAGCGGGTTGCCGCTGGTCACGTCGAGGACCGCGCGAGCGTCGACGTCGGCATCCGACGCTCCGGAGCGCGCCAGCTGTTGACGCACTTCCGTCAGGTCGAAGCGCCGCAGCTGGAGACGTTCGACGGTCGAGGAGCGGATCAGGTCGGGCAGGACACCAGAGAGGAAGCCGCCCGGCTCGACGTCACGAAACGTGGCGAAGACCAGGAGTCGAGCGGTCGCGACCTGCTCCGCCAGGTGGCGCAGCGCCAGGATCGACGGCTCGTCGGCCCAGTGGACGTCGTCGAGGATGACCACCAGACCACGGTGGTCGGCCGCCTCGCGTACTGCGGTGCTCACACCATCGAAGACTGCGAAGCGATCCCTCGGCGACGCGAAGTCGCCCCGGAGCATCGTGTCCGGCTCGAGGCCGAGTGAGCCGAGCACCTGACGCCACGGCCAGAACGCCGGCGTCCACTCCACTTCGTCGCAGCGCCCCCAGGCCACGCGACTCCCGCAGGCGAGGGCGATGCTCGCGAGCTCCTGCGCGAGGCGGGTCTTGCCGATACCCGGCTCACCGACGCACAGGACGAACCGTCCGGCACCGTCGCGCGCAGCACCGAGCCACGCGCGCAGCGACTCGACCTCGCGTTCTCTCCCCACGATGCGGTCGCCCGCCTTGGATGCGGTGCCGCCGACCGCCGGATCCACGGCATCAAGCATGCCGCACGCGCGTTCAGAACGCGTCCGTCGGCCACAACACGAAGTCCTGGGCCGGTGCGATCGCCACCAACTCGTCGAGATCGGGCCGATCGCCGAGGAGCGCTCTGGTTGCTGCATCACACCCTCGGAGAAGCAGTGCCGTGAGCTGCCCCGCATCGAGCTCGCGGAGAACACGAGACGACCACGTTCCTCTTAGGGTCGACGCGAGGGCGCGCAGCGACAACGGTCGGCCCATGAGCCCCGCCTTCTCCACGACGGTGGGCCGCCACTCGTCGACGACCGGCCACAGCGATGGTGGCAAGACGGCGCGGAACGTTCGACCCGGACCGGCGGCGGCGGCGATCAGTGCGCGGCCCACGGCGGGTTCGGCGCGGTCCACACCGAGCTCCAGAACGTCGGTGAGGTCCCCCTGGTGCCGGAAGCGCGCGTATCCGACGACAGTGCCGGCGCGCTCGGCGACCAGCATCTCGTCACCGAGCCAACGGCGAGAGCCTCGCCAGTAGTCGAGGTCCCGCACCCCGGGTCCGCTGCGCGTTGCGTCGAAGCGGTCCTGCAACCGCGCCACGGCCGGAAGGTCCGCCCCTTCGGCGGGGCGCACGACGGAGTCGCTGGATGCGGGTTGCGCAATTGCATGGAGCTCGTGCTCGCGAACGGAACCGTAGCCATGGCGCCGGTACAGCTGCGGTACGTGCGTCCACAGCAGCGAATAGGCATAGCCGCCTGCGCTCGCGTCCTTGATGGCCCGACTGAGCAATCGATCCGCGTGGCCACGCCCGCGCGAATCCCGATCGGTCACGACATTGCCGATCCCCGCGACCGGCACGATGCCGCCTGCGATCCGGAGCCGGCGCGGGTAGATACGGAGATGCGCGAGCAAGTGCCCGTGCTCCTCGACCAACCAAGAATGCTCCGGCCGGTAGCTCGGATCGTGCTCGTACCACGGCTCGAAGAACTCGCGCGGTTGGTCGTAGTGCGTGAGGAGGTTCAGGATCGCGTCGACGTCGTGTGCTCGCGCCTGCCGCACGGCGAGGCGGTCGCTTTCGGCGTCTCCACGACTAGGCGGCACCACGTCCGTCGTGCTGAGCCTGCCGCACCGGTATCACGTTCGTTGCACGGTCGTAGACCCCCTCGACGGCGTCCAGTGCACGCCCGGGTCGGGAGTCATGCGCCACGCGTTGTCGCGCCGCGTTCGCGAGCCGTGCGGCCAACGCCGGGTTGACGAGCACGCGCCTGCAGGCCGTCGCGAGTTCGATGTCGTCGCCCGGTCGCACCAGGAGCGCCTCGCGTTCGGCCTCGAGCTGCTCGAGGATTCCCCCGACCGCGGTAGCGACGATCGGCACGCCTGCGCTCGCCGCTTCGAGGACCACCAGCGGCGTTCCCTCGCTGAACGACGGCACGACGAGGAGATCCAGCACCCCGACGAGTGCGGGACCGTCGGGCCTGAACCCGAGAAACGTCACGGGCACCGCAAGGCGTGCCGCCATGCGTTCGAGCTCGTGCCGTCGTGATCCGTCGCCGGCCACGACGAAGCTCACACCCGGTACGGCTCGGCGCACCTGCGCCGCGGCGCGCAGGAAGACGTCGACGCCCTTCTCCGGCTGTAGCCGCGCGACGACGCCGACGACCGGGCCGTCGGACGTCGAAACGGGGCCGGCGAGGGCGCATGCCGGAAGGGGAGGAAGCGTGTTGCGCAGCACGACGATCTTTCCGGGCGAGACGCGATCGACGTAGAGAAGGCGTTCTCGAATCGAGTTCGAGACCGCGATCACTGCTGTGCTTCGTCGGTATGCACGCGCCGCGATCGAGCGCGCGTTCTTGTCACGCCAACCAGCTTCGCTGTGCTCGTGCACTACCAGGGGTACGTCGGAGTATTGAAGGGCGTCGGCGGCCGCCACGGTGCTGGCAAACATGTGGCTGTGCACGACGTCGGGCATCTCCTCTTCGACGGCGTGGTTGATCCCGGCCGTGAAGAGGTGATCGGCACGGCGTTTCACGAGGCTGGACCCGAGGATGCGCACATCCACGCCCGCCGAACGGGCATCCGACTCGAGTGCGCCACCAATGGATGCGGCGATGGTGACACGGGTGCCGCGCGCCGAGAGACCCGCCGCGAGCCCCACGAGGACACGCTCGGCTCCCCCGACCTCCAACGAGTCGGCGACGAACAACGCTCGACGCGCCTTCATGTTGGGCGCGGGTTGGCGGTCGCCGCCGGTGTCGCGATGTCCGACTTCGCCGGGCGCGGCGATTGCGGCTCACGAACGGTGTTGCACCAATGGTCCCAGCCGTTGTCGTGGAAGATCCCTTGGCGGAGATCCCTGCGCTCCTGCGAGCCTTCACCCGCCACGTGTTGGTTCGTCGCCGCGGTCTCGAACAGTCCGAGCTGCGGCAACAGGTACGACTCCAGGTACTTGTCGGTAGGGACGGGCCAGAAGGTGTCGGAGCCGTAGATCAGGTGTCGTGGGTCGATGCTCGTCAGGGCGAGCTCCCACGTGCGCAGCTGCCAGTCGTCGGGCGGTCCGAACGACACGTCGGTACGCAACTGCCAGTTCTTCGGATCCTGCCCGTGCGTCATCTCTTCCTGTTCGATCACCGCGAGCGTCTCGTCGACCCACGGCCAACCGACATGTGCCATCTGGACGTGCATGCCCTCCACTTGGTGAACCATCTCGTAGAAGCTCGGCCGGCAGAAGCTGCCCTCTTTCGCGTCGAGGAAGATGCCGACGTGAAACACCGTGTACATGTGGAGGTCGCGCAGAGCTTCGTAGAGCGGTAACAACGCGGCGTCGTTGGGATACCAGCCTGCGGGGACCATCTTTACCCCGCGAAGCCCGAGGTCGTGGTAGCAGCGCTTCGCTTCGTCGACCATGAGTGATACGGCTCGGTCTTTCTCGCCGTCGGCGATACCCGGACTCGGATTCAGCACGGAAAAGCCGTAGAGCCGCGCCGGCTCCGCGCTGCAGATGCCGGCGCAATAGTCGTTGTGCGACCGCACGTGCTCGATGTCACCGGACTCCAGCTGCCACGAACGCGTGTTGATCAGCGGAGCGAACACGAACGCCTTCTCCACTCGGGCGCCGTCGAGTGTCGTCAAAATTGCTTCGGCACTCTCTCCGCCGCCATTGCCCGACAAGTGCGTATGCCCGTCGAGAACGCGCTCGAGTGACGGATGAAGGTCGCTCACGGTCCGGTCCCTACCCCGACGTTACGAAACGTCTCACACTGAAATCCCAACGGGCCGGGTGCGCGCGAAGCCGTCTATGTGGACGCCGCGCAACAGAACCATGCAAAGGCGCGCAACAGTCGGTTTGTGTCGTGATGTGGTGGGTAGTGCGCCAAACCACGGCCCCGACCGTCGGTCGGGTCTGCAGTCGGAGGTGTGGCATGCGATCCATAGGTTCAACCGTGACGGAACGCGCGGCACGCGTCGCGCGGGCGCTGACCGGCGCGCGCGATGGCGCGGTCGACCGGTGGCACTTCGTGACAGTGAATCGCGCGCCGCAAGACGTGATGCCCGACGGTCAATGGCCGGCGCCCCTCGCAGAGCTCGGGGAGGCGATCGACATCCGGGTCCGGCCTGCGCCGGGCGACCGTGGCACGGAGCTCGGTGCACGGCTGCGTGGGGACGCCATCTTCCCCGCAGCCACGTCGCCGTTCGCCCGTGTTGCGGGGAAAGACCCGCGTCAGCGGCTACGTGCCGCGTTGCGTGAGTCGAAGCAACTTCTGGAGACCGGCGAGATTCTCCAGCCCGACGACCTGGGCACTGCACGACGAACGCCGATGAACCTGCCGTTGGAGCTGGCGACCCGCGTCGCCCGAGGGGAAGGCCTGCTGTGAAGGCGGTGTGTTGGACCGGCGTCAACGAACTGTCGGTCGAGAACGTTCCCGAGCCGAGGATCCTCAACGAGCAAGACGCGATCGTGAAGGTCACGCTGAGCTCGACGTGCGGCTCCGACCTCCACCTCCTCGGCGGGTACATCCCGTTCATGCGTTCCGGCGACGTGATCGGACACGAGTTCCTCGGTGAGGTCGTCGAGGTCGGCTCCGGTGTCCGACGTCACCGGGTCGGCGACAGGGTCGTCGTGTGCTCCGTTGTCGCATGCGGCCGGTGCTGGTACTGCGAGAACGGGATGCCCTCGTGCTGTGACAACACGAATACGAATCCCGCGATCTCCGAGATGCTCTATGGCTACAACGCGGCAGGTATCCACGGGTATTCGCACGCCATGGGCGGCTTCGCGGGGAGCCACGCCGAATACATCCGCGTCCCGTACGCGGATCATGGAGCATTCTCTGTGCCGGACGAGGTGAACGACGAGACCGCGTTGTTCGCGTCCGACTCGGCGCCGACCGGCTGGATGGGCGCCGACATCGGCAATGTGAAGCCGGGTGACATCGTCGCCGTGTGGGGATGCGGCGGGGTGGGACAGATGGCCGCACAGTCGGCCGCGCTCAAGGGCGCCGAACGTGTCATCGCGATCGACCGCTATCCCGAACGCCTCGCCATGACGGAGCGGTATTCCGGCGCAGAGACACTCAACTACCAGGAGACCGACATCGAGGCGGAGCTCCGGGAGCGAACCGGTGGCCGTGGGCCTGACGTGTGCATCGAAGCAGTAGGGATGGAGTCGCACAGTCCCGGACCGATGTACTGGTACGACCAGGTGAAGCAGCAGCTCCGCCTCGAGACCGACCGTCCCCTTTCGTTACGACAGGCCATCTTCGCGTGCCGCAAGGGCGGGACCGTCGCCGTGATGGGCGTGTTCGCGGGCCTCGTCGACAAGTTTCCGATGGGCGCGGTGATGAACAAGGGCCTCAGCCTCGTCTCAGGTCAGCAGTACGGCCAGCGCTACATCCCGATGTTGCTCGACCGCATGCGCAAAGGTGAGCTGAAGACCTCGCACCTCATGACGCACCCGATGTCCCTCGACGAGGGACCCAAGGGCTACGTGATGTTCAAGAACAAGCTCGACGGCTGCGTGCGCGCCGTGTTTCGACCGGGATCGTGACCGTGCGGCTCTGAAACGAGGGACGTCTCACCCGCTGCGATCCGCAAAGTGGACAACCGGCCGAGCATCATTCGGAGTTTCCGGGCGGAAGATGACGGAAGGCCGTCCACTGCATGCCGTCCCACCACCGCAGCGTGCCGGAGCCCTGTTCCGGATACCAACCCGGGGGCGGAGGCGGAATCCACCCGGCAGCAGCGCGCACGTCCCGACGCTTCGCGAACCACCAGACCAGCGCGCCGATGATCTGAGCGAGCACGACGATGAGTACCCACACCGTCTTTTCCGTTCCGGCAACGCGAAACTGTTGCTCGGGAATGCGGACGACGTCGACGAGAGCAAAGATCCAAAACACGAGCATCGCTGCCCAGAAGCCGAAGAAAGCCAAAAACACGAAGAGTCCGATCACACGTACAGACCTGCCGTTCGTTCATCCACGAGCACCGGCTCCCTTCTTTGCCCGCGACCATGATGCCGTGGACCAGCGGACGGCGTCAGTGCCCCCGAGTGGACGCTCAGACTGAGCGCCCACGTTACGCAGGGGGAAGCGTGGCGGCGAGACGCGCGACGACTTTCTGGCGCGCCGGCGCGTCGAGCGCTCCCGGCCTCGAGACGTACTGCACGAGTGCCTTCGTCCAACCGACCCATACGCCGTGAACGGCTCTGACCGCTTCAACTTGTCGGATCATCGCCTCGCCGCAGAGCGAGCACCGGTCCGGCCGCCGCACTCGCAACATTCGTCCATCGCGCACGCAGAAGAAATCGTCCGGAGACCGCGGTTTCTGAACCCTCCTCCGCAGATGCCCCTTGCCGAGAGCGGTAGCGCTTCTTCTCGCTGTCGAGGCCCGCGGCGTCGTCCACAGGCCTCGACTCGCGTGGTGAGCGCTATTGGCCGCCGGTGCGAAGTTTGAACTGCGCGCCTGCGGGGTCTGTGACGGTGCCGAGCCGGCCGTAGGGCGTGCTCTGAGGCTCGGCGACGACCGACCCACCCAGTGCACGAACCCTTGCGACCGTTGCGTCGATGTCATCGACCGCCCAGTACACCGACCAGTGCGCGGGCGCTCCTTCGGGAAGGAATGCGCTTGCGTCCATGATCCCTGCGAGCTCTCCGTCACCGCTGGGGTCGCGCATCACTGCATACCGGAACTCGTCGGTGTCGCCGACCGTGTTGATGTCCCAGTGGAAGACCGAGCGGTAGAACGCCAACGCACGAGCGTGGTCACGCGTGAAGAGTTCGAACCAACTCGGTGCTCCGTGTTCGTCCAAGACCGTGAATCCTTCGAAGGTCCCGGGCTGCCAGGCGCCGAGCTGGGCGCCGGTGGGGTCGGTGAGCACGGCCTGGATCCCGAGATCCGCGACGGGATCGGGGCCGGCGATGATCTGGGCCCCTTCGGCCCCGGCCGCCTCGACGGTCTTCGCGATGTCGTCCGTCTGCAGGTAGGTGCTCCACGTGTTGCTCGGCTTCATGTCGCCCATGCCGCCCATGCCGCCGGCGACGGGGACACCGTTGCGCGTGAACATGAAGTAGCCGCCGAACTCGGGGCTGGGCTCGAGGGCCTCCCAACCGAAGAGCTCGCTGTAGAAGCGTCGACTGCCCTCCA
>CAZJSY010000037.1:0-1780 GCA_964548555.1 uncultured Burkholderiales bacterium
CTGGCGAAGGAGGAACGGTGATGATCGGCTCCGTTCGGGGCTCGGTGCTGGAGCGTTCGGCGACCGGCGAGGCGCTGATCGACGTCGGGGGTGTCGGCTACCGAGTGCTCGTTCCACTGCGCGCGATACCGGAGCTCGATCCGGGCGCGCCCGCGTTCCTGTTCACGCACCTGCACGTGCGCGACGACGCGATGGTGCTCTACGGGTTTCCGACGCGCGACGAACGCGACACGTTCGAGACGCTCATCGGCGCGAGCGGTGTCGGACCGAAGCTCGCCCTCGCGATCCTGTCGGTGCACCCGCCCTCGACGCTGCGCCGCGCGTTGCTCGACGACGACCTCGACGCGCTCACGCTCGTACCGGGCGTGGGCAAGCGCACCGCGCAACGGTTGATGGTCGAGCTCAAGGCCCGCCTCGACGTTCCCGACCTCGAGGTTGCGGGCGCACACACGGCAGCGTCCGCCGGCCCGGCACGCACGGAGGTGCGCGAGGCGCTCACCGGGCTCGGCTACGCGCCCGACGAGGTGCGCGACGTGCTCGGGCAACTGCCCGAAGACGGAACCGTCGAGTCACTGCTGCGCGAGGCGCTCAAGCTCCTGGCGACGGTCCGTGCGTGACGAGTTGATGCAGCCGGCGGCCGACCCCACCGAGGTGGCCGAGGAGACCACGCTCCGGCCCCGCCGGCTCGAGGAGTTCGTCGGGCAGACCGCGCTCAAGGAGCACCTCATCATCCTCGTGGGCGCGGCACGCAAGCGCCGGCAGGCGGCCGACCACGTGCTGCTCGCCGGTCCTCCGGGGCTGGGCAAGACGAGCCTGGCCGGCATCCTCGCCAACGAGCTCGACGCGGGCCTGCGCGTCACGAGCGGCCCTGCGCTCGAGCGCGCCGGCGACCTGGCGGCGATCCTCACGAACCTCGAAGACGGTGACGTGCTGTTCATCGACGAGATCCACCGTCTTCCGCGAACCGTCGAGGAATACCTCTATCCCGCGATGGAGGACTTCCAGCTCGACATCGTCATCGGAAAGGGACCGTCGGCCCGCTCGATCCGCCTCGATCTGCCGCGCTTCACACTCGTGGGCGCCACCACGCGCACCGGTCTGATCACCGGTCCGTTGCGCGACCGCTTCGGCTTGGTTGCGCGACTCGACTACTACGAGCCCGACGACCTCGTCGCGATCCTCGAACGCTCCGCGCGGATCCTCGGCGTTCCGCTCCGACCCGACGGTGCGGTCGAGATCGCCGGGCGCGCGCGGGGAACTCCTCGGATCGCGAACCGTCTGCTCAAACGGGTACGTGACTACGCGGAGGTGCGAGCCGACGGCACCGTCGACGGCGCGACCGCCCGGGCCGCGCTCGAGCTGTACGAAGTCGACGAGCTCGGTCTCGACAAGGTGGACCGGGCCATCCTCGCGACGCTGTGCCAGACGTACGCCGGTCAACCCGTCGGCCTGGGCACGCTCGCCGTCTCGGTGGGGGAGGAAGCCGACACGGTGGAAGACGTGTACGAGCCGTTCCTGCTCAAGCGCGGGCTGCTGCAGCGCACGCCGCGGGGCCGCCGGGCCACGCCGGGCGCCTTCAGCCATCTGGGTCTCACCCCGCCGGCGGGCAAGGCGGCTCTTTTCGAGTGACCCGGGTGTGAACAGGCTGCTCACCGGCCCCGCGATACCATCGCCCCGTCGCCCGCCGGGGCGCATCCCTCCCCATGGCAGCAGTCATCTACCTCCTCATTCTCGTCGCGGCGTTCTTCGTGTTGATCGTCCTGCCGCAGCGCCGTCAGGC
>CAZJSY010000037.1:1880-25924 GCA_964548555.1 uncultured Burkholderiales bacterium
TCATTCTCGTCGCGGCGTTCTTCGTGTTGATCGTCCTGCCGCAGCGCCGTCAGGCGGCCGCGCACCGTGCGGTGGTCGCGAGCCTGCAGGCCGGCGACGAAGTCATGACCACCTCGGGCATCTTCGGCACCATCACCGAGCTCGACGACAACACGGCCAAGCTGGAGATCGCGCCAGGCGTGACCGTCCGCATCGCGCGCGGCGCGATCTCGCAGCGCGTCACCGCGCCCACGTCCTGAGCCGCTGATGCGCCGTCAAGCCTGGTACCTCGTCGCGACGCTCGTCATCGTCCTCGGAACGTTCCTCGCGACCGTCGTCGCCCAGAACACGCCGGTGCTGGGTCTCGACCTGCGGGGCGGGATCTCGGTGGTGCTCGCGCCGGTCGGCAAGACCACGAAGGAGACGCTCGACGTCGCGGTGAACATCATCCGCCAACGCGTCGACGCGCTCGGCGTGGCCGAACCGCAGATCAGCCGGACCGGCAACACGATCGTCGTCGACCTGCCCGGCGTGAAGGACCGTACGAAGGCGCAGCGTCTCGTGGGTCGCACCGCCGAGCTGCGCTTCCGTCCGGTGCTGGCCGGCCCCCTCCCTGCATTCCAGTCGTCCTCCTCCACGACCAGCACGACCGCGGCGGTCGGGCCCGCGTCGTCGAGCACGACCGCCGCCGGCAACACCACCACGACGGTCAAGGGCGCCGCGACGCCCGCCGCTCCGGCGAGCACCACGACGACGACCGCGAACCCGCAGGCGCAGATCCCGACGACGCCGGTCGAGCAGAACACCGCGAACGCGACGGTCGTGCTGCCGAGCCGTCACATCAAGGGCCAGCCCGACGTCCGCTACGAGCTCGGCCCGGCGAAGCTGACCGGCAAGGACGTGAGCACGGCGAGCTCGTCGTACAACACCAGCGACGGGTGGGGCGTCGACCTGAAGCTCACCGACAACGGTCTGTCCGCCTTCAACGCCATGGCCGCCGACCAGTACTCGAAACCGCCACCGCAAAACGAGGTCGCGATCGAGCTCGACGCTGTGATCCAGTCGAACCCGCGGTTCAACACGTCGCATTTCGACACCAACGGTGTGCGGATCTCCGGCAGCTTCACGCAGACCGAGGCGGGTGACCTTGCGCGCCTGCTGCGATTCGGCGCGCTGCCGGTCCAGCTCAAGCAGCTCACGTCGGAGAACGTGTCCCCGACGCTCGGCAAGGACCAGCTGCGGTCGGGCATCGCGGCCGGCGTCATCGGCCTCGCGCTCGTCGCCGCCTACATGATCTTCTACTACCGGTTGCTCGGCCTCGTGGTGTGGGGCGGCATCGCGATCTCGGGGCTCGCCCTCTACACGTTGGTGACGTACCTCGGGAAGTCGGTGAACCTCACGCTCTCCCTCGCGGGCGTCACGGGCATCATCGTGTCGATCGGTGTGACCGTCGACTCGTACGTCGTGTACTTCGAACGCTTGAAGGACGAGATACGCAGCGGCAAGACGATCCGGTCGTCGCTCGATCGGGGTTTCCAGCGCGCGTTTCGCACGATTCTGGCCGCCGACCTGGTCTCGTTGCTGAGCGCCGGCGCGCTGTACCTGCTCGCGGTGGGCTCCGTGCGAGGCTTCGCGTTCTTCCTCGGGCTGTCCACCCTGCTGGACCTCTTCGTCGCGTACTTCTTCATGCACCCCGTGGTGTCGATCCTCGCCCGCCGTCCGCACCTGCTGCACGGCCCGTTCGGTGTGGCGGCCGGCCTCGACGTGCGGGAGGCGGTCGCGTGACGGGCCCCGTGTCGCCGGATGGCACGAAGCGGCGGCGCCACACGCTGTCCGACATCTTCCACGAGCGCACCAACTTCGACATCATCGGTCGGTCGTGGCGCTGGGCGATCCTGTCCGGCGCCGTCATCCTCATCGGCGTCCTCGCGCTCGGTGTGCGCGGTCTCAACCTCGGCATCGACTTCAAGGGCGGCACGCAGTGGGACTTCACGGCCGCCGGCAGTGTGCACCTGTCGTCCGGGTCCATCCGCAACGTGGCCCAACCCATCGTCGGTGACGCGACGATCCTCATCGTCGGCAATCACCAGGTTCGCGTGCAGGCGAAGAACGTGAACCAGGCCAAGCAGGCTCAGATGATCGACGCGCTGGCGAAGTACGGCCACGTCCCGGCGAGCCAGGTGAGCGTCACCGATGTCGGGCCGACGTGGGGCAAGCAGGTCAGCAACAAGGCGCTCAAGGCGCTGGTCGTCTTCTTCATCCTGATCGCGCTCTACCTGAGCTTCAGGTTCGAGTTCAAGATGGCGGTCGCCGCGATCATCGCGGTGATCCACGACATCATCGTGACGGTCGGCGTCTACGCGCTCGCAGGGTTCGAGGTCACGCCCGCGACCGTGATCGCGTTCCTCACCATCCTGGGATTCTCGCTGTACGACACCGTCGTCGTCTTCGACAAGGTGAAGGACAACATACCGACGCTCGGCACGATCAAGGGCGACACCTACTCGCTCATGGTGAACCGCTCGATGAATCAGGTGCTGATGCGTTCCCTCAACACCTCGTTCGTCGCGTTGCTGCCGGTCTTCTCACTCCTCGTCGTCGGGAGCTGGATCTTCGGCGCGCTGGCCCTGCGAGAGTTCGCCCTCGCGCTGTTCGTCGGCCTCCTCACGGGTGCGTACTCGTCGATCTTCGTCGCCACACCGATCCTGGCGTGGTGGAAGGAGCGCGAGCCGCGCTACCGCGCGATCCGCGAGCGCAGCGCGGCACAGCTCGCCCGTGTCGCGGGTGGCACGCCCGTCGCCGCGACGGCCATGGGAAGCGCCGCGGTACCCGTGTCGGGCCGGGCGCCCTCCGCCGGCGCGTCGCCCTCGCCCGCGCCCGACGTCCGCGAGCCCGTCGAGGAACGGGCCACCGGCACCGCCGGGGTCCGCCGGGGTGCGCAGCCGACCGGCGGCGTCGCACCCCGTCCGCGCCAGCAGCGTCGACGCAAGCGCCGGTAGCCCCGCCCAGGACGCAGCTTCGTCCGCACGCGATCACATGGCTCCCTCCGCTGCGTCCTCCCGGGCGTCCGCCCAGGACGCAGCTTCGTCCGCACGGTGACCAGCCGGGCCTCACCTAGACTGCGGTGATGGGGATCGATGCGGCGTGGCTCAAAGACCACATCCGTGACGTCCCCGACTGGCCGTCGCCGGGCGTGGTCTTCAAGGACATCACGCCGCTGCTCGCGCACCCCGACGCCTTCGCGTACGTCATCGACAACCTCGCGGAGCCGTTCGCCGCGCAGCCGGTCGACAAGGTGATCGGCGTCGAGGCCCGCGGGTTCGTGCTGGCGGCGCCGCTCGCGCGTCGATTCGGCGCGGGGTTCGTGCCGGTGCGAAAGCCCGGGAAGCTGCCGTGGGACATCGAGCGGCAGGAGTACGAGCTCGAGTACGGCACCAACCTCCTCGAGATCCACCGCGACGCCATCGCGCCCCACGAGACCGTCCTCATCTGTGACGACGTGCTCGCCACGGGAGGCACCGCCGCCGCGACCGTCCGCCTGGCCGAGCGACTCGGTGGCCAGGTGATCGGGCTGTCCTTCCTGCTGGAGCTGGGTTTTCTGGGTGGGAGGGCAAAATTGGAAGGTTACGAGCTCCACACGTTGTTGACCTACGAGTGAGCGCGACCCAGCGAGTGAGCACGCCATGAGTACCACCTCGACCGACCAGCGCATCGACTCCCGGACCGACCGGCGCTCGGTGCTGCCCTGGCGTCGTCACCATGTCGACGTCGCGGTCGCTCCGCTCGTCGCGCTCTACAGGGAGACGCACCGCAAGGCCGACACCGACCTCATCGAGCGCGCCTTCGAAGTGGCCCGTGTCGCACACGCCGAGCAGGTGCGGCGCTCGGGCGACCCCTACATCGCCCATCCGCTCGGTGTGGCGATGATCCTGGCCGGCCTGGGGCTCGACGACGTGACGCTCGCCGCCGCGCTCCTGCACGACGCGGTCGAGGACACCTCGGTCACGAAGGCAGACATCGAGGCCTCCTTCGGGCCCGACGTCGCGGCGATCGTCGACGGTGTCACCAAGTTGGACCGCCTCCAGTTCGACTCGAAGGAAGAGCAGCAGTCGGCCACCCTCCGCAAGATGCTCGTCGCGATGGCGAAGGACATTCGCGTGCTGCTCATCAAGCTCGCGGATCGCCTGCACAACATGCGCACGATCGCGTCGTTGCCCGAAGCCAAGCAGCTTCGCATCGCGCAGGAGACCCTCGACATCTACGCGCCGCTGGCGCACCGGCTCGGCATCGCCGACGTGAAGTGGCAGCTCGAGGACCTCGCCTTCGCGGTCCTGCACCCCAAGCGCTACGCCGAGATCGAGCAGATGGTCGCGACGCGTTCGCCGGAGCGTGAGGACTATCTCAAGCGCGTCCTCGAAGCGCTGCGCGCGCGGCTCGCCGAGCTGCACATCACCGCCGACGTCAGCGGACGGCCGAAGCACTACTGGTCGATCTACGAGAAGATGGTCGTCCGGGGCAAGGAATTCGACGACGTGC
This sequence comes from uncultured Burkholderiales bacterium, assembly GCA_964548555.1. Classification (GTDB taxonomy): domain Bacteria; phylum Actinomycetota; class Acidimicrobiia; order IMCC26256; family JAMXLJ01; genus JAMXLJ01. The sequence continues at coordinate 6,396 of CAZJSY010000037.1, forward strand.
AGGACCTCGTGGGTGTGCGCGTCATCGTCGATTCGGTAAAGGACTGCTACGGCGCGCTCGGGTCGATCCACGCGTTGTGGAAGCCGGTGCAGGGCCGGTTCAAGGACTACATCGCGATGCCGAAGTTCAACCTCTACCAGTCGTTGCACACGACGGTGGTGGGTCCCGGCGGGAAGCCGGTCGAGGTGCAGATCCGCACGCAGGAGATGCACCGTCGCGCCGAGTTCGGCATCGCCGCGCACTGGGGTTACAAGGAGCAGCAGTCACCGGCCGAAGATCTCGCCTGGCTGCAGCGGATGGTCGACTGGCAACAGGAGACGTCCGATCCGGCCGAATTCATGGAGACGCTGAAGATCGACCTCGAGCAGGACGAGGTCTTCGTCTTCACGCCGAAGGGCAAGGTGATCACACTCCCGGCCGGCGCGACCACCGTCGACTTCGCGTACTCGATCCACACCGAGGTCGGGCACCGTTGTATCGGCGCGCGTGTGAACAGCCGGCTCGTGCCCCTCGAGTCCACGTTGTCGTCGGGCGACACGGTGGAGATCTTCACGAGCAAGGTCGAGGGCGCTGGTCCGAGCCGGGACTGGCTGCAGTTCGTGCAGACGCCGAGAGCCCGCAGCAAAATCCGTCAGTGGTTCTCGCGTGAGCGTCGCGTCGACGCGATCGACAACGGACGCGACGAGCTGGTCAAGGCCATGCGAAAGGAAGGCCTGCCCGTCCAGAAGCTCTCCCAGTCGAGCCTGCTCGGCGACGTCGCCGCGGCGATGCACTACGCCGACCTCGACGCCCTCTACGCCGCCATCGGTGAAGGGCACGTGTCGGCCAAGGCGGTCGTGCAGCGGATCCAGCGGGAGCTGCGGGGCGGCGAGGAGCAGATGCCCGTCACCGCGCGGCGCCCACCCCGGGCGTCACGCGGGCGCGAGCGTCGGACCGTCGGTGTGCACGTCGAGGGTCTCGACGACCTCATGGTGCGTCTGTCGCGGTGCTGCACGCCCGTCCCGGGCGACGAGATCATCGGGTTCGTCACACGCGGCCGCGGCGTGTCGGTACACCGGGCCGACTGCGCGAACGCGTCGCAACTGGCCACGAGCCAGAGCGACCGGGTGATCGAGGTCGAGTGGGACCACGATCAGCCCGCGACGTACGTCGTGTCGGTGGAGATCGAGGCCCTCGATCGGTCACGCCTTTTGCGCGACGTCGCGCAGGTCCTCTCCGAGCACCATGTCAACATCTTGAGCTGTATCACCCAGACGAGCACCGACCGCGTTGCGAAGTTGCGCTTCGACTTCGAGCTCGCCGACCCGAGCCATCTCGAGTCGATGATCGGTGCGATCAAACGGGTCGACTCCGTGTACGAGGCATACCGCGTACTGCCGGGAGCGAAGACCGCAGCCGAATCAGCGCACTGACCTGCGCTTCTGTGGCCATACGGCCACCGCAGCGCGTGTTCGGTCGCATCGTCGGGCGCGGTCACAGACGCGGAGTACACGCTCGGCGTACCGCGCGAGGGGCGAAGCGAGATCGGTGGCGGTGAGCGTCACGGCCATACTCTGACGTAGTCGGCACGGGTCTGCACCGGGGCGGTTGTTGCAGGCGGTGAAGCGACGCCCGGATGCGAGCGCGTCGCCGGTCGTGCAGGCTGTGCGAGTGACTGCGGCGATGGAACCTCAGTGGGTGGGCGTGGCTCTCGCCCGTGTCGTCGGCCTGCCGACCTGCGAGGAGACGCCCGAGTTAGAGGCGTGGGTGAGGGCGGCACTGTCGCCCTATGTCGCGATCGCAGGCGCGAGCGGTTACAGCGGGTGTCGGTGGCTGAGGTGGTTGATGACGTGCCGGTCTTGCATGACCCGCTCGGCGCGGGGTGCGTGATTGCGGGTCGCCTCGGGGCGAGCGCCTGTTGGCAGGTGTCAAGCGCACGCGGGCGGGTGGTCGCGCGTGCGGTCGGCGCACCGTTCGGCTCGCCGCGGGTGCCGGAGCGGATGCTGGCCCGCCACGACCGTTACCACCAAGAGTGGATCGGCTCGGGCCATGGCGTGAATGGGTGGGTTGATGCTGACCGGCTGGAGGCGTTGGTTCGCGGTCGCGAGACCTTGGTCGTTGTTGCCGAGGTCGCGGGTGCGGCGGTGCGCGACTACTACGCGGGGCGCGCGCTGTTGGAACGATCGTTCTTCGGTCACGTCGCCGAACTCTCGGGTGCCGACAGGTTCTGGTTACCGACGTGCCTGCCCGACGGTGTCATCCGCATGAGCGGGCGTCTTCACGACTGGGCACCCGGATCACTCGGCGACGCGCCGGAATACGTTGCCTACGCGGATGCGCAGGGTCGAACGCTTCGCGTCCAGCACCACCCGGGGCCGCCCGACCAGGGTGAGAGCATCGACATCAATGGGCTCGCCGGACGGGTTATCCGCGAAGGCGAGCGGATCGGTGTCTGGGCTGCGGGACCATGGCACGTCTCATTGGGCGCAGACGGCGAGGGGTTCGCTGCTGAGACGTTGCGGCGGGTTGTTGCGTCGATTCCTGCGTTGCAGCCCGCCTCGACCGCGCCTCGGAGCGGCACCGGCGACGCGCGTCATCTCCTCGACGCGTCGATACGGCGACTCCTCGGCGGTCTCGGTGCGACGTGGATCAGGCGGGTCAAGGCGCCGCCGGTCGCGCTCAACGTGTTCATGTACATGTTCCGCACACCGACCGGTGCACGCGCTCGCGCTACGATCCACGGCCGAGACCAGCCAACACCTCTGCCCGCGTTGGGTGTCACCCGCACGCTCACGGTTGAGGGTGTCGATCTGCTCGTGCGCGACGCGGACGAAGCGCGTCGGGGTCCAGAGCAGGCGTACGGCGTCTGCAACGGCGTCTTCCTGAACATCGTGGAACCGATGGCTCTGGTCGCTGGAGAGGCAGCCCAGCTTGCCGCGTCGCTCGTCGAAGCGGTCATCGACGCGAGCGTCTCCTAGGGAGCCGTGCACAACCAGACTGGCAGGCCGGACTGAACCTCCAACGACCGGCAGTCGTGAGGCACCGAGCAGGGATACCTCGGTACACCAGATGATTCGTTGGAGCGTTCCTCTCGCAGGTGCGAAGGTGAAACAGCGGCGCAGAGCGACTGACCGGCATGCAGCCGAGGATTTCTGCCGTGCGGTCTACCCGCGCCTTGTGGGGTCGTTGTCGCTCGTCACCGGTGATCCGGAGCTGAGCGAGGACTTGGCGCAGGAGGCTCTGAGTCGGGTGTGGGACCAGTGGCCGCGGGTGAGGGAGATGGAGGCCCCGGAAGCTTGGACGTATCGCACCGCTATGAACTTGCGCGTGTCGTGGTTTCGGCGACGGAGTGCAGAGCACCGTGCGCTCGTCCGACTTGCGACGACAGCTCAGAGCGTGACGGCAGATAGCGCGGTCGATGCATTGGCTCTGCGGGACGAAGTCACTCGCCTCCCACCGCGTCAGCGAATGGCGATCGTGCTGCGGTACTACGCGGGACTATCGGAGTCGGAGGCCGCGATGGTTATGAGGTGCGCCTCCGGCACGGTCAAGGCGCATGTGCACAAGGCGCTCGTTGCGCTGCGCCAGCGAGGACTGCTCGATGAGGCAGAGGTGCAATGAACGGACTGTCAGGACTCCTCGAACGCGCGGCGCACGAGCCTCGGGCGTCGTTGGACGTGGAAGTGATACGCGAGCGCGCCCGCCAGCGCCGTCGGCGTCGACGCGTACTCCTGGGCGTAACGGTGCTGTTGGTGGCGGGCTCGGTCGGCGTTGGAAGCTTCGTTGCTGCGCGACGTGTGACGGCGCCCGAGAAAGCGGCGAACGCGAATCGACAGCTCCGCACCAGCGGCGTCCTGCACTACGAACTGCGGGGCCTTCGTACGCTGACGTTCGACTACCCGGCGTCATGGACAGCGACCGAGTTCCACTATCCGCCAGGCATTCCTGCCGCCTACGACTACTCCGCTGCCGTCTACCTCAGCAATCAGGCTCTGCATAATCCATGTCGCACCCAACCGACGCAGGTCGTCGCGGGCGGCACACGCTGGGGCATCGACTGCGGCCTTCCACTCACCACGCTCCGACCCGGTGGAGTCTTGATTGAGTGGCATGAGGCGCACGGCGGCCAATCCGACGTCCTCGACCGCAACGGACCGACACCGACAACGGTTCACATCCAGGACCACCTCGCAACGCTGCAAGTCATGAAAGGCGGGCAATGCCAATACGGCCGCAAGCTGCCCGCTGACGTCACCATCCTCGCGTCGATCCCCGACCGGTACGGATACAAGACGACGACCTACTACCTCATCGCTTGTCTCCGAGGCCCCGGGGTCACGACAGCCGAGACGCACGTACGAGCGATGTTGGCGTCGGCACGCGTCGACGACTAACTCCGGCCAGCGGACCAGGCGAGCCTCGACCGACATGAGAGTCGGACCAGCGCATCCGATCCCGGAATGCTCGACCTTGTCGTGCAGCGGGACGGATCGCGCGAGCTGCACGCGATCGACTTGGGGCTCGGACGAGACGGTCGCGTGGCTGGCGACGTCCTCGCCTCCATCGAGGCTACCTCCTAGTCCTAGGCCAGACCGAGCCCTTCGGCAGCGAACGCTCGGAGCGCGGCGAGCGTGACCGACGTGTCGACGAAGAAGCCGCTTTCGTGCCCGAGCTGCACGCCGCGTTGGACGGCCACACGTCGCTCTTCGCTGCAGCGAACCCGACCCCTGACAGCGTCGCTACTGGTCTGTCTGTGAAACGGCAGGGTGGCCAGCGCGAGCGATCGCACGCCGCAGGCAGATCTGTACCGTCAGTAGCGTTCCGCATAGGCTGCATCGCCGCCCGCAGAAGGACACGGTCTGAGCGGTTCACGAACCCCGCTGCCGCCGTCAACGTTGCCGCGGCGTTCGGCTTTCAACACGGCAGCCAACCCTCGGCGATCCTGGTTGTGCGGAGAAAGCAAGCCACGCTTCGAGAGATCACCCTGACGCCCGATCTCCAGCGTCGTGACCGTAAAGCCCTGCGCCTCTAGGCCTCGCGCTAGGCGGAGCGTGCGACGGCGCAGCGACCATCCCGTCCCAGGCCCGCGCCTGTCAGTCGAAGTGAAAGTACGCTGCGCTGCGGGCAGGGTCGGCAGACCATCGCGAAAGCCCGAGCGGCTCGCGCGAATCCACTCCTCGTGCCATCGTTGCCGTTCGGCTGCACTGCTCACCGAACTAGATTGCCCGCTCGGCGCTCGCTATGCGAGACCTGTTGCTGTCGGCGAGCCACTTCGTCATTTAGGCGACGGACCACCGCGTACCGGGCCGAGCTACCGGACGTGCCCCGGCTTCGATTCGCTGCGCGAGGTGCGCGTCCCGAGCGAGTACGACCGGCGCCGCATCATCGACGGGCTGAAAGCGAAGGGGATCAACTTCATCGGCGGGAAGAGCGTCGAAGCGTTGATCGTCGTCGGGTAGGTAGCCTCGCGGGTATGCCCGACGAGTTGGTGCGCGGCCCCGCAGTGATCGAAACGATAACCGGCGATCGGTTCCTGGTCGCGCACGTCCGTGTCGCACCGTTGTGGGCCCGGACGACGCGTGGCTGCTCGCTGACGTCGACGGTGGGCGGCAGCTGCAATGGCTCCTGAAGGACGCCACACCAAAGGGGTCGGGTGACACGCTCGTGTTCAAGACCGCGAGTCATGGTGACGTGACGTGCCGAGCGTTGACGCTCGCGGACCGCGACTGGTTTTTCGTCGACACGCCAGACACGTTCGCAGCGTTCCGAGCATTCGTCGCCGACGGACTCGGGTTAAACAACACACGATGAAGGCAACGCATGAGACACCCCGGAGCGGCATACCAGCACGGCTGAACGAGTTCGGCATTGGAGGCCGAAGATGGCGGCATGATCTGGCGAAACGCCCGCCGTGTCGGCGACGGTTGAAAACTGACCCCCTATCGGCGCCAGAGGGTCAAGATTCGGCCGTCGTTCACACGCCGGGACCGCGACCTGTTCGCGTTTGGCGCGGGGCTATCCCATCAGTGGACGACTCGGGCTCGTCACCCCGCCTGATGCAGCTTCCGTTCGTCGGGCTGCAGGGCACACAACTCGATATGGAAGTCGACCGCGATGACTTGCAGTCGGTGCGCTCGGAGTTCAAAGGGCGACGTGCCCGACGGAACGCCGGGCTTGACTTCGCCCGTGTGCCGATTCACGAAGCGCCGCGGCGTGTGGGAGATCGTCATCCAATCTGGTGCCCACAGTGGCGCTCTCGGATGTACCAAGGGGCGTCGGCCGAACCAGCAATCCTCAAAGTCCCATCTTCGCCCACACTCGCGACACAACGCGCCTAGCACCGTCCCGAAGTACGCGAGGTCAGAAGGCCCGCAGCAGTGCTCACGAGGACCAGGCCACATGCAACCTCATCGGCACGGACCGGTCCCGGAGTTGAACCGCTGACCGGACCGGCCGAACCTGTCACAGCAGGGCGACGCCCATGCTCGCCGCGGGCGTCCCGCTGGAGGCAGTCTCCCGGACCTAAGTCATGCGGGGCTCGCCATCACTGCCGACCCATGGCGATGACGAAGGTGCTCAGGCTCTAAGCCCTGAAGGCCGACAGAGAGGTGTGGCAACAAGAAATGATGCGCGGTCCAAGGCTCTGAATCTGCTGCTCACTGACGCGCAGATGGCCTTTGCGTTGAACCATGAGCGAGCACAGAAGTTCTTGCAGATTCATGAAGAGGTCCAGCGCGGACGGGGAGCCCCGCCCGTTCGATACCGGGAGCTACCACGCGCAGCCGTGGTGTTCTCGATCGGTGCTCTCGACGCGTACCTGGCCGACGTTCTCGCGTCTGTCATCGTCCAACAGGTTCGGCGAGGTGCAGCGTCTCGCGACGCTCGGGCGCTGCTGAGGGAAATCGACAGAGATGTTCCGGGGCTAAGCATTGAGTTAGCACTTGCGGCACGGGACATTGATCGTGTTCGGCTTCTCGAATCCGCATTGACGGACCATTTCCAGTCGCGAAGCAATATGGGGGCGCGGGCCGTTAGCGTGACGGTCCAGCGGATGGGCGCGCATCCCAGCTCCGTCTGGGATGAAGTCTCGAAGGGTGTGCCCGATGCCCAGCGGGAACTGGATCGTTGGACCGCAGTCCGTCATGACATTGTTCATCGGGGCAAGACGCCAACGGTACGACGCAATGATGCGAACGACTGTCTCACCTTGGTTGGTTCGGTCGTCGTCGCGGTGGACGCTGTCGCGGTGAGCGCGTAGAACTCCCTCTAGTGGTCCGCGTCTGTAAAATGGCGGGGTGAACCACCGAGGGCTACCGCACGCCGATCGGCAGATCTGGCGCGTCAGCGTGCAGGTGCGCTTGTCGAGACGCTCGGCAGGTAGGCGGGAGCGCAGCCGTGCCCAAAATGACCTGTCAGGGCTTTTCCCAGACTGAGACGGAGTCGTGGCTCTCGCCGGTGAAAGGCGTCCGAGACCAGCTAGACCACCGTTCTCGCAATCGCATTCCGGCTAGCTCGGCCATGAGATCAAGCTCGGACGGCCATGCGTACCGGTGGTGCGAATCGAAACGGTGAACCTGGTTCTCGGTAAACCAGTAGTGGTGCGAAGTCAGGCGTTGCTCGGCGAAGTCGTAGGTATCGAAGCCGAGGTGGCCGTCGGTCAGGTCGAACGGATACGCCGACTCACCTGGCGGCATGCGCCGTAGTTGAGGCACTTGTAGCTCTACGACAAAGCATCCGCCCGGATCGAGATGGGCAGCCGCGTTGCGAAAACACGCGACCTGTTCGGCCTGGGTGAGCAGGTTGCTGATGGTGTTGTACACCAAGTAGACGAGCGCGAATGACTCGTCGAGTTGCACGGAGGCCATGTCGCCGATGGTCACAGGAATGTCAGGCCCGTCTGGTTTGGAGCGGAGTACTGCGACCATGTCTTCGGAGATCTCGATGCCGTGCACGTCGACCCCCCGGTCTCGTAGCGGCAGTGCGATCCGTCCCGTCCCGATCGCGAATTCGAGTGCTTTGCCCCTACCCGCGAGCACTGCGAGGAACTCGGCCGTTGCCCCGACGACCTCGGGCGCGAAGTACCAGTCCGAGGGCGTGTCGTAGTGCTTAGCGATATCCCCAACGAAGACGTTCTGCGGCACGGCTCAACTCTCGCGCAGCGCGATGACGCCTGGCTGAGGATTTCGCGAGCGTCGCCGAGCGAGACGCATAATGCCCGCTCGGCGCTCGTTATGAGAGACCCGCGCGTCCGCGAGTCACCTCGTCATTTGACCGACGGACCACTGGGTCCGTCCGTCCCGCTCGGGCAGGGTGGTGAGCAACGAATCGACAGTGAATCGTGTCGCGAGCTTTAGCCTCGCGCTGTGCCGCTCACTGAACGTCACGTCGTGGTTCTACTCACCGGCATTTCAGCGGCAGGGAAGTCCACCGTGGGGAATCTCTTGGCCCGCCGCTTCGAGCGAGGCGTTCATATCGACGGGGATGTCTTTCGCCAGATGGTGGTCGCCGGTCGAGTGAAAGAGACCGCGAACCCGAGGCCGGAGGCGTTCCGGCTCCTTCGGTTGCGGTACATGCTCAGTGCCGCAACCGCTGACGCCTACTTCAACGCGGGCTTCTCGGTGGTGGTGCAGGACGTCGTCATCGGGCCGATACTCCACGACTACGTGGCAATGATCCAGAGCGAACCGCTGTGTGTTGTAACACTCGCGCCGCGCCGCGATGTGGTCTCGGCGCGCGAGGTATCCCGCGCGAAGACCGCGTACCCGCCGGGGGGCGACGAGATCGCAGTTTTCGATGATGCGCTTCGTCGCGAGACGCCGCGAATCGGATTGTGGCTCGACACATCCGAGCACACGCCCGAGGAGACGGTCGACGAGATCGTTGAACGAGCGTGGGACGAAGCGCGCGTGACCTAACCCTGCCGGGCTGGCACGATACGCCGTGACCTTCTTCGAGCCGCGCCCACCACAGCAAGAACCGGAGCGAGCACCATGGCGACCGCCCCTGTGGGACCGTCCCTCGGAGGGGACGCTCGGGGCGATCCTCCCGGTGAGCGAAGTGGTCGCTCGTAACGACTCGGTCGTCGTGGCGATCGACCATCTGCGTGTGTACCCGAACGGTTTCGGTATCGACGTACTGATCCTGCGCAACCCTGACGAGGTTCAGGCCGTGCACCCGGCGGTACTGCACCAGCCGCGCAACTGGCCCCGCGTCGGCGTGCGCTTTGCCGACGGCCGCACCGCCGGGCGTGAGAACCTCGCCCCAAGTCCATACGACGTGCCCAAGGATGCCGCCGGAATCCCGACCGTCCCCATTGTCCGGCACATAGGCGGTGGTGGAGGCGGCGCCGAGTACCACATGCGCACTTGGGTGTTCCCGCTACCGCCGGACGGACCGATGGACATCTACGTGCAGGTCGGTGACCTCCCGGAGGCCACGTCACAATCGACGGTGTGGTCGTGCGTGAGACGGCTCGGCGGGCGCAGGTCATCTGGTTCTGAGCGACTCTGAACGCGCCAGCCGCTCACCAGCGACCGGAGAATATGGCGTCGACGGTGGTTACGGCGATCGAATGATCTAGGGCTCGACGGCGATGAGGTCGCTCCACATGATCCGAACCCGGCCACCTGGTCGGCGAGCACGGTGATGGGCGTGGTGGAGCCCGGCAGTGTGACTCCGACCGTGATCGTGCCGGGCGGATTGGCGCACCAGTTGCGCCAGACGATCTCAACCCACGCGCTGTCGGTCTTGTGGGCGGGGAGCACGATCAGGGTCGGAGTGGCCTCAGGACCGGACGCCCAACCGCTCGAATTGGAGTCACGCGGCGGACCGGACGTGTACGACAACGGGAGGCGGCGCGGGAAATGCGGATTCTGCTTGGAAGAACACGGTGCGATAGTCGCCAGGGGGCAGCGACGGCACGCCGCCACCGGCCGGGCAACGTGGCAACTCGTTCGGCGCGTTACACGAGGTGTACGTGGCCTCCAATACGACGCGATACCTGCTGCGGCCCGTAGGCACCGTGATACGCCGCGCACACGCGACCGCGGGAAACGCGATCTCTGGTGCGATGCTGTCGTTACCGAGTGCCAGCACAAAATCGGGAGTTGACCCGCAGCCCTTCAGTTCGATTGGCGCGCCCGTGGTGTTGTCGAGCACCACCACGGCGGTCATCGACGCTCCGGTGGGCATCGAGTCGGCCGGGAGTTCGATGTGAAGAACGACTCTCCCGACTCGACTGCTCGGCGCCGCCCTGGACGACGTGGCCATACGCGCAGCAGTGGTCGCCGCCGGTGACGCGTGACCACTCCCCGAACAGGCGCAGAGCATCACCAACGCCGCGGTGACGACGAAAGGCTTCACCCACCTGAGACGTTCCAGATTCGGAATTGGTTCCAGACACGAGGATGGGCAGAGCACGGCATCGGTACGCGAACCGAGCCGGAGGAGGCGACGCGCATTCGAGGTAGGCGAGGTCAGCGAGCCGTGGTTGTCGATCGCCGCGGCCGTACGGTTCCCGGAGCGACGAACAGTCGAACTTCGCGTTGAGCCCGTTGAGGTCGGCCGGTTCCGCACGTTGGTGTAAACCAATCGGCCGGGGTGGGCGTCTACAGGGTGTGGCCAATATGAGGGCAGGAGCGGACAGGGCGGGGCCAGCACGCCCGGTGACGCTGAGCCTCGAAGACCTCTACAACGAGCAGTACCTCCCGCTGGTTCGTCTCGCGCACGCCCTCTCGGGCTCGAATGCGATCGCGGAGGATCTGGTGCAAGACGCGTTCATTGGCCTCAAGGCGGCGTGAGTGGATGACCCCCTCGCTTATCTGCGTGCCACGGTTGTCAACCAGTGTCGCTCCTGGCATCGCCGCCGCAGACGCGAGGCCGCCAGGTTAGGCACGGCCGCGAATGTGGATACGGCCGTGTCGCTGGAGGCTCGGGAGATGCTTGACGCCCTCGCGCGGTTGGCGTGGGGTCAGCGGACGGCATTGGTCCTGCGCTACTACCCGGACTGCTCCGAGCAGGAGATCGCCGCGGCGATGGGATGCCGTCCAGGCACGGTCAAGTCGCATCTGCACCGCGGCGTGGAAGCGTTGAGAAAGGTGATCGAGCGATGACCTCCTCACACGTCGAAGACCGCTTGCGACGCGCGCTCGACGAGCTGACGGCAACGACGACGGCTCGCAGCGACGCGTGGGCCGACATTTCGACCGCAACACCGCGGCGTGCAAGACACCGCGGATCGGGTCTGGCTGCCGCCGCCACCGCACTCGCTCTCCTCCTCGGCGGTGTGGCCCTCGGCGCGATTCTGATGGATCGCACTGGCTCGGATCGGCGGATCGTCGGCGGAACACGGAAGGAGAGGCTCCGTGGTCTCGTGGAGGTGGGGGGCGTCCAGTACAACGTCGGACCCGAGGACGCGGCACATCCCGTGTGGTCGATCTACGCGCGACGCAATGTGGACGGCAATCTCGACATCGCGCTCAGCAACGGTACGACGACCGGCTTTGCGCAGGGCGTGCCGCCTGATCGCTTCACTTGGTTCTCGGTCCAAGGGCGCAACGACCCATATCCGATGGTCTACGGGGTGGTACCAGCAAAGACGGACATGGTGCGGCTTCTGGCCCTGGACGGGAAGCAGATTCCCTCGCAGATGCTCCCGCAAGTCCAATCTGGCGCCGCGCAGTTCGGTGCGAACTTCTTCATCGCAGGTGCTCGTGACTGGCCTCCAGAGGGAGTGCGTCTGGCAGCCATCGCCCGAAGTGGCGAGTTGATCGCGAGCGTGACCGTTCCCAATCCGCGCCCACAACGTGTGTCTGCGGTGGTCCCTTCCGCACGAACCCGAGCCAGGCTCGACGCGATGGCCGAAGGTGAGATTCGGACACTGGGTGGTCGGGTCGCACGAGTCGAAGTCGTCAACAGCACGACGCCGAACGCCGCGATCTCCTGGCTCGCGCATGGCCAGGGTTCGGGCAGCCCCGTGACCGTCGGGTCCGTATGGATCATTCAGATACAGGGCGAAGACTTCCATTGCAGCTCGTGCTTCGGCCCGCCCAGCGCGCCTGGCAACAATCGCATCCTGGTCGTTGACGCCAAGTCCTTTCAGATCATCAGTACGTTCTTCGGCTCGGGCCACGAGGACCTCTCCCAGTTCGGTCACGTGGCCGTACTGCGACCGTGAGGCCGCACATCCATGGTGCTGCTCCACGGACGGGGTGGTTCGGCCCAACGCGAGCTACCTCTGGAACGTCACCAGTCTGCGGGACGCGCCTCGTGCGCTGGTCCCACGCGAGTCGGGTCTGCCCATCGAGGCAATCAACGAACACAGGACACTGGTGGGCGGACAGCACCTCTGAACCGTTCCACCTGCCGGGGCCGCGGCTCGGTGCCAGGATCTTCGCGTGGCTGAGTTCGACGAGCTGGCGGAGCAGTATGACCAGACGCGCGGTGGTGAGGGCCGCGGCGACGAGTACGCGGCCGATCTTGACGCCGTCCTGCCGCGGGGCCGAGGCGTGGTTCTCGATGTCGGCGTGGGGACCGGGGTCGTGGCGCTGGGCTTGGCGCGCCGGGGTCGAGCGGTGCTCGGGTTGGATGTCTCGGCCCCGATGCTCGCTCGCGCGCGCCCGCCTCGGTGCCCGAGTCGTGCGAGGCGACGCGATGGCGATGCCCATCGCTAGCGGCAGCGTGGACCACGCAGTCGCGGTGTGGGTCTTTCAATCCGTCCACGCCCCGCACGCTGCCTTCCGGGAGGCGGCGCGAGTGTTGAAGCCGGGCGGGCTGTTCGTGGTCTGCCCGAATCAGCGCCCTGCGGTCGACGATGAGCTTGGGGCGATCGTCACCGCGATGGGAGAGCGGGTCGATGCCAGACGCAAGGCGCGACGACCGCGAGGTATCACGGCGGATGACGTGTTGCGATGGTCGAGTGACGCCGGATTCACCGGCAAGGTGCGGCCGATCCATCGCCAGTGGGTCTCCCGCCCGTCGGAGGAACTCGCCGCCATCGAACATCGGATTTGGCCTGCCTTACGAGAGCTTGACGAGGCGGCGATCCACGCGGTGACACGCCCTGCCGTCGACGCACTGAATGCGTTAGCCGATCGCCAGTACGTGCGCCGTGCGACCTGCGACAGGTCATCCTGAGTCGCACGTGAAACTGGGAAAGGCTCCGTCGGCACACAGCCCCCGGAATGCGGACGGTTGAATCGCGGATGCCGTGACGCGAATCCGTAGGGTTGACGAGAGGGTCTGGAAGATCGTGCGCCCGTTGCGTCTGGGTGCCCTGGTCGATTCGCCCGACGCCTTCGGGTTCGAGCCATAGAGGTTCGCGGGCGCGCAGGTGACGCTTCAATACGCCAAGTACCTGGAATGACTGTGGATGAATCCGGCCGGTGCCCGTCTACCATTCGGCCGTGAGCAACAGGTGGGACGAGTACTGGCGACGCGAAACGCATCGGGCGATGGTCAGTTATCTACTCTCCTTGTCCCTGGTATTGCTCTTGCTGGCCGCGATTGCCGCTTTCGGCTTGGCGCTCTGGGCTATCAGTCCTTACTGAGCGGTCGACATCGCCGCCGCTCACTGCGAGACCGTCGCCACGCCTCCGTGGCCCGAGCAGGCAGCCTGCCCAATCACAATGTGAGCCTTCGTCCCGTCCCTGCACACCCCGCTGTTCGCACGCCCAACATTGGCCATGAACACGGCCATGCTCGCTGACGCGAGTCCACCACCCGAGCGCGTCAAGGCGTACCCGGCTGAACTGCCCGACCCCGACTGCCGGGGATGCTTTCGGGCCGGTGAGCGCCCCGGCGACCCGTGTGACGCATGTGCCCGGCCCGAGTCGCAGAAGGCAGGCTCTCGGCACGATTCGAACGGTGGGGTGACAACCTCGACGGTCCCTGGCGCGTCATTAGGTCGAGGAGGACCGGCGTGGACGACGAGGGCCGCTTCGACGAGTTCTATCGGGTCGAGTACGCGCGGCTCGTCGGCGCGTTGTCTCTTGTGACGGGAAGTCGTGCGGAGGCGCAAGACGCCGTGGACGAGGCTCTGGCGCGAGCCTGGGAACAACTCGGGCGGGGCCGGGAACTGGCGAGCTTGTCGGCATGGGCGCGAGTCACCGCCATGAACCTCGCGCGGGGACTGCTTCGACGACGGGCAGTCGAGCGCCGTGCCCGCGCGCGCCTTGCCGCATCGGATCTCGTGGGACCGGACGACGATACGACGCTGACTGTGCTGGACGTGCGACGGGCGTTGGCTGAGCTGTCGCGTCGCCAGCGTGAGGTCGCGGTGTTGCACTACCTCTTGGACCTTCCGGTGGCGCAGATTGCCGTCGAGCTGCGGATTCGGGAAGGGACGGTCAAGTCGATGTTGTCACGCGCGCGAGCAGCGTTAGCGACGCTTATCACGAGTAAGGCCAGTGAGGTGGACCATGACACTCCGGCTTGACGACGACGAACTCGATGCCCGTTGGCGCGAAGGTCTACGCGCGGGCATTCCGCTGGTCGAGGTGACCGGGGTCGCGGAGCGAGTCGCTCATGTCGTGTCACGACGTCGTCGTCGTCGCGTCAGTGCAGCGATCGCCGTGGGACTCATGACGACCGCTCTCATGGCCGGGGGCGCCTTCGTGTTGACGCGAACCAGCCATTCCGCGTCTGTCCGTGCTGCGGGATCACGCGGCGACGAGTCCAACATTGACAAGGCACCGGTCACCGCGGTGCTGCATGTCACCGCAGAAGCGAGCTTGAAGCTGCGCCTCGACCGCACGACCGTTCCCGCCGGAGTGGTTGAGATCGTGTATGTCGACGGTGGCGGTCGCCACGGGCTGCGTATTGAGGCCGTCCCTGGTTTCCGGCTTGGTGTTCCACCGAGCCCCCAAGTGGCGCGGGTCCGACTCTCGCCCGGTCGGTACGTCCTGTACTGCGATATCCCTGGCCACCGTCAAGCCGGAGAACACGCCGTCCTCACTGTTGAGCCCCTCCGAGCGCGTGGCGCCTCGTCGCCACCCCCGGTCGGGCAGAACACCTCCCCGACACAGGCATGGGCTGACATGGTGGCCCCGTATCTGCCCGCCGGAACGACGATCCTCCAGGTGCAGGAACCCGCGTCGACTGTCCTGGCCAATACCAGCACCACACTGCTTCAGTACCGGTTGCCGTCCGGCCGCTACTTCCTGGCGGAGAGGGATAAGGCGGGCACGCTCGGGCGCGACACGTGGGCGAACCTCGTCCTCCCCGGCGGCAGAGGGGACACCGAGTCGACCACGGCGACGGGATCACGACGGTACGTCATCACCCACAACCCGACCGTCACCCAGGTGATCATCCAACGCCCGAACGGCACCAACCTCATGCTGCGCATCGACTCCGCCCCGGGCGTCAGCTATACGCAACCCCCCGAGTTCGACGTGGACGGCCTGATCGCGTTGAGCGACGCGCTCGACCACAGAGGCAGCAACTTGCCATGAGCCGCGTCCCCCAGCCGTGGCGCTCGGCTCAGTCGCTGTCGACGCCATCGGTCTCGCGCGGAATGAGTGTGTCGTAGCGCATCGTGTAGGCCGCTCTCGTCCGGGCGGCGACCGACATTGACGATGGCGTCGTGGCCGCGCTGTCGACCGTGCCGCCGCACGACCAATCGGTCCAGAGCAGGCATCCGGCGTCTGCAACAGCGTCTTCCTGGACATCGTGGAACGGTCCACGCCCACGAAGCTGCTCCGCGCGACGGCGGCTGTTCCCGCGCCGATCCCGGCGCTTCGGGCAGGCGCTGCCTCACCGAGGGCGCCGCACGCGTCGCCGCGCTCTGTGGCCGTCTGCTACCCAAAGCGCACGCGCAGGCGAGCATGTTGACTGCCCGAGGGCCGGGGGTAATCACGACGTGAGCTGCCAGCGTGCCCGACAGCGGCGCGCCCGAGGCGAGGGAACGCCATGGCCGACAGCGAACAGCGACCGACTGAACCGTCACCGGCAGCTTCGTCCGATCCGCAGCGACCGTCAGAACTCTCGGCGCGATCGTGGCTTGGCGCGTTCGTGCGCAGCGTCCGCGAGGTTCGCAACGACAACCTGACCGACTGGGCGGCCGCGTTGACGTATTACGCGGTGCTGGCCATGTTCCCGGCGTTGATCGTGTTCGTCGCGCTGGTCGGTGTGTTCGGCCAGTACCCGCAAACGACCGATGCCATCTTGCGTATCGTCGGCAAACTCGGTCCCAAGTCCGCGGTGGACACCTTCCGCCAGCCGATCACCAGCGTGGTGCGCAACAAGAGCGGCGCGGGTGCGCTGCTGAGCCTCGGGCTCGTCGGCGCGCTGTGGTCCGCGTCCGGGTATGTCGGCGCGTTCATGCGCGCCTCGAACGCGATCTACGAAGTGCCCGAAGGGCGGCGCTTCTACCGGCTGCGGCCCCTCCAACTCGTCGTCACGGTCGTGATGGTCCTGCTCGCCGCGCTCGTTGGCCTCTCGATCGTCGCGACCGGCCCACTGGCCCGCGACATCGGCCACGAACTGCACCTCGGCAGCACCGCGCTGACCATCTGGGATATCGCGAAGTGGCCCGTGCTGTTCCTGCTCGTCGTCACGATGTTCTCGATCCTGTACTACGCCGCTCCCAACGTCCGCCACCGCGGCTTCCGGTGGCTCACGCCGGGCGGCATCGTCGCGGTCGTGGTCTGGCTGGTCGCCTCTGGCGGGTTTGCCGTGTACGTCGCCAACTTCGGTTCGTACAACAAGACCTACGGCGCCCTCGGCGCGGTCATCATCTTCTTGGTTTGGATGTGGCTTACCAACCTCGCCTTACTGATCGGCGCTGAAGTCAACGCCGAACTCGAACGAAGCCGCCAACTCGAAACCGGCCACGCCGAAGCCGCCGAACGGCTCCGGGTCGCGCCCCGCCAGGAACCCAAACGCCGACGTGGGCGGCGCCAGCCCCAACACGAGTCGCGGTAGCGACACACGCGTTCCGCGAGTGGGCCGATGCCCGCGGCCAGAATCCCGACTACCTGTTCGGCGCGTTCACTCGGCACGTGTCGCCGCGCTCACGCCACGTAGCGTTGCTCGCCGACGTGGCGCCGCCACCCGAACGGGTCGAGGCGTACCGTCGGGAACTGTCCGACTAACGGGCGTGGTCAGTGCCGGTCCATACCGCCACAGCGGGACAGATGACCCGGGAGTACGACGGGTTCCGCAGTGACAGCGCAGGGCGTTTCGTCGCGTCCTAGTTCTTCATGGGCACGGGTGCCCGTTGAAGTCATAGAAGACGCGTTGGTTCGGCGGATTGAACGGTGGGCATCCAACACCCGGCGCGAACATGGTTGTCGTCGTCGTGCTCGTCGTCGGTGGGTCGACGTAGGTGATCTTGTGGTTGAGCACGTCATTGCAGACGATGTTCGGACCGACGTTGCCGCACCGGATGGGCCGACCGTTGTAGGTGCGGCCCTGGATGACGTTGACGGTCCACGCAATCCAGAAGAAGAGCACGACACACACGATGGCGACGGCGACTTTCTTCATCGGTCAGCAAACGTACGTGATCGCCCCGGCCCCGAGCTTCTTGTGCAGCTCGTCGTCCGTCGTTGCCGTCTGCGCCGCCACCGACCATGTCGGACCCGTGATCACCGGAACATGTGTACGGCCGAAGCCCTTGAGCAGGTTGCACACGACCTTCGAGTTCGCCACGGCCATGGCCTGGTCGAAGTCCGACGGAGAGCGGTAGGTCTCGACGCCGACGGTCTCGCCCTTGTACTGGCAGGAGTGCCTCGCCGTCGGCTTGACGCCCGACGACGCCATGTCCTGGGACGTGTCGGGTCCGCACTGCGCGAGCCCAGCCCGGCTTTCGAGCTGCGCCGCGGTGAGCACCGGGGCCGATGAGGCCGACGAGCCGCCGCACGCCCCGACGCCGAGAACAGCGGTAAGGATGGCCAGGATGGTGCGCTTCATGCTCTCTCCTCGGCTCCCGTCGCCTCCCACTGAAGCCATCCGTTACCGTTCGCTCTCGGGGACGAGCGTACGAGCCGTCGCGGCGACGGCGCGTCCGATGCCCGCACGGTGGAGCCCTGACATGAGCGAAATGCCAGAGACCCGCTACGCGCGGAGCGGTGATGTACACCTCGCGTACCAGGTGCTCGGTGCTGGGCCGGTCGATCTGGTGGTTATGCCCTACTGGTTCTTGAACGCAGCAGCGATGTGGGACATCGAGGCGTATGCGCCGTTCTTTGAACGGCTGGCGTCGTGCGGGCGATTGATTGTGTTCGATGGTCGGGGTACGGGCGTGTCCGATCCGGTGCCGCTGGGGGAGCTGGACTTGGAGCACGCGATGGATGACGTGCGCGTGGTGATGGATGCGGTGGGATCGCAGCGTGCGTTCCTGTTCGGTGGGACGCAGGCGAGCGCGGTCGCGTGCTTGTTCGCTGCGACGTACCCGGAGCGCACGGCCGGGTTGATCTTGTTCGCGCCGTTCGCGTCGATCATTGACCGTGGCGATGGGATCGGCGTCTGGGCCGGGCACCGCGACGTGCTCGTGAATGCGCTGGCGCGCGGATTCGGAGATCCTGACAGCGACGCGGTCCGCTTGGCTCTGCCGGGTGCGGGTCGCGAGCAGGATCGGCAGGCGCTCGCACGCCTGCAGCGGCTCGCGGCGAGTCCCGCGGCGATGCGGTCGTTGATCGAGATGTCGGTCGATGTCGATGTGCGCCACGTGTTGGGTTCGATTCGGGCGCCGACGCTCGTGCTGCACCGAGCGGGCACGATGTTCGTTCCGCCCGAGCACGGCCGCTACATCGCCGAACACATCCCCCATGCCCGGTACGTGGAACTGCCCGGCGCGGACGCCTTCCCGAACTTCGGTGACATCGACGGTGTGGTGGACGAGATGCTGGAGTTCCTCACCGGCACCCGACCGAGCCACGACACCGACCGGGTCTTGGCGACGCTGTGTTCACCGACATCGTCGGATCAACCCGCCGGGCCACCGAACTCGGTGACTATCGCTGGCGTGCCCTGCTCGACCGGCACGACGCTACGGTGCGCCGCCAGCTCGAACGCTTCGGTGGTCGGGAGGTCAAGGTCGTCGGTGACGAGTTCGTCGCCATGTTCGATGGTCCTGCCCGCGCCATCCGGTGTGGGTGCGCGACCCGAGACGCCCTACGCAGCCTCGGGCTCAGCGTTCGCGCTGGGCTACACACTGGTGAGGTCGAGCTGCGCGGCGATGATATCGGCGGCATCGCGGTCCACATCGCGCAACGTGTCTCGACCGTGGCGCAACCCGGCGAGGTGCTCGTCTCGTCAACGGTCAAGGACTTGGTCGCCGGGTCGGGGATCACATTCACCGACCGGGGTGCACATGCGCTGAAGGGCGTGCCGGATGAGTGGCGGCTGTTCGCGGTGGAGCAGTGATGTGGTGCACGCGATAACTCGCGTGCGTTCGCTCGTCGGCAACGTGCGGCAACGCAGGTGAGCACACCGCTCGCTCATGCATAGACGAGGCACCGCGTACTGCCGGGAGCGAAGACCGCAGCCGAACCAGTGCACTGAGTCGCGCCAAAGCCTCGGTCTGATCCAACTCTTTGGTTCCCCCG
>CAZJSY010000038.1:0-25877 GCA_964548555.1 uncultured Burkholderiales bacterium
ATCGGGAGCCGTATGGCACCGTGTACGGCGAGGCGCTCGCGTGGGGCCTCCCGGTAGTGGGCTGGCGCGCGGGCAACCTGCCCAACCTCGCGCGTCACGACGTCGAGGGAGTGGTCATCAGTCCCGGTGACGTCGCCGCGCTCGCCGCGGCGCTCGAACGCTTCGCCACTGACGCGCGGTGGCGGGCGCGACTGAGCGCGGCGGCGAAGCGTCGCGGCGATGCGTTGCCGACGTGGTCCACGACCGCCGCGACGTTCTTCGACTCGCTGAGGCAGCTGACGCTGGAGCACGTACCGTGATCATCGTGGCCCGGCAACTTCGCACGCTGCTCGCGCGACTCTGCGGTCCGTCGGAGGTGACGTGCCGGCTGTTCGACGGCCAGCTCCTGCGCGTCGTCCTCCCGGAGATCGTTGCGACCGACCTCTACCTGCACGGTGCCATCGAGCCGGAGGTCACACAGCTGCTCGTGGACCGCTTCCGCCCCGGGATGGTGTTCTTCGACGTCGGCGCGCAATACGGCTACTTCTCGCTCGTGGCGGGCCGCCTCGCGGGACCGACCGGAACGGTGGTCGCGTTCGAGCCCAGCCGCGATACGGCTCGCCTCCTCCGGGACAATGTCGCGCATCTCCACAACGTCGTCGTCGAACAGGTAGCCGTGAAGGAACGCGCCGGCACCACGTCGCTCCTCGATTTCGGGTCTCGCCACTCCGCGCTCAACACGGTGCTGCGCGACGCACGCGCTCCGTCGAGAGAGCGCGCGCGGCTCCAGGCGCGCACCTACGACGTCGCCACGATCTCACTGGACGAGTACGCGTCCGCCCACGGCCTCCGGCCCGACGTCGTGAAGCTCGATGCCGAAGGAGCCGAGCTCTCGATCCTCGAAGGCATGCCGCGCCTCCTCCGGGACGCGGCACCGGTGATCGCGATCGAGACGGGCGACTACGAAGGGATGGCGTCACCTCCGACCACCGCGTGCATCGAGCTCCTCGAACGCGCGGGCTACACCGCGTTCGAGTACGACCACGGTCTGCGCCCGCACCGCCCGCGTCGCAGTTACGGCTACGGCACCCTGTTCTTCCTGCCCACGGATCCCGACTAGCGGATCCGGGGCTTCACGCGTTCGCCCGACGAGAAGGCCTGCTGCCCCGCGTACAGCGAGTCGGGATCGCTTCCTACGCGGATGAGCACGCGGCCCATGTCGAGCGCCTGCATGCGTGACAGCTCACGCGCGGTCCACAACGACCGTACGGTGCCCTGGATCGCGACTGGGGGTGCTGACGCGATGCGGGTGGCGACCCACTCGGCGGCATCGTGCAGCTCGGCGAGCGGCACGATTTCTGTGACGAATCCGACCTCACGCGCACGCTCGGCCGACATGCGCTCGTGCGAGCCGAGCAACGCGAGCCGCATGACCTCGTGGAACGGCATCTTCTGCAGCAGGTGCATCGACTCGAAGCACATCGTCATGCCGAACGTGACGTGCGGGTCGAAGAAGGTGGCGTGGTCGGCGGCGATGACGACGTCGACCTCGCCGAGCATGTAGAACGCTCCCCCGCACGCCATCCCGTTGACGGCCGCCACCACGGGCTTCCAGAGGTCGTTCGTCTTCGGACCGAGGTTGTCGCCGGGATCGTCGAAGTGCCACGGCGTCGCTCCTGTCTGCCCGGTCGACGCGGTGGCGCCTTCCGGACGGGACCCGACGTCGCCGCCGGACTCCCAGCCGCCCATCATCTCGGACCGGTCGATGCCGACGCAGAACGCCTTCTCGCCGGCGCCCGTGAGCACCACGCAGCGCACGTCGTCGTTGGAGCGCAGACCCCGCCAGAGGTCCTTCAGCTCGCGTTGCATCTGGAAGTTGAAGGCATTGTGCACCTCGGGCCGGTCGAGCGTGACCCAGGCGACACCGTCGATCTCCTCGTATTGCAGCGTTTCGAAGTCCGGCATAGCGGCATCCTACGGCGAGGCGACCACCACGCATCACGAGGGTGCACGGGACGCGAGGGCGGAATCCCCGTAGCATCTGGCCGTCGTGGCGTTCGAGGATCCGGGGGGAACATCGGATGCGCGTTCGTTGGGTCGTGTTGGTGATGGCCACGGTGCTCGCGGCGGCGTCGTGCTCGAGCTCGAGCTCCGGCGGGAGCAAGGGCACCACGACGAGCGGCGGTTCGGCGACAACGGCGACGCAGACGACGTACCCCGGCGTCGCCGAGCCCGGCGTCTCGTCCAACGAGATCCGAGTGGCGGGCGTGACCGCGACGACGAATCCGATCGGTGTTCTGTACGGCACGGCGTACGACGGCGTGCAGGCCTACTTCGACATGGTGAATTCCGAGGGCGGCGTCTACGGACGAAAGCTGGTCATCGCGAAGCGTCACGACGACAACCTGTCGAACAACCAGCGTGAAGTGCAGGCGATGCTCGCCCAGGACAACATCTTCGCGGCACTGCCCATGCACACGATCTTGTTCACCGGCGCGCCGTTGTTGGCGAGCAACAACGTTCCGACGTTCGGATGGAACATCCAGAGCGACTGGATCGGCCCGCCGAATTTCTTCCCGCAGGTCGGCGCGTTGTGCATTGGAGGCGACTGCCCCGGCGTTCAGGTCCCGGACATGGTGCGGCGCCTGCACAAGTCGCGGGTGGCCGTGCTCGCGTACAACGTGGCGCAGTCGGCCGACTGTCTCGACGGTGTCGTGGCCAGCTTCAACAAGTTCCCCACGGCGAAGGTCGTCTACTCGACCAAGGCGCTGTCGTTCGGTGTCACCGATGTGAGCGCCGACGTGAAGAAGATGGTCGATTCCAACGTCGACTTCGTCACGACGTGTATGGACAGCAATGGCGTGCTCACGCTGGCGCGGGAAATGCGCCAACAAGGCCTGAACGCGATCCAGTACCTGCCCAACGGCTACGACCACGACTTCGTGGCCAAGAACGGGGGGTTCTTCGAGGGTTCGATCGTGCAGGTGCAGGAAGCACCCCTCGAGACGCGACCGATCTTCCCTGCGCTCAAAGACTTCATCACGTGGATGGACAAGGGCGGCTACAAGAAGACCGAGAACGCGGAGATCGGCTGGGTCAACGCGGCCGAGTTCGTGACCGGCCTCCGGCTCGCGGGGCCCAACTTCACGCGGCAGAAGGTCGTCGACGCGTTGAACAAGCTGACCGCCTACGACGCGGACGGCATGATCCCGCCGGTCAACTGGACGCGACAGCACGTCGACAAGCACTACCCGCTGTCATGTCAGGCGTTCGTCCAGATCCACAACAGCCAGTTCGTGCCGATCTTCGGCACGCCCGGCAAGCCGTTCCTGTGCTTCGAGAACGCGAATCCGCCGACGATCGCCGACGCGAAGTCGTTCACGAGGCAGTAGCGCCGCGGAGGCGGGGAGGTTGATCATCGGCGGTAGGTTCGCGGCGGCGACACAACGCTGCAGACGGCCGAGCGAGAGGTAACCGAGCATGCTGGACTT
This sequence comes from uncultured Burkholderiales bacterium, assembly GCA_964548555.1. Lineage (GTDB taxonomy): Bacteria > Actinomycetota > Acidimicrobiia > IMCC26256 > JAMXLJ01 > JAMXLJ01. The sequence goes on from CAZJSY010000038.1 coordinate 3,471, forward strand.
TCGGGTCTTCGACGCCGACAACCACTACTACGAGGCGCTCGACGCATTCACCCGTCACCTCGACCCCTCGATGCGGAAGCGGGCCGTGCAGTGGGCGACCATCGAGGGCAAGGAGCGTCTGCTGGTCGGTGGCACGATCAACCGGTTCATCCCCAACCCGACCTTCGAGAACGTCTCGAAGCCCGGCGCGTTGGCCGATTACTTCCGAGCCAAGGCCGGCGTCGGCAACATGCGGGCCGCCTTCGGCGAGCTCGAGCCGATCGAGGACCGTCCGGAGTATCGGGATCGAGCCGCTCGACTGCGCTTGATGGACGAGCAGGGCCTCGAGGCCTGCATCATGCTGCCGACCCTCGGCGTCGGTATGGAGAGCGCGCTGGAGCACGATCCGGAAGCGCTCACCGCGGCGTTCCGCGCGTTCAACCGTTGGCTGCAGGACGACTGGGGCTACAACTACCAGGGGCGGATCTACGGGGCGCCGTACATCACGCTGGTCGACGTCGACTGGGCGGTCGCGGAGTTGCGGCATGCGCTCGAGCACGACGCCGGTGTCGTGCTCATGCGACCGGCGTCGGTGTTCGGCTTCGAGCGGCGCCGCACACCGGGCGACCCATCGCACGACGCGTTCTGGAGTCTCCTGAACGAGGCCGGTGTCACGCTCGTGATCCACGGCGGCGACGCCAGCTACGCGCCTTATGAGCAGATCTGGGGCCTCAGCGGCGAGACGGAGTCGTTCCGGATCCCGGCCCTGAAGCGACTGCTGTCAGCGAGCCCGATTCACGACATGATGGCGTCGCTGATGGCAGACAGGTTGTTCGAACGGTTTCCGCGCCTGCGTGTCGCCACCATCGAGACGGGGTCGGGATGGGTAGCGCCCCTGCTCAGCAAGCTGCGGACCATCTCGGTCCAGATGCCGGGATTCTTCGATGCCGACCCCTACGAGCTGTTCCTCGAGCACGTCTGGGTCTCACCCTTCTTCGAGGACAACGTCATGAAGCTCGTGGAGCGGATCGGCGCGGACCGTGTGCTGTTCGGCTCCGACTTCCCGCACGCGGAGGGCCTGAGCGAACCAACGAGCTTCGTGAAGGAGATCGACGGCCTCCCGGCGACCGACGTCCGCAAGATCATGCACGACAACACGCGCATGCTGGTCACGCCGCACCCGGGCTCGTAGCGGGTCGCTCTGGTTTCAAAAGGCGCGCCCGTAGACGACCAGGGCGGCCCGGGCCTCAGGTGGCTCGGACGAGGCCACCGGGGCGCGCACCGGTTGGTTCCCCTCCGGCGAACGTCACCTCGCCGCCGCAGATCGTCGCCTCGTAGCCGTCGACGTGCTGCACGAGCCGGCGGCCACCCGCGGGCAGGTCGAAGACCATTTCGGGCTCGTGGAGGATGAGGCGGTCGAGGTCGACGAGGTTCACGTCGGCGCGCAGGCCGGGCGCGAGCGTGCCGCGGTCCGCGAACCCGTAGACCTCCGCCGTGCGCGACGTCTGCAGCCGCACCGCCTGTTCGAGCTCGATGCGCTCACCTCTCGAACGGTCCCGCACCCAGTGCGTCAGCAATGTGGTTGGCATCGACGCGTCGCAGATGAGCCCGCAATGCGCGCCGCCGTCGGACAAGCCGAGCACCGACGCCGGATGCGTCATCATCTCGCGGATCGCGTCGTGATTGCAGTCGCTGTAGCTCGCGAGCGGCGCGAACAGCAGCGCCTTACCGTCGCGCTCGAGCAGCCAGTCGAGCGCGACCTCCTGGGGGTTCCGGCCTTCCCGTTCGGCGACAGCCGCGACCGACGTCGAGGGCGCCGGCTCGTAGTCGGGCGGATCGCCCAACGGGAAGATCTGGCCGAAGCGCGTCATGAGCCCTGCCGCGACACGGTCGCGGGTCGAGGGCGACTCGCCGACGAGGCGGGCACGGACCTCGGCATCGCGGAGACGAGCGACACGTGCTTCGAGCGGCAGGTCCCGCAGCACTCGGTACGTCGGATGTGTGATGAACGGGTGCAATGACGACTGCAGGCCGAAGAGCATGCCGGTAGGACGCGACGAGACCTGCGGAACGATCGCAACGCCCTCACTGATGTATCGCCTGGCCTCGTCAAGTGCCCGTCGATGCATGCCGGCGTCGAACGGGGACTGCGCCAGCGCGTAGGTCACCGTCGCGCCGCTGCACTTCGCCAGATCGACGAGCATCTCGATCTCCGGCGCCGTCCCGATGTGATCGGACACGACCTCGAAGGCGCGCCGTCCGACCCGGCCCATCGCCTCGCCCATCGCGAGCAGTTCGTCGGCCGGCGCGAACGTTCCCGGCACGTGGCCGTGCTTCGAACGGTGAAGGATCGTGCGCGAGGTCGTGAAGCCGATCGCCCCGGCGCGCAGCGCGCTCTCGACGAGCCGCGCCATGACCAGAACCTCGTCGGCGGTGGCCTCCTCGTGCGCACGCTCGCCCATCACGTACGCGCGCACCGCCGCGTGCGGCACCTGCGCGGCGACGTCGAGGACGCGTTGCGTGCGATCGAGGACGTCGAGGTACTCGCCGAAGCTCTCCCACTGCCAGGCGATGCCCTCGTGGAGCGCTGAGCCGGGGATGTCCTCGACACCCTCCATCAGCTCGATGAGGAACGACTCCGCGCCTGCACGCACGGGCGCGAAACCGACGCCGCAGTTGCCCATCACGACGGTGGTGACACCGTGCCAGCTCGACGGCGTCAGCTCGGGGTCCCATGTGACCTGGCCGTCGTAGTGGGTGTGGATGTCGACCCAGCCCGGCGCGACCACCAGCCCATCGGCGTCGAGCTCACGATGGCCCTTGCTCTCAACTTTGCCGCCGACCTGCGTGAGCAGGCGGCCGTCGATCGCGAGGTCGCCGGTGCGCCGCGGCGCGCCCGTGCCGTCGACGATCGTGCCACCTCTGATCACGATGTCATGCATGCCACTTCCTACATCCCCGAGCGTCGACCGGGCGAGCCCCTTCGCCTGCGGGCAAGACTGGCCCGTCGCGATCGCCCTGGAGGAACCCGTGCAGCACGCCGCGAACTACGACCATTACGACCTCGTCCTGCTCGACGACCCTGCGCCGGGCGTTCGCCGCATCACGCTCAACCGACCGGAGAAGCGCAACGCGCTCAACCATCCGCTACGCGGCCAGCTGTTACAGGCACTCCGCGAAGGCGACGAGGACGGCTCGGTCCGCGTGCAGATCATCCGGGGTGCAGGACCGTCCTTCTCCGCCGGCTACGACCTCGGCGGCGGAAACGAGGGCCACGAGATGCCGTTCTACACGGCGGCGGGTGAGGGGCAGTGGCCGCGTCACGTGACCGAGAGCTGGATGAGCATCTGGGATCTCGCCAAGCCGGTCATCGCGCAGGTTCACGGCTACTGCCTGGCCGGCGGCAGCGAGCTCGCAACCGGATGCGATCTCGTCTACGTCGCGGAAGACGCGCAGATGGGGTACCCGGCCGTGCGGTTCGGCGTACCCGACATGCACTTTCACGCTTGGTTCGTCGGCATGCGTACGGCGATGGAGATGATGCTGACCGGCGACTCGATCTCCGGCATCGAGGCGGTCGAGCGGGGCTGGGCGAACCGCGCGTTCCCGGTCGAGGAGCTCGACGAGGGCGTGGTCGAGATCGCCTCCCGCATCGCGAAGATGCCGCCCGACATCGTGTCGTTGAACAAGCGGATCGTCCATCGCGGGATGGAGATCATGGGGCTGCGGACGGCGATCCGGGCCGGCACCGAGATGTGCGCGCTCGGCACGCACCAAAAGAGCCTGCACGACTTCGTGGCCCGGACGCGCGAGCGAGGGCTGACGTCTGCGTTGAGCGACCGTGACGGCGTCTTCGGCGACTACCGGACCGCACCCGAGCAGCCGCGCGGCTCGACGCCGGCCACCTGACATTTCACGCACGGAGTCACTCGTCGTCGAGGATCGCGAGCACCGCGTCCTCGACACTCCGGGGTGAGGCGTCGGTCTCGATGAGGCGAGCAGAGAGCCACGGATCGAACGTGGTGCGCATCGACATGACGACGGCGGCGGTCGCATCCGACGGATCCGTGCTGACGGCTCGGCGATGCTCGACGCGTCGCACGGCCGTCTCCGCCGGCACGTCGCACTGGAGCTCCACGAGCTCGCTGGCAGTTTCGCGCGCGACCCGTGAGGCCTGGTCGCGCCAGTGTTGTCGTGACCATGAGGCGTCGAGGATCACCGGTTCACCGAGATCGAGCGCGGTGCGGGCACGGTCGAGCAGCGCTTCGTATGTCGCGTTCGTCGTCGCGGCGTCGTAGATACCTTCGCCGAGCCGCGCTTCGGCATGTGTCGCGTGACCGAGTCCGGCGACGTCCTTGCGTACTTCGTCGGAGCGCAGCACCACCCATCCCAGCCGGTCACCAAGACGCGTCGCAAGGGTCGACTTGCCCGTGCCGGGTGTACCACCCACGAGGACCATCCGCACCCGGGCTCGACGGAGATGCTGTCGCGCCAGTTCGAGCAACGTCGTGGCAAGCTCCGCGGCTGACGACTCACCCTGGCTCGTCCGCACGCACGCGACCTTGGACCGGATCAGCGCCCGGGAAGCGATGTAGTAGTGCGCGAGCGTCTCCGGGTGGTGCTCGTTCGTCAGCTCCCGGTAGCGCACCATGAGCTGTTCCGCGAGCGTCGCAGCGCCGAGGTGCTCCAGATCCATGGCGAGAAAGGCGACGTCCGAGAGAACGTCGCAATGCCGCAGCCTGTCGTCGAAATCGATGCAATCGAGGATGCGCGGACCGTCCGCCAGGCAGAAGATGTCGTCTGCGAGCAGGTCACCGTGGCAGTCCCGTATGAAGCCGTGGGCGACCCTCTGCTCGAGCAGCGGTTCACGACCGGCGAGATACGTCCGCGTGAGCCTGCCCACCTCGTCGAGCTTCGCGCCGCTCACGATCGCGTCGGCGAAGACGCCGAGCTCGGCAAGGTCACGGTCGAGCTTGTCGCTCACGAATTCGGGCCGGCCGGCGATCGCGATCTCCGGTGACGCGGCGGCCCGTGCGTGAAAGGCGGCGACCGTCCGCGCGATCTCGTCGATCTCGCGGTCGAGCGGCACTCCGGAACGCAGGAGTGTGCTGAGCCGGCGCGTCGCGGGCATGCGCCGCATGACGACGAGGTGGTCGCACACATCGCCGTCCGGCCCGACGACGTCCGCGACGCCCAGGTAGACGTCGGGAGCGAGCCGGCGGTTCAGCTCGACCTCGCGATGAACGGCTGCTTCCCGCCTTTCCCGGGTCGTGAAATCCAGGAAGTCGAGCCTCACCGGCTTCTTGAGCTTGTACGCGCGGTCCCCCACCAGAAACACGCAGGCCGAATGGGTCTCCGCGACGGCGGCGGGTTCCTCCATCGAGAGCCGATGATCAGCCGTGAACGGCGTTCGTGTGGTCGGCCGAGGTCCGCTGCGTTGCAGAACGCAGCTTCGCGAGGACGGTTTCGAGTCGCGTCCGCCGTTGCAACAGCATCTGCCTGTAGCCCGGGTTGTCGGTGTCGGCGATCTCCGGGCTCAGGTCCGGGATCGTCTCCGTCAACACCTCGATCAGCGCGTCGACGTCTTGGGGCTCCAGGTGCACATCCATGGTGCGCTCCATTCCCTTCCGGCCCACGCCGTTCGCGCGGTCGGTACCGCTCTTCATCTTCTCAATGGTCCGACGGCACCGGGCGCGAAGCGAGAGGCGAGCGCCCCGGCGCGGAAGGCCGAAAGGCCTCTTGCCGACCAGGGTGGCGGAACATCGCGACGAAGGACCAAAGACCCGAACACGAGTGCGTTTCGTCCCACGACCTCCTACCTTCCGCACCTCCCTCGACCGGGACGCCTCCACCGATGATGTCGGCAGTACCGGCGCGGACGACACGCCGGCCGTCGAAGGAGCGCATCGTGAAACTACGGAACTGGCTCAGGACAGTGCCGACACTCGTCATCATCGGGTCGGTTCTGTTCTTCGTCCTCAGCGTGGGCGGCAGCTTGCTGCTCTGGGGCCACAGCTTCGCCAGCAACATCGTGCACTCGCAGCTGAGCGAGCAGAACATCAGGTTCCCCGCGAAGGGCAGCTCACAGCTCGACCCGAAGGAGTTCCCCGGTCTGCAGCGCTACGCCGGTCAGCTCGTCGACAACGGCCCGAAGGCAAAGGCCTATGCCGACCAGTTCATCAGGAAGCACCTCCGGTCGGTCGCCGGCGGAAGGACCTACTCCCAGGTGAGCGCGGCGGCACAGCAGGATCCCAACAACGCGAAGCTCCAGGCTCAAGCGAACACGCTGTTCAAGGGTGAGACCCTTCGTGGTCTGCTGCTCAACGTGTGGGGCTGGGCGACGATGGGCGCGATCGCGTACTGGGTCGGTATTGCAGCCCTGCTCGGCGCCCTCGCCGTGTTCGTCGCCCTCGCACTCGGTTACGTGATGCACGAGCGCAGCATTCAGAAGGCCGTCGAAACCGTCACCCGTCCGCAGCACGAAGCTCTCGTGTAGGCCGACTGACCGAAGAGGCCTTCCCGACAGGTCCTGCGACCGGCCCGTCTCGTCGACGACCGGGTCGCAGGACCTTCGTCTTTTTCGGAGGTGTGGCCTGTGAGCGTCACCGCGCCGTTTGCCGAGGAACAGGTCGACGCCACGGAACCCTTGGATCGGCTCCTGCGGGACCTCCGCACGTCGCGCGACGGGCTCGCGACCCGTGAAGCGCAGCGGCGGCTGGTCCACTTCGGTCCCAACGAGCTGCGACGTCGGGACGAGCACCGGCTCTGGCGCGAGTTGGGCCGGCAGTTCACACATCCGCTCGCCCTGCTGCTCTGGGCCGCGGGGGGTCTCGCGTGGCTGGCCGGCATCGTCGCGGTGGCCGTCGCGATCGTCGTCGTGATCGTGCTCAACGCCGTGTTCGCGTTCTTTCAAGAGGCTCAGGCGGAGCGGGCCGTCGAGGCGTTGACCGCATATCTGCCGTCGCACGCCAACGCGATCCGCGACTCTCGAGTCACGGTGGTGGACGCCGTCGAACTCGTGCCCGGTGACGTGATCCTGATCGAGGAGGGCGACCGTGTCTCGGCCGACGTGCGCCTGCTCGAAGGCACGCTCGAGCTCGACATGTCGATGCTGACCGGCGAGTCGATGCCCGTCGCGCGCTCGGCGGAGTGGACCGATTCCGACATGCCCTTGCTCGAGGCCCGTGACGTCGCGTTCAGCGGCACGGCCTGCACCGGAGGCGAAGCCCGGGCGGTGGTCGTGGCAACCGGTATGCACACGGAGATCGGGCGCATCGCCGCCCTGTCACAAAGGGTCGTTCACGATGTCAGTCCTCTCGAGCGCCAGGTGCGCAAGGTCGCGTGGCTCATCGCGGCGATCGCGGTCGGCTTGGCGGTCGCGTTCCTCCCCCTGGCGACGTTCGGCGCCGGGCTGTCATGGTCGGACGCGACCGTGTTCGCCGTCGGCCTCATTGCCGGCAACGTCCCCGAAGGTCTTCTTCCGGTGATCACCCTCGCGCTGGCGATCGGGGTACGCGGGCTGGCCCGACGCAACGCCGTGGTGAAGCGGCTGAGCGCGGTGGAGACGCTCGGGTCGACCGACGTGATCTGCACCGACAAGACCGGCACGTTGACCCAGAACCGCATGCGTGTTGCGGAGGTATGGACGCCGTGGACCGGAAGCAGACGGGCCTACGCCGCGGACCTCCGTCCCATCGAGAACGTCATGGTGAGTTGCAACAACGCTGTGCTCGCCGGTGCGGAGGCAACAGGAGATCCGACAGAGCTCGCGCTGCTCGAATTCGTCGGCAGATCCGACGGGCTTCCCGAGAACGAGCCCGTCACCCGCCGCCGGTTGTTCCACTTCGATCCCGCGCTCAAGCTCATGTCGACGATCGACGAGCGAGACGGCGTCGCATGCGTCGATACAAAGGGTGCGTCGGAGGCGCTGCTGCAGCGGTGCACGGCGATCGTCGGCGCCGACGGTAGACCCGAACCACTGAGCTCGTCCTGGCGCGACAAGGTCACGCGACAGGTCGACGCCTATGCCGGAGGCGGGTTGAGGGTGCTCGCGTTCGCGACCCGGTGCCTGGCGCAGACCGAATCCATGCCTCCGCAGCGCGAACAGGCCGAACGCGGCCTTACGTTTCTCGGTTTGGCGGCGTTGGAGGACCCTGTGCGTCCCGAGGTCGCGGACGCCGTGCGTCGTTGCCGCGGCGCCGGGATACGGATCATCGTGGTGACGGGCGATCACCCGCTCACGGCGTGCGCGGTCGCACGCCAGCTCGGCATCGTGACCGCGGAGCCAGTGGTGATCACGGGCGTGGAGCTCGACCGGATGCCCGAGACCCGCCTCGAGGCGCTGTTGCGTGAACAGCAGGAGCTGATCTTCGCCCGCGCTTCACCCGAGGCGAAGCTGCGCATCGGGGACGTGTTGCGTGCCGACGGCCACGTCGTCGCGATGACGGGTGACGGCGTCAACGACGCGCCGGCCCTCCGCAGCGCCGACATCGGCGTGGCGATGGGCCGGTCGGGAACCGATGTCGCTCGCGAGGCGTCCACCATGGTGCTGACCGACGACAACTTCGCGACGATCGTCGCGGCCGTGGAAGCAGGACGGCGCGTCTACGACAACATCCGCAAGTTCATCCTCTACATCTTCGCCCACGCCACACCCGAGGTGGCTCCGTTCCTCGTCTTCGCGCTCGCGCGCGGCGCGGTTCCGCTTCCGTTGACGGTGCTGCAGCTGCTCGCGTTCGATGTCGGCACCGAGACCCTGCCGGCCCTCGCGCTCGGCCGGGAGCCGGCGGAGCCCGGTGTGATGGAGCGACCACCGCGCCGGCGCAGTGAAGGCGTCATCGACCGGGCCATGTTGCTTCGCGCGTGGCTCTTTCTCGGGCTCATCGCGGCCGTCTTGCAGATGGGCGCGTTCTTCTTCGTGCTGATCCGTGCCGGCTGGCATCCTGGTGATGCGGTTTCGAGCGGGCAGCCGCTGCACCATGCGTACCTGCAGGCAACCTCCATGACCTTCCTCGCGATGGTCATGGGCCAGATCGGCACGGCATTCGCGGCGCGCACCGAACGGGCGTCGTTGCGTTCGGTGGGTCTGTTCTCGAATCGCCTGTTGTGGCTCGGCATCGGGTTCGAGCTCGGCCTCGCCGCCGCGATCATCTACCTCCGGCCACTGCAGCATCTCCTCGGTGGCGCCGCACTTCCGCCCCAGCTGTTGCTGCTCACGGTCCCGTTCCCCTTCGTGGTGTGGGGCGCCGACGAGCTACGCCGCGCCGTGTTGCGCCGCCGCGCCGCGACCGCAGATCCAAGAGGGGACCAATGACCCGCCGGGCGAGTGCCGCGCGGCCCTGCAACCGAGCGCCCGATTCGGCGACCCTGCACAGAGGGCGCCGGGAGGCGGGCCACCGGATCGAGGAGATGGACATGCGTGCACTGATGACCCATCAACCGGCCAGGCCGCTCGCCTCCGTGCCGGAGCCTGCCGACGATCTCGTCGCCACGATCGATGCGGCGCTGGCGTTCGGCAGCTCGCGCGAGCTGTTCACCAACGCCGAGGTGGTCGGCATGTTCTCGATGGTCGACGCCGCGCTCGCGCCGTTGGCGGGCGCGGACGATCTGCGCGCAGCGCTGGCCCGTGCAGAGCTGGCGCTCACGGGCCGCGAGGTCGTCTCGACGGGTGAGCTCGTGGACCGGTTGCTCGACGCGCGGATCGCGGCGACCGGGACCACCACGGTCCATCCGCCGGAGATGGCGGGCCAGCCGGCCTGACGCCGGAGTGCCCGGCAGACCGTGACTTTCGTCCCTTCCCGCTGTGGACGCGGGCGCGGTTTGCTGAAACCGAGACGAGGAGGAGTTCGGATGCGTGCGAACGAGGCGGTTCGGAAGCCGATGGTCACCGTCACACCGTCCACGTCGATCAGGGAAGCGGCCGCGTTGATGAACCGTCACGTGGTCGGAGCCGTCGTCGTGGTCGCCGCTGACGGCACGATCAGTGGCATAGCCACAGACCGGGATCTCGTGGTTCGAGGTCTGGCCAACGGTGTTCCCGCGGACGCGCGGGTCGACGCTGTCATGACGCCCGACGTGGTGACGCTCGACGGCACTGCCGACATGCGTGATGCGCTCCCGATCTTCCGCACCCACGGGTTCAGACGGCTCCCGCTGATGGACGGGGACCGCGTGATCGGAGTGCTGAGCGTCGACGACCTTTTGATCAACATCGCTGCGGAGCTCGCCGACGTCGTGCGGCCGATCACGGGTGAAGTCATCTTCGGGTACGCCGAGGAGCCGCGTTCCCCGGTTGCTCAGCGTTGATCGCGAGGTGAGGGCATGAGCACGACGAGAGCAGGAACAGGACGGATCATCGTCGGTGTGGACGGCTCCCGCTCTTCGATCGAAGCACTGCGCTGGGCGGCTCGGGAAGCCGAGACGCACGGTACGGGAATCACGGTCGTGTCGTGTTGGACGTATCCCCCGTTCGTGGCCAGCGCGGTGTATCAGCCTCCGCTCGCAGGCCAGACACTGGTGGATGCGGCACAGCAGGTTGCCAAGGAGACGGTGGAGCAGGCCCTTGGCGCGGACGCCGACCGGCTCGATCTGACGGCAGAGGTCGTGCGCGGACCGGCGTCGGCCGCGTTGGTCGAGCTCTCGTCGGGCGCGGCCATGGTCGTGGTGGGCTGTCGAGGTCGCGGCGGGTTCAGAGGACTCCTGTTGGGCTCGGTGAGCCAACACGTTGCGGAACACGCGCACTGCCCGGTGGTCGTGATGCACAGCCACGAAGAGGAAGAATGAGCGCGTGATGGTGTACGACGGTCGGACCATGTTGGACGCAATCGAACGGCACGAATGCATGGCTCTGCTCCGCCATGCCCATGTCGGGCGCGTGGCCGTGATCGCGGACGGCGAGCCGCTGGTGCTGCCGGTGAACTTCGTCGTCGACGAGGACGACGCGATCGTCTTCCGCACCGCCGAGGGCACGAAGTTCGACGCGTGCCTGAACCACGCGAGGGTCGCGTTCGAGGTGGACGAGATCGACATCAGGAACCACGCGGGTTGGAGCGTGCTGATCCGCGGGAACGCGCAGGTCCTCACGGATCCGCCTGAGATCGCCCGCGCCCGTCAGCTTCCACTCATCCCGTGGGCACGCGCTCCCAAGCCGCATTTCGTCAGGCTCGTGCCTGACATCGTCTCGGGCCGGCGCATCCCGCCGCCGCAGCCCCGAGCCGCGTTCGCCTCCTGACCAGGGTTCCGATCCCGCGCACGGGCGCTATCGTGGGGCCGACGGAAACAATCTCGACCTCGAGTGACGCGGCTGGTGGGAGCCGCTCGGGCTTCGCCGCCGACCGCCCTTTCGTAACAGGAGCATCCGTGGCGAAATGGTGGTGCCAGCACGACCGGCAGGGTGGGACGATGCGACGAGCACGCACCTGCACGGGCCCTCGCGAATCGCAAGCATCCCGGTGAGCGTGGTGGATCCAGGCGAGTTGAGCACCACGAAGTTTCCTGCCGGGGAGCTGCTCGAGGCGTTCGTTGCGCTCGTGCCGGACGCGGCGGTCGTCGTCGACGGAGACGGCACCATCGTCTCGGCGAACGAGCAGACGGCTGCGCAGTTCGGCTACGAGCTGGGCGAGCTCGTCGGCCGGCCGGTCGAGATCCTCATCCCGGAGCGGTTCCGCCATCGCCACCGGGGCCACCGGGCGGAGTACTCCGCCGCGCCGCGCGCGCGGGCCATGGGCGCGGGGCTGCGCCTGTCGGGCCGGCGTCGCGACGGCACAGAGTTTCCCGTCGATATCAGTCTGGCGCCCGTGACGAACGTCGACTCGCCGCTCGTCGTCGCCGCGATCCGCGACATCAGCGATCGAGTGGCCGCGACGGAGGCGCAGGCGCGCCTCGCGGCCATCGTGCAGTCCTCGCAGGACGCCATGGTGTCCATGACCGTCGAGGGCGAGATCACCAGTTGGAATCCCGGCGCCGAGCGCATGTTCGGCTACACGGAGGACGCGCTGCGCGGCCACCACATCTCCGTGCTGATCCCCGCAGACCAGTCGGACGTGTTCGAGGAGCTGCTGGGCGCCGCCGCAAACGGGGAGTCGCTGGGCGCGCGCGATACACAGCAGGTGCGCAAGGACGGCAGTCGCGTCGACGTCGCCGTCTCGATGTCGGCCATTCGCGACGGCGACGGGAACCTCCTCGGATTCTCGTGGTTCTCGCGCGACATCACCGAGCGCAAGGTCGCAGAGGCCCGACTCCGGCAGCTGCTCGTCGAGGAGCACAAGCGGGAGCGCCAGCAGGCCGCGTCGGCCGAGATCCGGCTGGCGCTCCTATCGGGCGCGCCGGTCGACGGCGCGCTCACGATGATCTGCGAACACGCATGCGACCTGCTCGAAGGGTATGGAGCGACCATCCTGATCGGCGATCCCGACGGGTTGAGTGTGACGGCGACCGCGGGCGAGGGCGCACCGACTACCGGACAGCAGCTCGCCGAGCCGTTCGCCGCCGAGGTGCTCGCACAAGGAGAGAGCTGCCGGTTCCGTGAGGCCGATACGGGCGGTCCCGCCGAGTCGGGCCCCGCGCTCGGCGTGCCGATCTCGAGCGGGAGCGTGCCGGGCGTACTGATCGTCGTGCGACAACCCGGCGCGGTCGGTTTCTCGGATGACGACGTCGCCGTCGCAGAGACGCTCGCCGGGCAAGCGGCGCTCGGTCTCGAGCTGAGCCGGGCACGCGAAGACCGTGAGGCGCTGCTGCTGATCCAAGATCGTGAGCGAATCGCCCGTGATCTCCACGATCTGGTGATCCAGCGGCTCTTCGCGGCAGGTCTCAACCTCCAGGGGAGCATGCGGCTCGTCGACAACCCGCACGCGGTCGATCGCATCGCGTCGTCGGTCCGTGAGTTGGATCAGACCATCATCGACATCCGCACCTCGATCTTCGCGCTCGGAGCATCGACGGAAGAGCAGGCCGGCCCGCGTGGGGAGATCCTGCGCGTGGTCGCCGACGCGACCGGGCCACTCGGATTCGAACCCGCCGTGCGCTTCGACGGTCCCGTCGACGTCGGAATGTCCGACGACGTCCTTCCGCACGCGCTCGCGGTCGTTCGCGAAGCGCTGTCGAACGCGGCGCGACACGCACACGCGACGCAGGTCGTCGTCGAGGTGGCAGTGCGCGATTCCATTGCGATCGTCGTCACCGACAACGGCATCGGGATCCCGGAAACACACCACTCGAGCGGTCTGGAGAACATGCGCCAGCGCGCCAGGTCCCTCGGGGGGGATCTCACCATCGTGACGGGACAGGGCGACGGGACACGGCTCCACTGGCAGGTCCCACTGCGCGACTGATCGGGCGGCGAAGCCGCATCAATCGATCACGCGGCCGTCCCGAATCGTCACGCAGCGGTCGGCGGCAGCCGCGACCTGAGGGTCGTGCGTGACGAGCACGATGGTGAGGTCGCGCTCGACGCGCAGCCGCTGGAACAGCGCCAGCGTGTCCTTTACGGCCTCGGAGTCCAGGCTCCCTGTCGGCTCGTCGGCGAGCAGGATGCCCGGTTCGTTGGCGAGCGCGCGTGCGATCGCGACCCGCTGGCGCTCCCCGCCCGAGAGCTCCGGTGGACGCCGGCGCGCCTTCCCGCCCAGCTGCAGCTCGGAGAGCAACAGCGTCGCACGTGCGCGTCGCTCGGCTCGCGAACGGTGCGTGCCGAACATCGCCACCTCGATGTTCTGGCCGGCGGTGAGGTGCGGCAGCAGATTGTGCAACTGGAAGACGAGTCCCACCGTCTCACGCCGGTACGGATCGAGGCGGCGCATCGTCGCCAGGTCGCGGCCGGCGACGACGATCTGGCCGGACGTGGGCCGGTCGAGCGCCGCGAACAGATGGAGGAGGGTCGACTTCCCGGACCCCGACGGGCCCGTCAGGGCGAGAAACTCGCCCGCGGCGACGTGCAACGTCGCGCCGTTGAGCGCGCGCACGTGCCCGCGGTCGTAGTGCTTGTGCACGTCGACGGCGTCGAGCCGACCGCTCGATGCCGGTGTGCGCGTCCTCGACGCTCCACCCGCGAGGTCGGTGCCGGTCGTGGCGGTCATCACGGTCCTCGCCCTCATTCGCGGCGCAGCGCGGCGAGCGGCTCGAGGCGGGCGGCCCGGGCTGCGGGATAGAGAGCCGCGAGGAAGCCGATTCCCGCGGCGATGTACAGCGCTTCGCCGAACACGCCAGGGGTGAAGTCGGGGTGGAGGATGCCCGCGAGCGAGGGCAGGTTCTCGAGAACCTTCGCGGCCGCGAACGACAAGCCGACCCCCACGCCGGCACCGAGGACGCTGACGAGCAGCGCCTCCCCCATGACGAGCGTGACCACCCTGGACCGGGACCATCCAACGGAACGCAGCACGCCGAACTCCCGGATCCGCTCGAAGAACGACAGCAGCATCACGTTCATGACGATGATCGAGCCGATCACGAACGCGAGCACGGTCGCACCCTTCTGCGCGGCTTCGATGAACACCAGGTTGCGGTCGACACGCCCGAACTCGCTCGCGGTGCGAACGGTCGCCATCTGCGGGTTGTCGTACTCGATCTGCTTGCGCAACGCGTCGACGCGGGTGCGCGGTCGGGTCCGCACGAACACGAGCGTGACGTCCCCGGGCTTTCGTTCGTAGGCCTGCAGATGGATCAGCGGCAGCGTCGATCCCGAGTCACCGAACGGCTGGCCGGTCGCGAAGATGCCCACGACGTGGTAGACGTTGCGGTCGATCTGCAGGGTGTCGCCCACGTGCTTCTGCAGGTTGTCGGCCGCGCGCCAGCCCAGCATGATCTCGTCGGACGCCGTTGGCGCGTACGCGCGCCCCGCCACGACTGTCACGCCGAACTCGGCCAGCGTCTCCGGTGCGATGCCGATCTCGAGGAACAACGGGTTGTCGCGGTTCAAGGGTGTCATCGCGACGAGCACGCCGACGGCGCTCTCGACGTCGCGGTAGCTCCTGATACGGGCGACCTGCCGGTCGTCGATGACGCTTTCGAGCAGGTCCGCGCTCGATTTCTGGGCGATCGTGAAGTCGGCCCGGCCGGTGCGCATGACCGCCGCCGCCGTCGTCCGCAGACTGTGGGTCACGACGCCGAGCGTCACCACCGTCATGACCCCGACAGCGACCGCCAGCGCCGTGAGCGCGGTGCGCAGCCTCCGGGTCAGCAGGTTGTGGAGCATCAGTCCGGCGAACGACACGTCGCCAGCATGCGGCTCCTTGCACGCCTGCTACAGGGTCTTTCGGCCCGTCGCGCCAGCCGGTTCGGCCCCTGCACGAACTACGAGGGCGTAGCCTCTCGGGTCGAGGAGGCCGAGAAGTGACCGACGTGGAGACACAGCAATCGAAGACGCGGGTGTTCCTGCTCGACGACCACGAGATCGTGCGGCGCGGCCTGCGCGACCTGCTCGAGCTGGAGGACGACATGGAGGTGGTCGGCGAGGCGGGCACGGCCGACGAAGCGCTGTCGCGGATCCCGCCGACCCGCCCGAACGTCGCGGTGCTCGATGTCCGCCTGCCCGACGGCGACGGTGTCGAGGTGTGCCGCGACATCCGGTCGCGCCACCCCGAGATCGAGTGCCTCATGCTGACGTCGTTCGCCGACGACGAAGCACTGTTCGACGCGATCATGGCCGGCGCAGCCGGCTACCTCCTGAAGGAGATCAAGGGACCCGCGATCGTCGAGGCGATCCGGAGGGTCGGCGCCGGCCAGTCGTTGCTCGACCCTTCCATGACGAGGCGGGTCCTCGAGCGTTTGCGCACCGGGCCCGAAGAGGACAAGCGCATCGCGCAGCTCACGGATCAGGAGCGGCGCATCCTCGAGCTCATCGCCGAGGGTCTCACCAACCGGCAGATCTCCGAGCGCGTGCACCTGGCCGAGAAGACGGTGAAGAACTACGTGTCGAACCTGCTCACCAAGCTCGGCATGGAGCGGCGCACCCAGGCTGCGGTGTTCGCGGCTTCGTTGAAGAAGAGCCCGCGGCCGGGCCCATAGCCACCGTCATGCCCGTTCGACGCTGACGTCGATCGTCGGCGCGACGCGGTCGAACGCGCGCAACGCGCCGACGACACGGGTCGTCGCAAGTGGCAGCACCGACTCGTCGACCGGAACGGACAGCGAGATCACGACCCGCAGACCGCCGCGGTTGCGGTGCACCGTTGCACGCGCACCTGGATCGGTCACGCCGAGACACTCGAGTGACCGCGCGAACGCCTCGAGCGCGATCGCGCCGTGGCGCTCCAGCGTTGCGGTCGACGCGGCCTCGCAGGCTGCCACCACGTCGTCACCGGCTACCACTGCACCGAACGGCTGGTACGGGTTCGACGCGGCTTCGCCGGCGACCACGACGGGCACATGCGCTCGCAGCGCACACGCGATCCCGTCCTCCAGCGGAACAGGGAGAGGCGACGCTTGGTGCCGAATGGTGAGCGCCACGTCAACTGGTCGGCGGTCGTCTGCGAGCGGGCACTGTGCTCCGTCCACCAGCGCGTTGCACGGGAAGACTCGTCGCCCGCGTTCATGACACCTGACCACCGTGTGGCCGTGCACGGCAAGCTGCTCCGCGGCGTCGTTCGCGATCCCGCTCCGGGTCTCGAGCAACAGCACCCGCATGGTGCACCTCCTGATTCACGACCAGCCTGCGGTGACCGCGTCGCCGTGAGGAGTGCCGTTCGCACGCTCCGGTCGAGACCTAGGTCCCGAATCGCCCAGCGCGCGCCGCAGACGTGACGCGCTGCCCGGGATACCAGGTCCAAGGTCCCTTACGGGACCGCTCGGCGTTTCGGATGCTGGGTGTGCAAACGAACCGGAGGTGCACGTTGACCACCCGTCCGCAGGACAACGACGTCCGCAAGACCGCAACACTGGTGTTCGCCATCGTGGCGCTCTCGTTCGGCCTCGTGGCCGTGATCGTCGCCGGCCAGGCGCTCCGCAAGAGCAAGGACGCCAGCTCACAGGCGCTGAATGCCGCGGGCGGGACGCGCGTGACGTTGACCGAGTTCAAGATCGAGCCGAAGGCGGTCACCGTCGCGAAGGGTGGCGCGCTGCTCGTCACCAACAGTGGTTCGGTGACGCACAACCTCGCGGTGACGGGGACGAACCTCCACACCGAGATGTTGTCCCCAGGCAAGTCCGCTCGCCTCGACCTCGCGAGCCTCAAGCCGGGTCATTACACACTCGAGTGCCAGGTGCCGGGCCATGCGCAAGCCGGCATGACCGCGACGCTCATGGTCGGTACTTCGGGGGGCGCGATGAACATGGGCGCTTCGTCGGGGTCCGGCATGTCACCCGATCAGATGGACGCCGCGATGCTGGCCGTCGACAAGCAGTTCCCGGCCAAGACGGACGGCGTGGGCGCGCAACCGCTCGCCCCGACGGTGCTGCCCGACGGCACGAAGCAGTTCGACCTCACGGCCAAGGTCGTGCAGTGGGAGACCGAGCCGGGCAAGAAGGTGGAGGCCTGGACGTACAACGGCACGGTCCCCGGCCCGACGATCAGGGTCGGCGTGAACGACAAGGTCCGCGTCGTCTTGAAGAACGAGCTCCCCGAGTCGACCGTCATGCACTTCCATGGCTTGGAGGTGCCGAACGCGATGGATGGCGTACCGAACATCACGCAACCGCCGATCAAGCCGGGCCAGAGCTTCACCTATGAGTTCGTCGCCAAGGGTCCCGCGGTGGGGATGTACCACTCGCACTACGACGCAGCGAAGCAGGTGACGAACGGCATGGCCGGCGCGTTCATGGTCGGTGACATGCCGCTGCCGGCCGGTACGGGTGCGGTGGCGCAGCAGGTCCCGATGGTGCTCAACGATGCCGGCAACATCGGCCTGACGATCAACGGCAAGTCGTATCCGGCGACCGCGCCGATCCAGGCCAAGCTCGGTGACTGGATCGAAGTGCACTACTTCAACGAGGGCTTGCAGATCCATCCGATGCACCTGCACGGTTTGCCGCAGACGGTGATCGCGCAGGACGGGTTCCCGTTACCGCAGCCCTACCGGGCCGACACCGTCATGGTGGCGCCCGGACAACGGATCACGGTGCTCGTCCATGCAACGGACCCGGGCGTGTGGGCGTTCCACTGCCACATCCTCACGCACGCGGAGAACGACACGGGCATGTTCGGAATGGTCACCGCGCTCATCGTGAAATGACAACTGTTCGAGGGGAGGCGACATGGAGGATGTGATCGTTCAGGCACGAGACGTCGCGAAGACCTACGACACGGGATCCGTGCGCGTCGAGGCGTTGCGGTCGATCGACCTGCAGGTACGGCGCGGCGAGATGATTGCCATCATGGGCCCGAGCGGCTGTGGCAAGACCACGCTGCTCAACTGCCTCTCGGGTCTCGACTCGATCGACGCGGGCGACGTCACGATCGAAGGCCGCTCACTTCGCGAGATGTCCGACCACGAACGAACGGAGTATCGAGCCCTGCGCATGGGGTTCGTGTTCCAGTTCTACAACCTCATGCCGGTGCTCACGTCGGTGGAGAACGTCGAGCTGCCGTTGCTGGTAGCCCGGGTTCCGATGGCCGAAGCGCGCCGGCGTGCCCTGCAGGCGCTCGCTCTTGTGGGTCTCGAGCGGCGGGCCGGTCACGTTCCGGAGGCGTTGTCGGGTGGTGAGCGTCAGCGGGTCACGATCGCCCGCTCGCTCGTCAACGACCCGGCGATCGTGTGGGCCGACGAGCCGACCGGCGACCTCGACAGCGAGATGGCCGAGGAGATCGTCACCTTGATGCGCAAGCTCAACGCCGAGCGGAACTTGACCTTCGTGATCGTCACCCACGACATCAACGTCGGCCGGCAGACCGACCGCATCGTCCGCATGCTCGACGGCCAGGTGGTGAGCGAGGACCTGATGGAGGCGAACCATGTACGCACGCATGACGCTGCTTGAGATCGACACGCTGCGAACGAGCATTCAGGACGCACTCGACCTGTTCCGCGAGCGCACGGTCCCGCGCCTGCGGGAACAGCCGGGCTACCGGGGCATCTACGTGATGACGAATCCCGACGGGAAGGCGGCGCTCTTGTCGCTGTGGGAGACCGAGGAGCAGGCGGCGTCGGAGGGTGACCACAGCTTCTACTCGACCGAGCTCGGCGCATACGCGACCTTCTTCCGCTCTACGCCCGGCCGTGACCGTTACGAAGTCGTGTTCATGGAGGAACCGACCGAGGTGAGGTGATCACGATGCAACGTCTCTTCGGCATGCCGATCGGGGGCCTCGCGGTCGCGCTCGGCCTCCTCGCCGGCCTGTGCGTCGCCGTGGTCGTGACGCTGGCCCTGCGCAACCTCGTCTTCTTCCGGCTGGGCGTACGCAACGTGAAGCGCCGCCCCGGACGCAGCGCGTTGATCGTCGTCGGGCTCATGCTCGCAACCGCGATCATCGCCGCCGCGCTCGGGACCGGCGACACGATGGGCCGGACGGTTCGTTCCAGCACGTTGCGGGCCCTGGGCACCAGCGACGAGTGGGTCACGGTGAAGGGAGCGAAGCCCGACCTGACCGGGGGCGTCGCCGCCGCGAGCAGCGTGATGCCGCCGTTCGACGAGCGCGTGGTCACCGAGGTGCAGGCGGCGCTGCACGGGACGAAGCTCGTCGACGGGATAACACCTGCGATCATCCGTACGGTCGGCGTGCAAGACGTCCGCTCGCGACAGACGGAGCCGCGCGTCACGATCTTCGCTCCGGATGCGTCGCACATGGCGGGCTTCGGCGTCATCACGGGAAGTAGCGGGCGAGCGGTCCGTCTCGACTCGCTCACGCCCGGCGACGCGTACCTGAACCGCCGCGCCGCGTCGGCACTCGGCGCCCGTCGCGGCGACCGTGTGGCGATGCTCGCAGGAGACCGCCTGTTGTCGGTGCGCGTCGCCGACATCGTCGACTATCGAGGCGCGGGTACGGCGAAGTACGCGGTCTTGATGCCGCTGGCGCATGTGCAGACCCCCCTCGGCCTGCCGGGGCAGGTGGAGGAGATCCTGGTCTCGAACCGTGGGAGCGAGACCTCCGGGGTCGCGAGCACGAGCGCGGTGATCTCCCGACTGCGTCCGGTGCTCGACCGGCACGGCCTCGAGGCGCAGGACCTGAAGCGGGCCGGACTGAAGCAGGCCGACAAGGCCGGTGCCGCGTTCATGCAGATGTTCAGCACCTTCGGCAGCTTCTCGATCGCGGCCGGCATCCTGCTGATCTTCCTGATCTTCGTGATGCTCGCCGCGGAACGGCGCACCGAGATGGGCGTCGCACGGGCCGTCGGCACGCAACGAGGTCACCTCGTGCAGATGTTCCTCTTCGAGGGCGCGGCGTACGACTTCGGCGCGGCTGCGTTGGGCTGCGCGCTCGGCGTCGGCGTGTCCTTCGGCATGGTGGCGGGAATTCAACGAGCGTTCGCCGCGAGCGCGGACCTCGACATCGTCTACAGCCTGAAGTGGCCCAGCATCGTCGTCGCCTACACGCTTGGTGTGCTGTTGACCTTCTTGGTCGTCGCGTTCTCCGCGTGGCGGGTGAGCGTGTTGAACATCGTCACCGCAGTGCGAAACCTGCCCGACCCGGCGCGGAAGCCCCGCGGGCGCCGGCGACTCCTGAGCGCGAGCGGCCTTCTCGGGTCCGCTGCACTGCTCATCGTCAGTGGGCGCAGCTCCGCGCAGGCGATGCCCTTCATGCTCGGGCTGTCGCTCCTCGCGATCGGAGTGGTCCCGGTGCTGCACGCGCTGCGTGTCCCCGACCGCATCTCCTACACGGGCGCCGGCCTCGCCATCGTCATCGTGTGGCTCCTCCCCTTCCGAGTCATCGAGGCGATGGTGCCCGGGGCGAAGATGGATTTCTCGATGTGGGTCGTCGGCGGGCTGTTGATCGTGCTCGGCGCGACCTGGTCCGTCATCTACAACGCCGATGCTCTGCTCGGTGCGACCAGTGCAGTGCTCGGTCGCGTCCGGTCGCTGGCAGCGGTGCTGCGAATCTCGATGGCCTATCCCCTGCGGACGCGCCTGCGCACCGGCATGACGCTCGCGATGTTCACGCTCGTGGTCTTCACGCTCGTCGTCGGGGTCACCACGCCCAACTCGTTCATCACCTCCGGCACCAAGCCGAGCACCTATGGCGGTGGCTACGACATCCGTGCGATGACCTCACCGGCGAGCCCGGTCACAGACATCCAACACCAGCTCCGGACCTTGCCGGGTCCTGACGCGCGCGCGGTGCGAACCGTGGCGAGCATCTCGTACGTCCCCGTGAAGGCACACCAGGCCGACACGGCAGGCAAATTCGTCGACTACCCGCTGCGCGGTCTGGACGACGCCTTCTTCGCGCAGAACCGCTACCCGCTCGGCAGCCGCGCCCGGGGCTACACATCGGATCAGCAGGTCTGGGCCGAGCTCGCCAAAGGCGGCAACGTCGCCGTCGTCGACCCGTGGATCGTTGCCCACCGGCGCAACTGGACCTTCGGCGCCATTACCGAGCTGCATCTGAGCGGCTTCTTCGCCGAGGACCGGACGTTCGCACCCGTACCGCTCGACGTGCGCGACTCCGCGACCGGCGTCGTCACACGCTTCACGATCATCGGCGTGCTGCGCGACTCGATGCCCTTCGAGATGGCGGGCATCTCGACCTCGCAGCGGGCCCTCGCGACGTACGGCGATCGGGCCCGTCCCACGATGCATCTGCTGGGGCTCCAGCCCGGCGTCGACGCGAATCGCTTCACGAAACAACTCGAGTCCGCGTTCTTGGCCAACGGCATGCACGCAGACACCTTCGCCAAGCTGGTGCACGACAACGTGGCCGGCAGCATGGTGTTCCTCCGCATCATCGAAGGGTTCATGGGCCTGGGCCTCGTGGTGGGCGTCGCGGCACTCGGAGTCATCGCGGCCCGAAGCGTCGTCGAGCGTCGCCAGCAGATCGGCGTGTTGCGCGCGATCGGTTTCCAGAAGTCGGCCGTCCGGATCGGCTTCCTGCTCGAATCCGGGTTCATGGCGCTCACCTCGATCGTGGTCGGCACCGCGCTCGGTCTCGCGATGGCCTACAACGTCGTCGACGACGCCAAGCGTCAAGCGACGTGGCCCGAGATTCGGCTCTCGATCCCGTGGCTCAACCTGGTCGAGATCTTCGTCACGGTGATCGTCGTCGCACTCGCCACGACGTATCTTCCCGCCCGGCGGGCCTCGAAGATCTACGCGGCCGAGGCACTCCGGTACCAGTAAGAGGCGCGGGACCGCTTCCACGTGGACGCTGTCACAGGCTGGTGAGCGCGATGGCGATACCGGCGAAGACGAGACTCAGCGCGAGATTGACGAGGGTGAAGCGCAGGCCCGCCGCGAGCGACTCGTCTTGGGCCAGCCGAACGCTCTCCCATGCGGCCGTGCTCCAGGTGGTGAGCCCACCGCACAACCCGGTGCCGACCACTGCGTGGACCTCTCGCGAGGCTGAGTGCT
>CAZJSY010000039.1:0-22581 GCA_964548555.1 uncultured Burkholderiales bacterium
AGTGCGGACGGAGCGGAGCCCTGGGCGGACGCCCGGGAGGGCGAAGCGCAGGGAGCTCTGTGATCGTCCGCTCCCGTGAGGAGGTTGCGGTGAGCGAAGCAAAGGAAGCATGGGATCGAGTCGGAGACTCGTTCGGCGAGCTCGGACGGCACCTCAAGTCGCACTACGAGCGGCGGAAGGACACGGGAGAGCAAGAGGCCGACCGCGAAGCCGTCGAACGCGCCGTCGCCGGAGTGCGGGAGGCCGTGAACCGCGCGGTCGACTCGGTGAGCGGCGCGGTGAAGGATCCGGAGGTACGCGACGGAGCGAACCGTGCGGTCTCGTCGCTCGCCGATGCGCTGTCGGCGAGTTTCGGTGAAGTGAACAAGCAGGTACGCGACGCTCTGGCACGCCGCGACAAGGGCAGCGGCTCGACCGAAGCCTGATGCTTGCTGCATTCTCCGTGACGCCCCTCGGTGTGGGCGACTCCGTCGGTGAGCTCGTTGCCGATGCCGTTCGCATCGTGCGCGCGAGCGGGCTGCCGAATGAGACCAACGCGATGTTCACCAACATCGAAGGCGACTGGGACGCCGTGATGGACGTGATCCGTCACTGTGTCGAGCACGTCGCGCAGCAGGCGCCGCGGGTCAGCGTGGTGCTCAAGCTCGACTACCGGCCCGGTCACGACGACGCCTTGCACGAGAAGGTGGCCTCGGTAGAGCACCATCTTTCAGAAACGTAACGGTGGAGCTCGACGCGTTCCAACAGGTCATCGCGGCCACGTACGGCGAACGCGATGCCGCGCGAGGCGTTCCCGCGACGGTTGCATGGCTGTGCGAAGAGGTGGGCGAGCTCGCCAAGGCCGTACGCAAGGGGTCCCGTGACGACCAGGTACACGAGCTCGGCGACGTCGTCGCGTGGGTCGCGTCGCTCGCGCATCAGCTCGGCATCTCGCTCGAGTCGGCGATCGCGCGGTACACGCACGGGTGCCCGCGGTGTGACGAGTCGCCGTGCGCTTGCGCATGATGCGGTCGCCGCCTCGGCGAGTGTCACGTCGGGAGCGGGGGCGGATCCCACTTCTGCTCCAGGCGCCCTTTGGGCGAACGTTCCGCAGAAGCGTGATCCACCCCCGCGTTGCGCTGTTTCTCGCGCTGGCTCTCGGGGGGTGCGCGGGGTCCACGGCGTCGCGACACACCGCGGCGACGAGCGCGCCTCGCACGACGACCACCCCGGCGATGGTGACGAGCGCTCCGACCGCCGCGCCCGTGTCGACGACCACGACGGTGGGTCGTCTGGTGTCGACCACGACGACGGCGCGCGGCGTGCCGAGCTCTGGTGGTGGAGGAGGGGCCGGGGGCTTTCGGTCGTCGGTTGCGGCCCTTGATGCCTCGATGGTGCCCGCGTCGTGGAGGGCGGGGTGTCCGGTGGCGCTCTCCGACCTTCGGGTGCTGACCGTTTCCTACTGGGGGTTCGACGGTGCCGCGCACGACGGACGGCTCGTGGTGAACGCGCGGGCCGTCCAGCCGCTGACCACCGTCTTCGGGCGGCTCTTCTCCCTGCGCTTTCCGATCGAGCGCATGGTGCCGGTCGACGCCTACGGCGGCAACGACGACGCGTCCGTGGCCGCGGACAACACCTCGGCGTTCAACTGCCGTCCTCCCGACGGCGGCAGCGGGTGGTCACAGCACGCGTTCGGCCTTGCCGTCGACGTGAACCCGCTGCGGAACCCGTACGTGCACGCCGACGGATCGGTGAAGCTCGCGGTCAGCCGCGTGTGGGTGGACCGCTCGCAGGCCGCCCCGGGCATGATCCACACAGGTGATGCGGTGGTGCAGGCGTTCGCCTCGGTGGGCTGGGGATGGGGCGGCAACTGGTCGGGCGCACGGGATTACCAGCACTTCTCTGCGAACGGACACTGACACGGCGCGTAGTCTGCCGGCGTGTCGGATTGGAGCTTCGCCGCCGTCTGGGACGGCATCGCACGAGAAGTCCCGGACCGGATCGCCGTCGTCTGTGGCGAGCAGCGGCTCACCTACGGCGAGTTCGCCGACCGAGCGGGGCGTCTGGCCGCTCATCTGGAGGACGCGGGCCTCGCCCCGGGTGACCGTGTGGCGATCGACATGGTCAACCGGCCCGAGTATCTCGAGACGTTCTACGCCGCGCTGAAGCTCGGGTGCGTGCCCGTCAACATCAACTACCGGTACGGCCCGGAGGAGATCCACTATCTGCTCGAGGACTGCGCGGCGCGCGTCGTCGTGCACGAGCCCGAGTTCGCGCCACCGGTGCGCATGGCCGTGAGACGCGTCCCGGCACCGTGGCGGCCCGTCACCATCGAGACGGGCCAACCCTACGAGCGTGCGATCAGCGCAGCGTCCGGGCGTGCTCCGGAACGTACGCCGAGTGGCGACGACCTCGTGTACCTCTACACGGGCGGCACCACCGGTATGCCGAAAGGCGTCATGTGGCGCAACGACGATCTCTACGTCGCGCTGTGGCAGATGGCACGGCCCGGCACGGAGCCGCCCGACCCGATCGCAACGGTACGAGCCGGCAAACGCGCCGCCACCTCGCTGCCCGCATGCCCGTTGATGCACGGGACCGGTCTGTTCATCACACTTTCGACGCTGAGCGGCGGCGGCACCGTCGTGCTCGTCGACCGGCCCGGACTCGAACCCCACGAGGTGTGGAACACCGTCGAACGCCAGTCGGTACAGGTGCTCACCATCGTGGGTGACGCGTTCGCCCGTCCGCTGCTCGCCGCACTCGACGAGGAGCCCGAACGCTGGAGGCTCGACTCGCTGCGCGCGATCACGTCGTCGGGTGTGACGTGGAGCCCCGAGACCAAGCGGGGCCTCCTGGCGCACCTGCCCGGCGTCACGCTGCTCGATTCGCTCGGGGCGTCGGAAGGGTTGATGACCCGCAACGAGACGACCGCGGGAGCGGACATTCGACCGGCCCGTTTCGCGGTGAACGAACGGCTGAAGGTCATCACTCCCGAGGGCATCGAGGTGCAGCCCGGGTCGAACGAAAAGGGCCTGCTGGCCGTCGGCGGCCGCATCCCGCTCGGCTACCACAACGATCCGGAGAAGACCGCGGCGACGTTCAAGGAGATCGACGGGGTTCGCTACTCCCTTCCCGGCGACTGGGCGTCGGTCGACGCCGACGGCACGATCCGCCTGCTCGGTCGCGGCTCGGCGTGCATCAACACGGGCGGCGAGAAGGTGTACCCAGAAGAGATCGAGCTCGTGTTGCGCAGCCATTCCGCGGTGTTCGACTGCGTCGTCGTCGGAGTACCCGACGAACGACTCGGCGAGATGGTCGTGGCCCTCGTCGAGCCGTCCGCGAACACCACGTTCGACGAGAACGAGCTGCGCACGTACTGCCGCAGCAAGACCGCCGGTTACAAGACGCCGAAGAGGATGCTGGCAGTGGAGTCGTTGCACCGGTCCGCGTCCGGCAAGGCCGACTACAAGCTGCTGCGCGAGATTGCCGCCAAGCTGGTGCTCGAGGGCGGCTGATGCCGCGACCGCACTTCGTCATCGACGGGTCGAACCTCGCGACGGAGGGGCGCACGATGCCGAGCTTCGCCCAACTGCGCGAAGCGGTGGACGCGTTGCGCGCCGAACAACGCGACAGCACGATCACGGTTGTCGTCGACGCGTCGTTCGAGCATCGCATCGACAAGGCGGAGCAGCCGGCGTTCCACGAGGCCGAAGCTGCAGGTGACGTGGTCTCGCCGCCCGCGGGTGCGATCGGACGCGGCGACGGATTCCTGCTGCAGATCGCGAACCGCACGGGCGGCACCGTGGTCTCGAACGACTCGTTCCAGGAGTTCCACGGCGAATACGACTGGCTGTTCGAGCCGGGCCGCCTGATCGGTGGAAAGCCCGTCCCCGGTGTCGGGTGGATCTTCTCGTTGCGTTCACCCGTGCGCGGGCCGAAGAGTCACCGGGCGATACGCGCCGCCAATCGTGAGGCCGGCACCGACAAGGCGGTCACCGCGGCCATCGCGGCGGCGACCGCGGACGCGCTCGCACCTCCGCCGCGCTCGGCCGCGCGCCCGCGCCGGCGCCGTTCGAGTCCACCGCCGGGCGCGATCAACGATCCGCATCCGTACCTGATGTTCGTGATCAATCACCCACTCGCCGAGACAGTGGAAGGCGTCGTCGAGGAGTTCTCCTCGCACGGTGCCTTCGTGCGGGCCGACGGTGTCCGCGCCTACGTGCCGCTCACCGCGATGGGTGACCCAGCCCCGAAACGGGCGCGGGACGCGTTGCGGCGCGGCGAGAGCCGCCCCTTCGTGGTGCAGGCATTCGATGCACCGCGGCGGGGGGTCGAGCTCGCGCTGCCGGGATTCGCGCGCATCGCGGGAACGGCGTCCCCCGAGACGGTGGAAGCCGACATCGAGGGCGAGCAGCCGGCCCGGCGTCCGGCCAAACGCACCGCCGCGAAGAAGACCGGCGCGCCGGTCAAGAAGACAGGGGCCGCGGGCAAGAAGACCCCGGCCCCGGCGAAGAAGACGGGCACCGTCGCGAACAAGGCGGCGACACCCGCGAAGAAGACGACCACGCCCGCCAAGAAGGCGCCGGCATCCGCGGCCTCTGCGTCGCCGGCCAAGACGGGGGCTGCGAAGAAGCGCGTCGCGGCGAAGAGCAGCCGCGCAACGACGGCCGCCAAGAAGACGGCCACGGCGAAGAAGGCCACCGGGACGAAGAAGGCCACCGCGACGAAGCAATCCGCGACGAAGCAATCCGCGACGACGAAGACCAGTGCGAAGAAGGCCGGCGGCCGGGCTGCACCGAAGAAGTAGCGTGCCCGCGATGACGGACTCGACAGGTGTACCCGAGGTCGACGTCGTCGAGGCGCGCCGGCGTATCGACCAGGGCGCGTTGCTGCTCGACGTGCGTGAGGACGACGAGTGGATCGCCGGTCATGCGCCGGAGGCGGAGCACCTCGCGATGGGCCTGGTTCCCGACGGTCGGGACCGCCTGCCCGGCGACCGTCCGATCCTCGCGATCTGCCGGAGCGGTGCCCGTTCCGCACGGGTCACGGCCGCGCTCGTCACCTGGGGCTTCGACGCCGCGAACGTCGCCGGGGGCATGCAGGCCTGGGTCGCCAACGGATTCGACGTCGTCACCGACGGGGGGACGCCCGGCCACGTCGCGTGACGGATACAGCGCCACGGGCCTTGTCGGCCGCGGTCTTTGTCCGTATCCTGACCCGATCGACCACCGGCCGGCGCCACTCTCGGCGTCGACCGGTGGGCAGGACAGGCGGGTGGCGGATCACGCCGCCCGATCGGGGCCACGGACGGCAGGGAGCCAGGGATGGCGACAACACGCCGGTCGGCCGCGAGCGCGCGATCGAGGAGCAGGCGTGCGCTCCGGCCGTCCGTTCTGTTCATGCTCTTCGCCTCGTCGGCGGGCACGCTCCTCGGATTTCCGGCCGTCGCGGAGGCCGACGCGCCTCCGGCCGTCACCGCGGACACCGATCCGAGCGGCGCACACGTCGAGCTCGACCGCGACCTGTCGTGGGTGGAATCCGGCAGCTCGGGGGCCGGTGGCGGCGCGCACGCCGGATGCCGCCGTCGCTGGGTGCCGGCACCAGGCCTATACCTGCCCCAGGCGTCGTCGCCCCAGGCCGGTCAGCAGCCGGCCTTGCTGCCCACCCCTCCCACTCCTGGAGCGCTGCCGTACTTCGTGTACTGCGGCAACGCGTATGTCGCCTTGATCTGGGCGGTCCCGGC
Organism: uncultured Burkholderiales bacterium; assembly: GCA_964548555.1. Taxonomy (GTDB): domain Bacteria; phylum Actinomycetota; class Acidimicrobiia; order IMCC26256; family JAMXLJ01; genus JAMXLJ01. The sequence goes on from CAZJSY010000039.1 coordinate 5,726, forward strand.
GCAGTTCAACGGGGGCAACGTCGCCGGGGCGTTGCGATCTCTGGCGGAGCGGCTCGTGCGCGACCTGCCGTTCCCGCGGGCCGGGGTCGAGGTGAGCCCGGGCGAACGGGGGCTCACCGGTCTCGAGAGCTGGTTCTGGGTCTCGGGCTACGACGGCACGCCGCTCGTCGACACGGTCAGCGGCTTCGGCACGTCGGTGACCGTGGAGGCCCGGGCCACGCGTGCGACATGGAGCTTCGGTGACGGCACCGAGGTGGTGGCCGGGCTCGGACGGCCGTACCCGGAGCGATCCGACGTGACGCACGTGTACGAACGCCGGTCGGGGCGTGACGGCTACGCGGTCGGCGTGGCGTTCGAGTTCGAGGCCCGCTACCGGGTCGACGGCGGCGATTGGCAGGCCCTCGCACCCGTGACCCGTGATGTGCAGCGTGCGTATGTGGTCGACGAGGTTCGGGCCCAGCTGATCCAGAGCGGATGACGCGCGGCGCAACCGTGCGCGGACCACGTCCCTGTAGGGTGCGGTGCATGACCGGCGCCTTCGTGCGGGCCGACGCGCTCGGCCGCCTCGCCGACGAACGATTCGACGTCCTCGTGGTCGGAGGCGGCATCACCGGCGCCGGGGTGGCGCTCGACGCCGCATCGCGCGGCCTGCGCACCGCGCTCGTCGAGCGTGACGACTTCGCTTCCGGCACGTCGTCGAAGTCATCGAAGCTCGTGCACGGGGGCATCCGCTACCTGCAACAGCGGGAGTACCGACTCGTGTACGACGCGCTGCGTGAGCGCCAGATCGCGCTGCGCAACGCCCCGCATCTCGTCCGGGTGCTGCCCTTCCTCATCCCGATCCTCAGCCGCGACGGTCTGCTCGACCGTCGCCTCGCGCGGGCGCTCGGCACCGCGATGTGGCTCTACGACCTCACCGGCGGAGCCCGCATCGGCAAGTTGCACCGTCGCATCGACAAGGCCACCGCACTCGCGCACATGCCCACGCTCGATCCGGACCGGCTCGCGAGCGCGTACCTCTATTACGACGCACAGACCGACGACGCCCGTCTCACCCTCACGATCGCCCGGACGGCCGCGGTGGAGCACGGTGCGGTGACCGCGAACTATTCGTCGGTGGTCGGGATCTTGAAGAACCACGACGGGAAGGTGCGCGGCGTGCGCGTGCGCGCCGACGGCGACGAGTTCGACGTGCAAGCCGACGCGGTGGTCAACGCGGCGGGCGTGTGGGCCGACGACGTACGCGCGTTCGATGAAGGGGCGCACCCGCGTTCGATCCGGCCCGCGAAGGGCGTTCACATCACGGTGCCGTGGTCGAAGGTGCGCAACGACATCGCCGCGATCGTTCCGGTCCCGCGCGACCGCCGGTCGATCTTCGTCGTCCCGTGGGGCGACTACACCTACATCGGCACGACCGACACCGACTACGACGGGCCCCTCGACGACCCGGCGTGCACGCACGACGACGTGCGGTACCTGCTCGACGCGATGAACAAGAGCCTCGAGAGCCCCCTCTCGGAGCATGACGTCGTCGGCACGTGGGCTGGGCTCCGTCCCCTCCTCGCGAAGGCCGGAAGCGAACGCACCGCCGACCTGTCGCGTCGCCACTCCGTCGCCCGCTCCGGCAGCGGGATGGTGACGGTCACGGGCGGCAAGCTGACGACATACCGGTCGATGGCTGCCGATGCCGTCGACGCCGTCGTCGAGGAGCTCGGGCGGGGCGGCCCGAGCCGCACGCGCCGCCTCCCGCTGCTCGGCGGGCGCGATTTCGAGTCCACGGAGTCCCCTGAGCCGAGCGCACACGAGCACCTCGCGGGCCGGTACGGCTCCCTCGCGGGCGAGCTGCTCGCGCTCGTCGAGGCCGATCCGGCGCTCGGCGAACCGCTCGTCGCAGGGCTTCCCTACCTGCGCGCCGAGGCCGTCTACGCGGTGCGCAACGAGATGGCCCGGACGGTCGACGACGTGCTGAGCCGGCGCACGCGGGCGCGGCTCCTGGCACGCGATGCGTCCGCACGGGCCGCCGAGGACGTCGCGCGGATCATCGGCGACGAGTTGGGTTGGACCGACGAGACCCGCCGCGACCAGGTGGCCGAGTACCGCCGGACCGTGGCGACCGAGCGCGAGGCAGCCGACCTGCCCGAGACCGCGCTCGACTCGTCGATCGGCGCGTGAGCGCAGACCACGGCCATCCGGTGCCGCCCGTCGAGCTCGCGGGCGATGGACCGGTCCGATCGCGGCTTACTGCGACGCGGGTGGAGATCGACGACGCGTTCGTGCGCCGCCTGCGCGACGTGTGCACCGTGGTCGACGACGAACGTGAGCGCGCGGAGAGGAGTCGCGACTGGTGGCCGATCGGCATCGCGTGGGCGCTCGACGGGATGGTGCCCGCGCTCGCCGACGTGGTCGCGCAGCCCGACGACGCTGCGCAGGTCGCCGCCGTCCTCGCGCTCTGCAACGACGCTCGCGTGCCCGTCACACCTGCGGCCGGTCGCAGCGGCGTGTGCGGTGGCAGCGTCCCGGTGCACGGCGGCGTCGTGATCGACCTGGTGGGCCTGACCGGCATCGTCGACGTCGACGACACCTCGCTCCTCGTCGACGTTGCGCCGGGCACGTTCGGTCCGTGGCTGGAGGAAACCCTGCAGTCCGACCACGGGCTCACGTTGGGCCACTGGCCTCAGTCGATCGACTTGTCCACCGTGGGCGGATGGCTCGCCTGCCGCTCGGCCGGGCAGCTCTCGACGCGCTACGGCAAGATCGAGGACATGGTCGTCGGTCTCGACGTCGCCCTCGCCGACGGGCGCACCGTGCACACCGGTGGCGCTCCGCGCGCGGCGGCCGGTCCGGACCTCACACAGTTGTTCGTCGGCTCCGAGGGAACGCTCGGTGTCGTGGTCGGCTCACGGCTCCGGCTCCACCCGGCGCCGACGTACTTCCGCGACGCGGCGTACGCGTTCACGTCGTTCGAGGCCGGGACCGAGGTGTGCCGCCGTGTACTGCGGCGGGGCGCCACACCCGCGGTGCTGCGGCTGTACGACGCGGTGGAAGGCGCGCGCAACTACGACACCGGCGACCGTCACCTCCTGCTCGTGCACGACGAGGGCGATGAGGAGATCGTCGACGCCACGATGACGGTCGTCGACGAGGAGTGCGCAGGTGCGGAACCTCTCGACACCGCTCTCGTGCGCCGGTGGTTCGAGCACCGCAACGACGTGTCCGCGCTCGAGCGCAACTTCCGGCGCGGGTTCGTGGTCGACACCATGGAGGTCGCGGTGCGTTGGCGCGACTGCCCCGCCGTGTTCGCCCGCACGATCGAAGCGTTGAAGACGGTCGACGGAACGCTGGTCGCCTCGGCGCACCTCTCGCACTCGTACGTCGACGGTGCGTGCCTCTACTTCACGTTCGCGGGTGCACCACCGGCGGGCGAGCGCGACGCCTACTACCGGCGGGCGTGGGATGCCGGTACCCACGCCGCGCTGGAGGCCGGCGCCGCGCTCAGCCACCATCACGGTGTCGGTCTCAACCGCTCCCGTTTCGTACGGGACGCGTTGGGCGACGCGTACGGCGTGCTCGAATCGGTCAAGCAGGCACTCGATCCACGCGGCATCCTCAACCCCGGCAAACTGGGTCTCCCTGATCCGTTCGGCGAGACGGGCTGGTAGCGGTGTCGATCCTCGTCGTCGACGTGGGCACCAGCTCGGTGCGCACCTCGATCGTCGACGGCGACGCGTCCGCGCGAGCCGAGCACACGATCCCGATGTTGCCGTCGTCACCGGCGCCCGGCCTCGTCGAGCTCGACCCTGTCGCGCTCGCCGACGCGGTGCTCGAGGGCGCGCGAACATCGCTCGACGCGGGTGGTCGCGTCGAGGCGGTCGGCATCGCGAATCAACGGTGCTCCACCGTCGTGTGGGACCGCACGACCGGCGAGGCCCTGGGCCCCGGGCTCGGGTGGCAGGACCTGCGCACGGTGGGTCGTTGCCTGGAGCTGCAGAGCGACGGCGTACGTGTCGCGCCCAACATGTCGGCGACCAAGTTGGAGCATCTTCTCGACCTGCACGACCCGAAGCGTGAGCGGGACCTGTGCTTCGGCACCGTCGACACATGGATTGCGTGGACACTCTCCCGGGGATCGCTGCACGTGACCGACGCGAGCAACGCCGCCGTAACCGGCATGCTCACGTCCGACGCGTCGGGTTGGTCGGCGGACGTGCTTCGCGTGTTACGCGTCGACGAGAAGTCGCTGCCGCGGGTTGTGGACTCGAGTGGCATCGTCGGTGAAGCGAGTGCACTGGCCGGGTCGCCGCCGATCGCCGCGCTGATCGGAGACCAGCAGGCCTCGCTGGTCGGCCAGGGCTGTGTGCATCCCGCCGCGACGAAGATCACCTTCGGCACCGGTGCGATGCTCGATGTCTGTCTCGCCGAGCGTCCGCCTTACACGACGCGCGGGAAAGCCGGGACGTTTCCCGTCATCGCGTGGCGTCGCGAAGGTCGCGACACCTGGGGCGTCGAGGCGATCATGCTCGCCGCGGGGACCAACGTGGAATGGCTTCGTGACGACCTCGGCTTGATCTCGTCGACCGCCGAGTCGGACGAGATCGCGTCGCGGTGCACGGATTCGGCCGGTGTGTGGTACGTGCCCGCACTGTTCGGTTTGGGCACGCCTGACTGGGACCATGGCGCGCGCGCCACGCTGCTGGGCATCACGCGGGGCACGGGCCGGGCTGAGATCGTCCGCGCGGTGCTCGAAGGGGTGGCCCACCGCGGCGCGGATCTCGTGGAAGCGGCCGAGCGTGACACTGGCGTCAGCATCACCAGCCTTCGCGTCGACGGCGGCATGAGCGCGAACCGGACGTTCGTGCAGGCGGTCGCCGACGCGACGGGGCGCAGCGTCGAGGTGTCCCCGGTGCTGGAGGCGACGACGCGCGGAGCAGCCTTTCTCGCCGGGCTCGCGATCGGGACGTGGCAGGACGAGAACGATCTCGCCCGCTCGTGGGCGCCCCGGGAGCGCGTCGAGCCACGGCGCACGCTGGACCGCGACCGCTGGCGCGACGCGTGCGAGCGAGCCCGCCGCTGGATACCGGAACTGTCGTCGATCGACTTCTGAGGCATCCTTCCCTAGCATCGCGACATGGCGATCGCGACGCTCGTGGAACAGATGCTGGGCTCCGACCTCCCGATCGGCGTTCGAGCCTACGACGGCAGCGTGGCCGGGCGATCGGATCCACCCGCCACGCTCGTCGTGCGATCACCCGACGCCATCAGGAGGATCGTCACGGCTCCGGGTGAGCTCGGGTTCGGACGCGCGTACGTGTCGGGTGATCTCGACCTCGAAGGTGACATCTTCGCGGCACTCGCGTTGCGTGATCGACTGCCCGATCGGGGGCTCGATCGCAAGAGCTGGCTCGGACTCCTGCGGCTTCTCGGCGTCACGGGAATCAGGTGGTTACGACCTCCGGCCGAGGAAGCGCGCATGCACGGCCGGCTCCACAGCAAGGCTCGTGACGCGGCGGCCGTCTCGCACCACTACGACGTCTCCAACGCCTTCTATCGCATGGTGCTCGGTCCGTCGCTCACCTACTCGTGCGCCGTGTGGGCATCGCCCGATGTCGGTCTGGACGCGGCGCAAGCGGCCAAGCACGAGCTGATCTCTCGCAAGCTCGGTCTCGAACCCGGAATGCGCCTGCTCGATGTCGGGTGCGGCTGGGGCTCGATGCTCCTGCATGCGGCGCAGCACCACGGTGTGCGCGGCGTCGGCGTCACGTTGTCGCGCCGGCAAGCCGAGCTTGCATCCAAGCGCATCGCGGAGGCCGGACTCGCCGACCGCATCGAGGTGCGCGTGCAGGACTACCGCGACGTCGACGACGGCCCCTACGACGCGATCAGCTCCGTCGGGATGTTCGAGCACGTTGGCCTGTCACAGCTACGTGTGTACTTCGACCGGCTGTACGCGCTGCTCATCCCCGGCGGTCGGTTGCTGAACCACGGGATCAGCCGTCCGAACGACGGGTCGAAGCCTCGCATCTCGCCCCGTGGATTCATCGCACGTTACGTGTTCCCCGACGGCGAGCTGCACGAGGTGGGCTCGGTCGTCACGACACTGCAAGGCAGCGGCTTCGAGGCCCGGCACATGGAGAGCCTGCGAGAGCACTACGCGCTCACGTTGCGCGCGTGGGTCGCGAACCTCGAGCGCAACTGGGACGCGGCCGTCGCCGAGGTGGGTGCGCCACGGGCCCGGGTCTGGCGGTTGTACATGGCCGGTTCCGCGTTGAACTTCGAGAGCAACCACAACCAGGTCCACCAGGTGCTGGCCGTGAAGCCCGACGGCGTGCGGAGCGGTCTTCCGTTGCGGCCGCGCTACGAATAGCCGCGCGATCCGGTCGTCAGTCTCCCTCGACGGCGGGACGGCTCATCTCGTCGAGCTGACGCGCGAGCTGCAGGTGCGCCGCGGCGGAACCCACGGCGAACAACGACGTCATTCGGCCGCGCCGGCCCAGCCCGCGGGTGAGGAGATGCGCGATCGCATCGCCGAGGTCCGCGACACCTGCCATCCCGACCCACCCCTGGGGAAAGCGGTTCTCACGCACCGACATCTCCATACCGGCACCCAGTACCGCATCACGCACGCCGGCGATGCGCGCGAACAGACGCGCCGAGCTCGTACGCGCGCTCACGCCCACTACCGGACCGGCGAGCCGAGGAGCGACCGCCAGGCACAATCCAAGCACCAACCGGCTCCGTCCGAGTATCCGTGTCAGCTGCTTCGGATCACTCGTGTCGATCGTCATCGTTGCTCCTCTGTCGTCGGGACGACCCGCGCCGACCATCCCGTTCCGATCGTCTGCGCACTGCGGAAGCGGCAGAGCGCGCGCCACAGACGTCCCGAGCTTGCCGGATCGGCGTCGGATCGTTCGAACGCGAGCGGCGCCGCGCCGACCACGTCCACCTCGAACGTCAGCCCATCGACCGTCAGCCGGTCGCCGGCGACCTCCGCGCTCGTGATGTCGACTGTGCTCCCATCGGGCAGCCACCGCACGCCGCACGCGGGGCCGTCGGCCGGCGCGGTCACGGAAAGCGCACCACCGTCCTCGGTGCAGACCCCGTTCCATTGCCAGCCCCCGGTCCGCCAGTCCGACGGACCCCACCAGTGCGAGCGCTGCCCCGTGCCGTCGATCGCGATGCGCTCCCGGGCGAGCAGCACCTCGCCCCGGACCCGGCCCGCCTGTGCATAGCCGCGACCGCCGCACCGGTCGTGCCCCCCGTTGCGGGCAGGGCCGCTCGCCTCCCACGACAGGTCGTGTCCGACAGCGAGCCGCTCGCCCAACTCGCCCCGCCACGCGTCGAAGGGGTCGTCGAGACGCACACCGAATGCCTCGAGTCCGAGACTCCAGTGATCGAGCGGCGTCTCGCACACGCACTCTGCCCAGATGCCGTCCCCCCGGATCTCGAGGAGCCGGCCGCGCGGCGGCGCCAGGTCGTGGTCCCGCACGACGACCGGACCGCTACCCGGGCGGACGAGGCACGCCCAGTACCACGCGCGCGATTGCGCCGGGTACAACGCGAGGTGGACGTAGCCGCCGACACCGTCGGGCGTCGCGAAGTCGAAGTACCACGACTCACTCCACGACGACGCCGGCCACGCGTCCACCTCGGCGGGAGTGTGACGCTCTTCGTCGCTCGGCTGCACCGGTGGATCCTAGCTACGGTGTCGCGATGCGACGCCTGGCGATCCTCTGCGTGCTCGTTGTCGTGCTCGCCTCCTGTGGCAGCAGCTCGAAGTCGAAGCGAACCACGACGACGTCGGCGGTCTCGTCGACGAGCGCGTCGACGAGCGCGTCGTCGAGCTCGACACCTGCCTCGACGAGCGCGCCGAGTGCCGTGAACGATCCCAACCGCCCGTGCGGGCGAACCAATGCGGCACCCGCTCGGTACCAACACGTGATCTGGTTGTGGATGGAGAACCATGCGTGGAGCTCCGTGATCGGTACGCCGGACGCGCCGTATCAGACGAGCCTCGTCAACGCATGCGGCGCGCTCAGGTCGGAAGACGTCGTCGGCGCGCCAAGTCTGCCGAACTATCTCGGCGCGACCGCGGGCCAGATCTTCGGGATCCACGACGACGACAATCCCTCGTCGCACCCGCTGACGGCGGACAACCTGTTCCGTCAGGTGCGCGCCGCAGGGGGCACGTCGAAGAGCTACGAAGAGAGCATGCCCTCGAACTGCGCGCTCACGAATTCGGGTGAGTACGCGGTGCGCCACAACCCCGCTACCTATTACACAGGCGCCGACGACCGAGCCGCGTGCATGCGCGACGACGTTCCCATGGGCACGCCCGCGCAAGGTGCGTTTGCCGACGCGCTCAACACCGACACGCTGCCGACGTTCGCGTTCATCACGCCGAACGTGTGCAACGACACCCACGACTGCCCGGTCGCGACGGGTGATGCATGGCTGAAGAGCTGGGTGCCGAAGATCCTCAGCAGTGCTGCGTACCAGCGCGGCGACACCGCGCTGCTCATCGGGTACGACGAGTACTCGCCGGTCCCGAACGCTTGGATCGCGCCGTCCGTTCGTCCCGGGTCGACGTTCACCCAGAAGACGGATCACTACGCGCTGCTGCGCGCCACCGAGGAGATGCTGGGTCTTCCTCTGCTCGTGAATGCGGCCAACGCGCCCGACGTGCGCGGCGCCCTCAACGTCTAGTGCCGGGGTAGACACGGCCGAAGCGCATCACCAATATGACGCGCACAGCGAACGCGAGGATCCACACATACTTCGCGACGTACGGACTCCAGAGCGCGACGGGGATCGACGCTGCGAACACCACCGTGATCGTGGCGCCGCGCAACTGTGAATGCACGATGTACGAACGCGGTGTGTCAGCACGCAACAGGCCGTCCGTGTGACTGATGTGCCACCACAGCAAGGTCAACGCGCCGCCCGCAGCCGCGACCGCTGCGGCGTAGACCATGGTGCCGAGCGGCCGGTTCCCGTAGCGGCCGAGCACGTCGGTGGGGAACGGAAGGATCGCAACCAACGCGAGGAGCGCGAGATTGAGCTGCAGTGTGCGGGCGTCGATCTCGCGTACGAAGTGGAACGCCCGATGGTGCGCGAGCCAGAAGACGCCGATGACGGCGAAGCTGAGGAAGTAGCTCCAGATGGACGGCACGAGCTGGCGGAGCGCGTGCCCCAGTTGCGAACCCGGCACCGACGGCACCCGCACCGACAGCACCAGCACGGTCATCGCGATCGCGAACACTGCGTCGCTGAAGAAGACGAGACGGTCGACGTCGAGCCCGCGTTCTCTGACGACACCGTCGTCGTTCACGAGAACCTGAGGCCCTCGCGCTCGAGGAGCGTCCGCTTGAGCGCGACACCGTGTAGGCCTCCGCCGTACCCGCCGATGCGGCCACCCGACGCGACGACGCGGTGGCACGGCACCACCAACGGCACCGGATTGCGGGCCATCGTGGTACCGACGGCTCGTGCCGCACCGGGCGCGCCTGCGAGTGCGGCAAGCTCGCCGTAGGTCACCGTCTCGCCCCACGGAACTTCCCGACGAAGCGTCTCGAGCACCGTGCGACGAAAGGCCGACTGCACACCGCTGAGATCGATCGGCACCCGAAGCCGTCGATCGGCTCCGGCAAACCACGCGTCGAGGGCGGCCGCGACCCCGTCGTCGCGCTCCGGCGCGCCGTCGACCTCGGGGTCGGGCGTTGCGCCGTCGAACGGCAGCTCGATCCGGACGACACCGCGAGGTCCGGCCACGACGACGAGCTCACCGATCGGTGTCGGTTGGCGCCACCATCGCCGGACCGTCGGCATCACGAGATCAGCTCGGTGACCTCATCGCGTTCGGCGAGCAGCTCGTCGGTGGTGATCTTGATCTTCTCGCGGGCGAAGTCGTCGTGCTCGATACCTTCGACGACCTGCCACGTCGTGCCGTCGGTACGGACCGGGAAGCCGAACTGCAGCCCTTCCGGGACGCCGTACTCGCCGTGGCTCACGACCGCGAGCGAGGTCCAGTCGCCCTGCGGCGTCGGTGTGCGGATGCTCACCACCGAGTTGATCGCCGCGTTCGCGGCCGATGCGGCCGACGACGCGCCTCGGGCCTCGATCACCGCCGCGCCGCGCTTCTGCACCGTTTCGATGAAGGGCCCGCGCAGCCATGCGTCGTCGCCGATGACGTCGGGCGCGGCGCGGCCACCGATGCGTGCGTTGCGGAAGTCGGGGTACTGGGTTGCCGAGTGGTTGCCCCAGATCGCCATGTTGGTGACGTCGCGCACGGGGGCAGACGCCTTGTGCGCGAGCTGGCTCTTCGCGCGGTTCTCGTCGAGTCGCGTCATCGCGAACCACCGCTCCGCGGGAACTTCCTTGGCGTTGGAGCGGGCGATGAGGCAGTTGGTGTTGCACGGGTTGCCGACCACCAGGATGCGGACGTCGCTCGCCGCGTGCTGTGCGATCGCGCGACCCTGCGGCTTGAAGATGCTCCCGTTGACGCCGAGCAGCTCGCCGCGCTCCATCCCCGCCTTGCGCGGGATCGAGCCCACGAGCAGCGCCCAGTTGGTGCCGTCGAACGCGGTCTTCAGATCGGAGGTCGCCACGACGTCGGTGAGGAGCGGGAACGCACAGTCGTCGAGCTCCATCACGACGCCCTCGAGCGCCTTCATCGCAGGCTCGATCTCGAGCAGGCGCAGGACGACGGGCTGCTCCTTGCCGAGCATCTCCCCCGAGGCGATGCGGAAGAGCAGCGAGTAGCCGATCTGGCCGGCTGCACCGGTGACCGTGACGTGGAGGGGCGAGGGGGTCGAGTTGGCCATGCCCGGGACCTTAGCGACTGATCAGGGCCGCGCCTGGACTCGCTGCCCGTCCGCAGTGAGCCCCCCGAGCAGCAGGTCACGGGCCTCGGACAGCTCGTTCAGACGTTCCGCGGCGGCGTCGCGGGCGCCACCTTGATCGGGGTGCGCGAGCCGCACCAAACGGCGGAACCGCTGCTGCACGTCGCGCCGCTCCAGCGGCATCCCTGGACGCAGGCCGAGCACCTCCATCGCCCACCGCCGCTCGGCCGGCACCTCTCGCCACAACAGTGCGTCGGCGTCGGCCGCGTGCGCGAACGCGTCGGTGCCGGTGGGCATCCACCCCGGCAGGAATCCGCGTGCGCCCGGTACACCGTCGATCAGCAGACGCAGGCCGATGCCGTCGGGGCGCAAGCGCGAGTGGACGGCCCGATCGATCGCGTCGAACGTGATGCGTCGGGCCGACGGAGGCAGCGACGCGGCCGCAAGGACGGCTCCGAGCACCTGCGGCGCGGGGTGGCCGTGCACGTCGAGCTCGAACACCGCGCCGCCGTGCTCGTCGAGCAGACGGTGCCGCGAGCGGTCGAGACCGTGAGTGTCGGTCTGCAGCCGGTAGCGCAACGCGATGCGCGGCACGGTGAGCCCCTTGCGGGCGTCGGCGAGGAACCGGGGCAGCAAGTCGAGCTGCTCGTCGTCGAGACCGTGGAGCTGCTCGGCCACGATGGAGGCGAGCAGGCGCGCGCCGTTCGCCGCGCCACCCGTGGGCAGGTACGCGTCGCCCACCGCGACGCGGCGGGTCGGCATGTGCCGTCGGGTGTGGCGGATGTTCAGCTCGGCGAGCACCACGACGGCCTCCGGAGGGTCTGCGAGACCGTGTTACCGACCGGACGGCGATCGATGCGCGCTCACAGGCGGTCGACGATCGCGCCGGCGAACTCTGACGTCTTCACCTCGGTCGCGCCCTCCATGAGGCGGGCGAAGTCGTATGTGACGATCTTCTCGGCGATGGTCGCTTCGAGCGCGCGCACGATGTCGGCTGCTGCGTCGGTCCAGCCGAGATGCTCGAACATCATCACGCCCGAGAGGATCACCGACCCGGGGTTGACCTTGTCTTGTCCGGCGTACTTCGGCGCCGTGCCGTGGGTGGCCTCGAACACACCGTGACCGGTGACGTAGTTGATGTTGCCGCCCGGCGCGATGCCGATGCCGCCCACCTGCGCCGCCAATGCGTCGGACAGGTAGTCGCCGTTGAGGTTGGTGGTCGCGATGACGTCGAAGTCGTCGGGCCGTGTGAGCACCTGCTGGAGCGTGATGTCGGCGATGTTGTCCTTCACGAGGATCTTGTCGCCGGGCTTGCCGCCGCAGTCGTCCCACCCGACCGCGACGTCGGAGAACTCCTCGCGCACGAGGTCGTAGCCCCAGTTGCGGAACGCCCCCTCGGTGAACTTCTGGATGTTGCCCTTGTGCACCAGCGTGACGCTCTTGCGGCCATGGCCGACGGCGTACTCGATCGCGGCCCGGATCAGGCGCTTCGAGCCGGTGACCGAGACGGGCTTGATCCCGATGCCCGAGTCTTCGCGGATGTTCCAACCGAAGCTGTCGCGTAGCAGCCCGATGAGCTTCTTCGCCTCGGGGGTACCTTCCTCGACCTCGAGGCCGGCGTAGATGTCCTCCGTGTTCTCACGGAAGATCACCATGTCGACCTTCTCGGGGTGCTTCACCGGGCTCGGGACGCCCTGGAACCAGCGCACCGGGCGCAGGCAGACGTAAAGGTCGAGGATCTGACGAAGCGCGACGTTGAGGCTGCGGATGCCGCCACCAACGGGCGTGGTGAGCGGACCCTTGATACCGATCAGGTACTCGCGAAACGCCTCGACGGTCTCGTCGGGAAGCCAGCTGCCCGTTTCGTTGAACGCCTTCTCGCCCGCGAGCACCTCTTTCCAGGCGATGCGCTTGCCGTGCTTCTTCGCCGCCGCGTCGAACACGAGCTGCGATGCGGGCCAGATGTCGACACCGGTGCCGTCACCCTCGATGAAGGGGATGATGGGCTCGTCGGGCACGGTGAGCGTGCCGTCGACGAGGGTGATCTTGTCGGCCATCTACTACCTACTCCTCGGCGGGCGCGGCTCCTCGGAGGGGCGCGGGGCGCTCATCGTACCCGGGCGCGGCGCGGATCCGGCCAGCGCACCGGGTCAGCGCGCCAGCAGGACGATCACGAGGACGACGACGTAGACGGCGGCGATCCCGGCCACGAGCGTCCACACCGTGCGGCCGGTGAACACGTGCCCCGACGGGTCCGCGACCTCGAGGAAGAGCCCGCACGACGGGCAGCGATCCGCGCCGCCCGTCGGTGACCCGCACAGCGGGCAGACCGCCACGGGCGCGGTTATCGGCCGGCCCGCCGCTCGGCGGCCTCGACGGCGTTGCGGAACAACATGGCCACCGTGGTGGGACCCACACCGCCGACACGCGGCGTGATCCAGCCGGCGACGTCCGCAACCGACTCGTCGACGTCGGGCAGGAGCCGCCGGCCCTCGTAACGGACGCCTCCTCCGACGACCACCGCGCCGGGTTGCACGTGCTGCGGCTGCAGGATGCCGGGCACGCCCGCGGCCGCGATGACGATGGGCGCGCGCCGGGTGTACTCGGGCCAGTCGGGCACGCCGGTGTGCACGACGGTGACGGCGGCGTTCGCGGTCGGGCGCTTCTGGCTGAGGAGCAAAGCCAGCGGGCGTCCGAGCGTGGTGCCCCGGCCGAGGATCACGACCTCGCGGCCCGCGACCGGGATCTCGTAATAGGCGAGCAGCGCCTCGATCCCCGCCGGCGTGCACGGCACGGGGCCCGGCACGCCCAACGCGAGGCGGCCCATGTTGAGCGGGTGCAGGCCGTCGACGTCCTTGTCCGGATCCATCTCGAAGAGCGCCGCTTCGTAGTCGATGGCCGGAGGTGTGGGGTGCTGCACGAGCATCGCGTCGACCGAAGGGTCGTCGTTGAAGTCGCGGATGGCCGCGACGAGATCGGCCTGGGTCGCGTCGGCGGGAAGGTGGTGGTGGGGCGAGTTGAACCCGAGCTCCGTCGCCTTCTCCTGCTTCATGCGGATGTAGCCCGCGCTCGCGGGGTCGTCGCCGACGAGGATGGTGCCGAGCCCCGGGCGGTGGCCGTTCTCGACGAGCTTCGTGATCCGCGGCGCGAGGTCGGCGAACACCGCGTCCGCAACGGGACCACCGGGCATCAGCTTCGCAGTCAATGGAGGAAATGCCTTTCGCCGGTGAACACCATCGCGACGCCGAGCTCGTCGGCCCGCGCGATGTTCTCCTGGTCGCGCATCGCACCACCCGGCTGCACGATCACCGCGACACCGGCCGACGCGGCCGCCTCGATGCCGTCGGGGAACGGGTAGAACGCGTCACTCGCGCACGCTCCGCCCTTCGCCCGTCCGTCGGCCTTCTTCGCCGCGATCTCCCCCGCCTCGACACGGTTCTGCTGTCCGGCACCGATGCCGACCGCCTGACCGTTCTTCACGAGCACGATCGAGTTCGACTTGACGTGCCCGCAGATGCGCCACGCGAGCTCTGCGTCGCGCCACTGCTCCTCGGTGGGGACGAGACGCGTGACGACCTTCCATTGATCCCGTGTCGCCGCGAAGTGGTGCGGCTCCTGCACGAGGAACCCCCCCGAGAGCTGGCGGAAGTCGCGCCGTTCGGTGGTCGGCCTCGGAGCCTCGAGCAGACGGGTGTTCTTGCGCTTCGCTCGCAGCGCATCGAGCGTTCCGGGCTCGTATCCGGGTGCGATCACCACATCGGCCTGGGGGCCGGCGACCATGGCGGCCGCGGTCGCTTCGTCGAGCGGACGGTTCAACGCGACGATGCCGCCGAACGCGGAGCGTTCGTCGCACTCGAGCGCACGCCGGTACGCGGTCGCGAGATCGCCGGCGACCGCGACACCGCACGGGTTGGCGTGCTTGATGATGGCGCACGTCGGTTGGTCGCCCAGGTCGTGGGCGAGACGCCACGCGGCATCGGTGTCGTAGTAGTTCAGGTACGACAGCGCGAGGCCGCTGTGCTGCACGACGTCGTCCCACCAGCTCCGCGTACCAACGGTGCGGTAGCGGGCGGCATGTTGGTGCGGGTTCTCGCCGTAGCGCAGCGTCTCGTCGGTACGGTCCAGCGCGACGACGAGGTGCGGGGGCAGGAGCTCGTCGCCCTGCAACCATTCGACGATCGCGGCGTCGAACGCGGCGGTGGTCGCGAAGGCGTCGACCGCGAACCGGCGCCGCGTCTCGTCGCCCACTGTTCCGTCGTTCGAGCCGAGCTCGGCGACGAGCTCGTCGTACTGCTTCGTGGACGTGACGACCGTGACCCACGCGTGGTTCTTCGCCGCGGCGCGGATCATCGCAGGACCGCCGATGTCGATCGTCTCGATGTCGGGCCGCTCGGTGAAGGGGTACAGGCTCGTGACGACGAGCTGGAACGGGGCGATGCCGTGCCGATCGAGATCTTCTCGATGCGCCGGCTTCCCGAGATCCGCCAGGATGCCGCCGTGAATGGCCGGATGCAGGGTCACGACACGGTGATCGAGCATCTCGGGAGCACCGGTGACCTGCTCGACGGTCGTGACGGGTAGACCCGCCTCCTCGAGCGCACGCGCCGTGCCGCCCGACGACACGAGCTCGACCCCGTGGCGGACGAGGCTGCGCGCGAGCTCGACGATGCCGGTCTTGTCGTAGACGGACAGCAGGGCCCGTTCGATCTTGATGCGACTCACGCTGACGGTGTTCCTTCCCCATCGAGACGGACGACGAGCTCTCCCAACACGCGCGGGTACAGCTCCCGTTCCACTTCCTTGATGCGCTCGTGCAGGGAGTCGACGGTGTCGCCAGGCAGAACGGCGACCGGCTCCTGGGCGAGGATCGGGCCTTCGTCCACCTCGAGCCGGGCGAGGTGCACGGTGCAGCCCGTCACCCTGACACCCGCGTCGAGCGCGTCCCTCACAGCGTGCCATCCCTTGAACGCCGGGAGCAGCGCAGGGTGCGTGTTGACGATCCGATCGGGGAAGCGGTCGTGGATGGGCTTCTCCAGGATCGTGCCGAAGCCCGCCATCGCGACGAGGTCCACGCCGTGGCGGTCGAGCGCGTCGACGACCCGGTGCGTGTACTCGACCCGGTCGAAGTCTCCGCCGAAGCTCGCGCGCTCCGCGAGTACCACCGGGATCCCCGCGCGCTCCGCGCGCCCGATGGCCTCACAGGGCCGGTCGGTGACGACCACGACGATGGGGAGCTGCGCATCGATCAGCGCCTGCAGGATGGTCCCGGTGCCCGAGGCGAGCACGCCGACGCGCATGCCGCTCAAGGTACCTGCTGGTGGTGCCGAAGGTGTCGAGGGCGGAGGGTCCTTGATTTCATCGGGGTCTCATGTTCAGCTTCGCTGGCCGACCCCGGCACATTGGAGGTCCCGGTCGTGGACAAGCTCAACGAGCTCACACTGGGCGAGAAGATCATCGTCGCAGCCGGCGTCGTGCTGCTGATCGACTCGTTCCTGCCCTGGTACAGCATCGACATCAGCATCTTCCACTTCTCGCGCAACGGCTGGCAGGCACCGAACTCGTTCCTCTCGGTCCTCGCCATCCTGATCGGCATCGCCATGGCCGCCCAGGTCCTCGTGGCGCGGTTGGGGTCGGTCAACATGCCGGACAAGGTCGGGTCGCTCGGCTGGGGCATGGTCGACCTCATCGCCGGCGCGGTCGCGTTCCTGTTCGTCATCATCAAGTGGCTGAACAACACCGACTGGACCGCGTACGGGCTGTACATCGGCATCATCGCCACCGCCGCGCTGGCGTTCGGAGGGTTCACGGTCGCCAAGGAGCGCGGCGACTTCCCCGCGACGAGGCCGGGCGGCGCACCCGGCGGCCCGTCCCTCTGACGCCGGACGGACGCTTGCGCTCAGGCCGGGCGCGACGCCGGTCCCGCGCCTCGCGCGCCGGCCCCGACCGATTCGCCGAACCAGTCGCGCCGCGGCGCGTCGCCACTCGCTAGAGCGAAGCGACGACCTCGGCCATGAGATCGCC
>CAZJSY010000039.1:22681-25661 GCA_964548555.1 uncultured Burkholderiales bacterium
CGCGGCGCGTCGCCACTCGCTAGAGCGAAGCGACGACCTCGGCCATGAGATCGCCGGCCTCGGTGGGGTTGAGCCCTACGTGCACGCCTGCGCACCGGAGCGCGTCCATCTTCGCCTGCGCGGTGCCTTTCGAGCCGGAGATGATCGCTCCGGCGTGCCCCATCTTCTTGCCCGGCGGCGCGGTGACGCCGGCGACGTACGCGACGACCGGCTTGCTCATCTCGGCCGCGATGAACTCCGCGGCCTCTTCCTCAGCGGACCCGCCGATCTCGCCGAACATGATCACCGCGCGCGTCTCGGGATCGGCCTCGAACCGGCTCAGGCAGTCGATGAAACTCGTTCCCGGCACCGGGTCGCCACCGATGCCGACGCACGTGGTGACGCCGATGCCCTTCTCGCCGAGCTCCTTGAGCGCCTGATACGTCAGCGTGCCGGAGCGGCTCACGATGCCGACCGGGCCGCCTTCCTTCGCGACCTCGGCCGGGATGAACCCGATGTTGCACTTGCCCGGCGTGAGTAGGCCGGGGCAGTTGGGTCCGATGAGCCGGGTGCCGGGGAAGTCGCGGCGGAGGCGGTTGAAGAACATCGCTTCGTCGTGCACCGGGATTCCCTCGGTGAGGCACACGATGAGCTCGATGCCCGCCTCCGCGGCCTCCATCACCGCGGCCGCTGCACCCGGCGCAGGAACGATCACCATCGACGCGTTCGCGCCCGTCTCCGCGACCGCTTCCTTCACCGACGCGTGCACCGGGATGCCTTCCACGTCGGTACCGGCCTTCTTCGGGTTGACGCCCGCGACCACCTGCGTGCCATAGGCGCGGTTGCGGAGACCGTAGAAACGTCCCTGGCTCCCGGTCAGGCCCTGGACGACGACCTTCGTGTTCTCGTCGACGAAGATGCTCACCGTGTTCCCTTCGCTGCGAACTCCACCGCGGTACGCGCGGCCTCGAGCATCGTCGGCCTCGAGACGAGTCGCTCGGACTCGTGATCTTTCAGGATCGCGCGGCCTTCCTCGGCATTCGTCCCGTCGAGACGGATGACGATCGGGGCCCGCAGATCGACGCGCTCCAACGCCTGCACGATGCCCTTCGCGACTTCCTCGCCGCGCGTGATGCCGCCGAAGATGTTGATGAAGATCGACTTCACGTTGTCGTCGGCGTTGATGACCTCGAGCGCGCCCGCCATCACGTCGGCGTTGGCGCCGCCGCCGATGTCGAGGAAGTTGGCGGGTGATCCGCCGACCTGGTTGACGACATCACACGTGCTCATCGCGAGCCCCGCGCCGTTCGCGATGATGCCGACGGTCCCGTCGAGGCCGACGTACTGCAGGCCGCGCTCCTTCGCGAGTTGCTCGCGGTGGTCGAGCACCTGCTGACCACCCAACTCGCTCCACTCGGGGTGACGGAACGCCGCGTTGTCGTCGAGGCTCACCTTGGCGTCGAGCGCGTGGACGCGCCCCTCCGGCGTGAGGATCAACGGGTTGATCTCGACGAGGTCGGCGTCACCCTCGGTGTAGGCGCGGTACAGCGCCAGGAGGATCTGCACCGTGCCCTCGGTGGCTCGGGGATCGAGCCCCGCGGCGTCCACCCATTTCCGGGCCGTATCTTCGGACAGCCCGTCGACGGGGTCCACGTGGATGCGTGCGATCGCGTCCGGTTCCTCCGCCGCGACCTGCTCGATGTCGACGCCTCCCCGCGCCGAGAGCATCCCGAGGTGGAGCTTGGCCCCCCGGTCGAGCGTGAAGGACGCGTAGTACTCCTGCTCGATGTCGCTGGCCTTCTCGATCCACAACACCCCCACGACATGGCCCTTGATGTCCATGCCGAGGATGTTCGACGCGTGCGTGCGTGCCTCGTCGGCGTTGCCGGCCAGCTTCACACCGCCGGCCTTGCCCCGCCCGCCCACCTGCACCTGGGCCTTCACGACGACGGGGTAGCCGAGGCGTTCGGCCGCCTCGACGGCCGCGTCCACCGTGGTGACGGCCTCGCCCGGCGACACCGGGATGCCGAAGCGCGCGAACAGCTGCTTGCCTTGGTACTCGAAGAGATCCACTTCGCTCCTCGCGGTGATTCGTTGCTCGGGGGGCTATGCGGCCCGGGCGTCGAGCGCCTGCTCGAGCCAGTCGCTGATCCGCTGCAGTGGCGTACCGGGGGTGAAGATCGCCGCCACGCCGGCCGCCTCGAGCGGTGCCACGTCCGCGTCGGGGATGATCCCACCACCGAACACGAGCACGTCGCCGAGACCGCGGTCCCTCAGCAGCTGGATGATCTTCGGGAACAAGGTCATGTGCGCGCCCGACAGCAGTGACAGACCCACCGCGTCGGCGTCTTCCTGCAGGACCGTCTCGGCGATCTGCTCCGGGGTCTGGTGCAGGCCCGTGTAGATGACCTCGAACCCGGCATCGCGCAGCGCACGCGCGATCACCTTCGCACCCCGATCGTGCCCGTCGAGCCCGGGCTTCGCGATGACGACGCGATAGCGCCGCTGCATCGACACCTCCGACGTCGCGTCTCCTAGGCTCCCAGCCAAGGACCGACACGATACTCACGGGGCGCCGAGCAGGTCATCTGGGAGGAGGACCGCTGCACTGGCTCGACGACATCGAGCAGTTCGTGGACGACTTCCGGGGCTGGGACGCAGCCCTCGGAGGTGTCACCGGCGGCAACCCGCTGCAGTGGGACGGGTACGACGACGTGCTGGCCGCCGCCCGGGAACGCAGCGCGGCCGACGAGTCGGTCGTCACGGGCGTGGGCATGGTCCGCTCGGAGCCCGGTGGCGCCGGCCTGCCGGTCGCCGTGATCTCGTCGGTGTTCGACTTCGTCGGCGGCTCGATGGGCCTCGCGGCCGGTGAGCGGGTGGTCAGGGCATTCGACCGGGCCCGGCAGGAGCGCCTGCCCGTGCTGGTCATCGCGCGTAGCGGCGGTGCCCGCATGCAGGAGGGCATGCTGTCGCTCGTCCAGATGGCCCGCACCGCCGACGC
>CAZJSY010000040.1:0-23722 GCA_964548555.1 uncultured Burkholderiales bacterium
GGTACGTCGTCGGCGCGCTCGCAGTGGTGGCGAACGCGCCGATCAACGCGAGCAACGCGGTGGTGCCGGCGGCGGCCACGCCGGTGATACGTGCGCTCCAAGCCCAAGCCGTCAGTGCGACGAGCGCCAAGAGCACAAGCATGGAGAGCCCGATCGCGATGCCACTGGTCGACGGGTCCGCCTTCACGATCGCGGTGACCGGATGGAACCAGACCGGCGGGACCGTGGTGGCGTTCACGAGCTGGTGCCACGCCACACCGACGCCGAGCTTGGGGTATCCGCCACCCAGCCCCGCACCGAAGACGGCGGTGAGGTTCCCACGTCCTGCGATCTGGTCGACGATCGGACCCGACCAGCACGCCACCGTGACGGCGGCCGCGGCCGTCGTCGCTCGTGTGGCGCGCCTTCGGAGGCGGTACCAATCGTCACCGCGTGACTCGTCACGCCGGCGACGCAGGCTCACGGCGAGCGCAGCGACACCCCACAGCACGAGCACCCCGCTCACCAACACGAACGGTAGATACGCCTGCACCACGAAGCTCGCCGCGAAGGCAGCAGGCGGAAGCACCCACAAATCCCCGACCGCAAGGCTCCACGCCGCCATCATCAGGAACGCCAGCGGCAGGAGTGCGATGTGCGGGTTCCACGGGTCGTGGAGCACCTGGCCGCCGAGCGACCAACTGAAGACGGCGGCAGCCGCGGCGGCGATGGCCGCCAGACGGAGCCCGCCCAGGCGGTGCGCGAGCCAAACGATGCCGGCTGCCGCGACCGCGTTCACCACCGACGCGCCGACGACCAGTCCGGCAGCCGAAGGACCACCGGCGCGCGCGAACGGTGAGAGGAGCCAGTACTCCAGCGGACCGAGGTGGTACAAGCGGTGATGTGCGTGCGCGGCGACCGTCAGCGTCGTGTACTGACCGAGCAGGGGCGGGTGTGCGCTGAACACGTCGTGCGTCCGCACGGCGATGACAGCGTTGTCGATCACCGCGGCCCACTTGCCCGACACGGCCAGCACGCCGCTCAGGAGAGCCGGTACGGCCGCGGCGACCGCGAGCACCGCTGCGCTCATGCGCTCCCGCGCCGGTGCTGTCACCGTTGCGGCGCCGCAACCACGGGCGACTGCGCGATCTGCGACGGACCGTGCGCCGACGACGAGAGGCGGCCCTTGAGCTTCAGGAACGGCGTCTCGACGCAGTAGTACGACACCGTCGCGCACGCGAACGTGATGGCCCAGCCCGCGAGCAGCTTCACACCCACCGGCCAGTCGGGTGCCTGGGTCACGACGGCGACGAACACAGGTGGGTGCCACAGATACAGGGCGTACGACAAGCGGCCGATCCACGGGAACGGCGGCGCACGGAGGAGGTGTCCCGCCAACCAGCGACGGTCGAGGACCGTGACGCACATCAGCGCGACACCCGCGTCGACGATGGTGAAGCCCCATCCGTACATCCAGCGCGCGTCCGGCTGCACGACCAGGCACGCGACGAGGAACGCGACGAAGAACGCGCTCGCGACGTGGAGCACCGTACGGGTCGGTCGCCATCCGTTGTGAAGCAGTACCGCCGCCAACGCGCCGAGCAGCAGCGTGTCAGCGCGCAGATCGGTACGGAGTCCGACGATGCGCTCCAACCGCTGGGCGACCACGTTGCCGTCGTGCACGCCCGGGGGCAGTCCCAACCGCGCGGTGAAGAACAGGCGCTCGAACGTGATGGCGACCACCGCCGCGACCAGAATCCACGCGAGGGTCCGGAGCTTGAGACGGAACAAGAAGGCGAGCGTCAGCAGGCCCGGCCACACGAGGTAGAACTGCTCCTCCACCGACAGGGTCCACATGTGGCCCCACGTCAGCGCCGTTCCCAACTGGTCCATCTTCCCGGCCCAGCGGGCCCAGTTGGCCGCGTAGGCGGAGATCCACCCGATGGCGGCGAGCTCTGGACCGAGCGGGTCGTGCACCACGATGGTGTAGACGAGGTGCACCACGAGGATGAACACCAGCGCCGGGAGGAGCCGCAACCCGCGCCGCTCGTAGAACGACCGGAACGAGATGCGACCGTGCCGGTGGCGCTCCTCGAGCAACAGCGCCGTAATGAGAAAGCCACTCAGCACGAAGAACATGTTCACGGCGATGTACGCGCCGGGGACGAGGTTGTTCAGCGCGGCGGGCCACAGGATGAAGCTGTGGAAGAGCATGATGAGGATCAGGCTCACGGCCCGGATGCCGTCCAGGCCCGGCTGGTAGCCCAGGTGGAACACCGGCGGGGCCGTGGGTGCGGGTGTCTGCGACGCGACGCCCGACCGCTCCATCGGGCGGTCACAATACTTCGTCCCCGCTCGCGGGCCGCCTAGCCTCGGCGGCGCCGGCAGCGCGGGCTCCGGCACACCACGTCGATGACCTCAACCGAGCTGAGCGTTCGACCCCACACCACGAGCTGGTCACGACAGGCTGCAACCGAGCGCGTCTCGGCGGCCGGCGACGTCGTGTTCGGTACGGGGCTGGCTGCGTTGCTCCTCTTCGCGGCCTGGTGCGGACGCGGCGTCTGGTTCTTCATCGACGAGTGGAGCGTCGTCACCCGATATCACGACGGCCACTGGCTCCAGCCGTTCAACGGGCACCTGTCACTCGTACCGATCGCGATCTACCGCACGCTGCTGTCGACCGTCGGTTACGACTTCGTGTGGTTCCGGCTCGTCGCACTCGCGTGCTATGGAGCGGCCGCGGTGGCGGTATACCTGTTCGCGCGTACCCGGGTGCACCCGATGCTCGCCGCGGTCGCAGGTCTCGCCGTCGCCTGGTCGTCGCAGGCCCGGCTGATGATCATGTTCCCGCTGCTGCTGAACTTCGCGGTACCGATGGCGGCGGTGGTCGTGATCTGGATGCTGCTCGATCGCGACACCATGGCGACCGACGTTGCGGCGTCGCTGCTGATGGGTGTCGCGCTCGCGAGCTCCGCGGTCGGGCTCCTTGCACCGATCGCCGTCGGCGCCGACCTGCTGTTCCGGCGGGAGGCGCGGATCCGTCGCTGGCTCCTCTTCCTGCCTCCTGCTGCGTTGTGGCTCGCGTGGTACGTGGGTTACGGCGCCGGCCACACCGGCGCGGGCGGCAGCGTGTCGAAGATTCTCTCGTTCGGCTGGCGCGAGTTCTACGCGACGTTCGTCGGTCTGGCGGGAGGCTGGGAACCCGGGGGCATCGTGCTGCTCGCCGGCACGATCGCGCTCGTGGGGTTCGCGGTGTTCCGTTGGAGGACCTTCGATCGACGCGCGCTCGCGATCACGTTGACGCTGTTCGGCTTTCTCTTCCTGACCGCGGCCGGCCGTTCGAACGCGGGTGAGAAGTTCCACGTGCCGCCCATTGCTGCCGACTCCGACCGTTACCTGTGGGTGAACGCGATCCTCCTGATCTGTCTCGCCGCGCACGTGTTGCGTGGCCGTCGCGTTCCCGTCGTCGCGATCGTGGCGGCGGCCGCGCTCACGATCGGCAACGGCGCGGTGCTCGCCGACCGTCTGTACCACTACCGGGACACGGCCGTGTCGAACGCGCGCGACCTTCGCAGCTACCTCGTGGCCGTCGATGCAGTCGGCGAAAAGGTGGACCGTTCGCGTCCGATGCCCATGGGCTTCATCCCTGTGTCCACCGCCGCGTACCTCGGCCTGGAGCACCACTTCGGGTCGCCCGTCACCGGCATCTCGCTCGACAGTCTCGGAGGCGAGGACAGCCGCATCGGAGCCGACGGTTGGATGGTGCGTGATCTCGGCATCCACGTCCGCGCCGGTGACGTCCCCTCGTCCGACTGTGTCGCGGTCCCTGCGGCCGACACCGAGGGCGCCGCCGTGCGCGGTCAGGCACGCATCGTGATCCGAGCGACTGATCAGCCCGTCACCGTGACGGTCCGCCGTCTCGCACGGATGTTCGACGGCCCTCCGATCGGCGACGTTCCGGTGGGCGGCACGGGTGTCGTCGACATTCCCGTGGATCACTCAGCCCTGCCCTGGCACCTTCACGTCGTCGGCGCGGGTGGCGAGGTGCAGCGCTGCGGATGAGGGCGCAGCCCGGCGACGGAGGCGCAGCACCGGTCGTTCGGCGATCAGGTACGCGATCGTCGACAACAGGAACGTGAGGCCGAGCGCGGCGACGACCTTCACCGCCGACGCGGCATGCACGTGGCCTGCGACCCACATGTAGACGGGCAGGTGCCAGAGGTAGATCGAGTACGAGATCCGGCCGGTGAGCCGGAACGGCGCGAGCGACAGTGTGCGGGCGATCGCCGACGACGGGAGAAGACACACCGCGACCAGACCGGCGGCGGCCACCGCGATCAGCGTGTTGCCCCACTGGAACAGGAACGGTGATGCGGGCTTCGGTGGGTTCGCGTGCGCGGCGAACGCGATCACCGCGATCACGACTGCCCCCATTGCACCGGCGATCTTGACGGCCCCGACGTGGAGCAGTCCGCGCTTCCACAACACCGCGACTGCCATGCCGAACAGGAACGTGTCGAAACGCGCGTCGGTGCGTTGGTACACGAGTGCCCAGTCGTGCCAGCTGCGGTACTCGACGTAGCGCAGGACCGCGACGAGCAGTCCGAGGCCGACGAGCGACCCGACGATCGCCTCCGTGCGGCGCACGTACCGGTACAGCACGAAGAGGAGCACGGGCGCGATCAGGTAGAACTGGGCCTCCACCGCGACGCTCCACAGATGGACCATGTCGGTGAATATCCCGGCGCCCACCGACGGCTGCCAGTTCACGACGAACAGGCCCGACCAGATGTCGATGCGCCGTTCGATCGCGAGCGAGGTGCCCAGGGCGAGCGTGTACACGAAATGCGCGGCGAGCAACAGCAGCAGCGCCGGCGCGAGACGCACGAGCCGGCGTCCGTAGAACCTGCCGACGCGGATCGATCCCCGCTGGTGCAGCTCTTCCAGCAGGATCGCCCCGATGAGGAAACCCGACAGCACGAAGAACACGTCGACGCCGATGAGTCCGCCCGGCACGAGCCAGTCCCCGGTCGACGGCACGACGAACTCGCCGAGATGCACGCCGAGCACGAGACCGACCGCGATGGCCCGCAGACCCTCCAGACCCGGCAGGTATCCCAGCTTCGACCCCGGACGACCGAAGCCGGGGACGGAGCTCACGGCAGCCGCTTGAGCAGCGCCAGCGCGCCCAACCGCACCGGCGACTGGTGGTGCGAGCCGCCGGCGAGGTGCTCGCGGTGCGCGAGGAACCATTCGTACGACTCGATCACCATCTCCGCGTTCGAGTGCTTCGGTTCCCAACCCAACTCGGTACGCGCACGGGTGATGTCGAAGTAGAGCGACTCCCCGTAGAGCAGCCAGTGGTACGGCGCGATCGGAGCCATGCGCAGCTCTCCGAGGGCACGCATCACGAGCTGCGCCGGGGCCGCCGGCAACGACTGCACCCGCGATCCGGTCTGCGCGTGGTCGACGAGTGCCTGCAGCGTCTCGCGCATCGTGCCGAACGTCCCCGCGCCGACGTTGTAGACGGACGCGCCATCGCGCAACCCGGCGCGGAGGCACGCGTCGGCAAGGTCCTCGGCGTGCACGAGCTGGTAGCGGTTGTCACCCGAGCCGAGCACGAACACCGGGGCACCTTCCGACACGAGCTCGAAGAGGATCGCCATGATGCCGAGGCGGCCGTGGCCCAGAATCGTGCGCGGTCGGACGATCGTGACGTCAGCGCCGTTGCGGACCGCCTGCCTGCACAGCAGCTCGGCCTCGAGCTTCGCGCGCCCGTAGTCCTCGAGCGGGCGGCACGGCGACTCCTCGTCGACCGGGTTCGACTCCGGGATGCCGAACACCGCGCTCGACGACGTGTGGACGACCTTGCCGACTCGGGCGTCGCGCGCGGCGAGCAACACGTTCGCGGTCCCGAGCACGTTGACCGACCAGAACAACGAACGATCGCGGGCGAGCGGAACCTGCGCCACGTTGTTGAGGATCACGTCGACACCATCACACGCGCCGCGCAACGCCTCGCGGTCGCGGATGTCGCCCCGCACGAACTCCACTGACGGATCCGGCTCGGACGGCGCGTTGAGGTCGAAGATGCGTACCTGGTGTCCGGCGGCGAGCGCCTGGGCGGTCAGGACTGTGCCGAAGTAGCCGCTTCCGCCGGTGATGAGCAGCCGCTGTCCCATCAGAGCCGCTCCCCGTGCTCGAGACACCAACGCACGCTGCGACGCATCCCTTCGAGCAGCGCGACCGGCGGGTCGTAACCGATCTCTTCTCGGGCGCGGCTGATGTCGCACGCGATGGTGTCCTTCAACTCACCGAGGACGTGGAGCGCCTGTTGGTATCTCCCCCGCTGCTGCAGCAGCCCGTCGACACGTTCGGCGACCACGGCCGCCACGCGGGGGATGCGGGGCTGCCGTCGCGTGACCTCGAGACCCTCGGCCTCGAGCGCGTCGCGCACCGTGTCGAAGACCTTGCGAAGCTCGTACGGCTCTGCGTCGGCGATCCAGTACGCGTTACCGGGAGCGGCCGCCGCGGTCTCGGCGCACAGCAGACCGTGCACGAGATTGCCGGTATAGACCATCGAGCGCTGCTGGCTGCCGTCGCCGACGATCGGGAAGCGGCCCCGCCGGATCGCCGACAGGAACTGTGTCTGACGATCGGGTTCCTCCGGTCCGTAGAACCAGGGGGCCCGCAGGATCACCGCGGAGACGTCGCCGCGCTCGTGGCTCTGCTTCACGAGGAGCTCGGCTTCCATCTTCGACTGCCCGTAGCCCATGTAGGGGTTGTACGGCGAGTCCTCGTCGAAGCGGTCCCACGGCGTCGGGTTCGCACCGAACGGCGAGTTCGACGACACGTGCAGGAAGCGGGTCACACCGGCGCGCCGCGCCCGATCGAGGGCGAACTCCGTTCCGCCGACGTTGACGTCGAAGAACTCGCGCGTTCGACCAGCCGGATGGATGACGGCGGCTGCGTGGAAGACCGTGGGACCCGAGAGATCGTCGAACAGCTTGTCGAGCGCAACCGGATCGCGCACGTCGCCGACGATGACCTCGACCGCGGGGTCGAGCAGCTCGAGCAGCGGCGCTTCGTCTTCGGAGCGCACGAGACAGCGGATGCGCCGGCGCGTCCCGACGAGCGCCGGGACGAGGTTCCGGCCCAGCCAGCCCGCCGCGCCCGTGACCACGGCGTCCGCGGGACGCCCGTCGTCGCTTCGGTCGATGGTGTCGTTCAAGGACTCGCTCCCGGTGTGTGCCGCACGGCGGTCGACGACGACCCCGTGGTCACCGCAGACCGGGCTCGGGGGCGTCTTCCGGCACCCCGGCCGTCCCGTGTGCTGTGGGAGACTACGCCGCGATGACGACCCGGCCTGCGTCGGAAGCGGACGCCCGCGCCGCGGTAAGTGGTCGATTCCCGTGTTTCGACGGTCTGCGCGCGATCGCGGCCGTCTCGGTCCTGCTCACGCACGTGGCGTTCGCCGCCGGTGCCAATTCGGCCAACGTCCTCGGACGGTTCTTCGCCCGGATGGACGCCGGCGTGGCCGTGTTCTTCGTCATCTCCGGCTTCCTGCTCTACCGACCCTTCGTGTCGGCTCATCTGCGTGAGCGCCCCGCTCCTGCGACCGGTCCGTACTTCTGGCGCCGCTTCCTGCGGATCTATCCCGCGTACTGGTTCGTCGTCGTCGTGATCGTGTACGTGTTCGCCGACAAGCACATCAACGATGTGCAGAGCTTCGTGCTGTGGTTCGGGCTCGTCCACATCTACAGCCAGAAGCACTCGTTCGGTCCGCTGGTGCAGTCGTGGACGCTCGCGACCGAGGTCTCCTTCTACGTGTTCCTACCGATCTGGGCGTGGCTGATGCGCCGGCGCGCCCGCGCGTCCACGAGCTCACGCCTGCAACGCGAGCTCCTCGGCATCGGTCTGCTCGTCGCCGTGTCGATCGCGTGGAAGGCCTTCGTGCTCTCCTACGGCTTCTCCGACGGGCGCATCGGCCAGTTGAAGATGTGGCTCCCCTGGTGGCTCGACATGTTCGCGGTCGGCATGCTCTTCGCGGTCGGCAGTGTCACCGCGGCCGACTTGCAGCGTCCTACACCGTTGCGTCTCGACGCGCGCCGCGCGCCTGCGCTGTGTTGGGCGCTCGCGCTCGCCGCGTTCGTCGCCGTGTCGACAGGGATCGGCATGCCGTACAAGTCCGGTGGCATCCCGCTGCACCTCTTGTGGGGACAGCACTACCTGTACCTCGCTGCCGCCGCGTTCCTCGTCGCCCCCGCGGTCTTCGGATCGCAGACGCGCGAAAGCAGTCTGGTGCGACGATTCCTGACGAACCGCGTCGTGATGTACCTCGGTGTCGTGTCGTACGGCATCTACCTCTGGCACGACCCGTGGATCGACCGTTACATCTCGTGGACGGGGCTCCAGACGTTCGCGGTGTACCACAGCGACATCCCGTTCGCGTGGCACACATCGCGTCTCGTGAGCGCGCCGTTCCTCGCGATGACGCTCGGGGTGATCGCCCTGACGGTCGCGACGGCATCGGTGAGCTGGCACGTCCTCGAACGACCGGTCCTGCGCCTCAAGCGCCTCGGCGACCGACGCCCTGTACGGGCCGTGCCCGCCGGATCCGCCGCCCCCACGACGGCGACGGCGCGTGCGGGAGCCGGGATGTCCGCCAACGGCGACGCGCGGCCGGGCGTTCCGGTCCGTCCCGACGGTCCCCACCGCTGATGAGCGTCACCACGCAGCGTGACCCGACAAGGGCTCGCCGGACGCGCAGCCTGTTAGAGTGCCCGGCTCCGCAGTCGTCGCGTTCGCCTTCGTCGCACACGCGCACCCTGGTACCGCGCTAGGTCGGACGATCCGTGGCAACCATCCAGGAACGGCACAACGCCAAGACCGAGACGGGCCCGACGACACGGCGTCGACGCCTCACACCGCGCCAGAAGAACCTCATCACGTTCGGAGTGATCGCGTTCTTCTTCGCGTTGCCGCTGCGAGGACTGCTCCGGAGCCAGGGGCCGCCGATGGAAGAGGGCTTCATGCTCGTCTTCCCCGAGCGGGTCCTGCACGGCGATCTCCCGAACCTCGACTTCCTGCACCTCTACGGACCGGGAAGCCTCTGGGTGCTCGCAGGGTGGTTCAAGCTTCTCGGCGTCAATCTCTGGTCGGAGCGGCTGTTCGGTCTGTTGCAGCAGATCGGCGTCGTGCTCGGCGTCTACGGCCTCGCGCGCCTGTGGGGCCGTTCCGTGGCCCTGCCGTGCGCCCTGATCTCGCTCGTGATCATCGTGCCGCCGATCGGGCTCACGGCACTCGCTTGGGTGGGCGGTGTCGCCCTCGGCGTGCTCGGTCTCCTCTGCCTCGTCGAGGCCCGCCGGTCGATCGAGACGACGCGCGGCGGCAAGCTCGCGCTTCTCGGCGGCTTCCTCTCCGGTTGGGCGCTGCTGTTCCGCCCCGATCTCGTGCTCGCCGTGTCGCTCGGCTCGCTCGTCATCGCGTGGGGC
Source organism: uncultured Burkholderiales bacterium (assembly GCA_964548555.1). Classification (GTDB taxonomy): domain Bacteria; phylum Actinomycetota; class Acidimicrobiia; order IMCC26256; family JAMXLJ01; genus JAMXLJ01. The sequence continues at coordinate 9,474 of CAZJSY010000040.1, forward strand.
ATGACCCGCCCGTTCGTCACCCGGCTCCTCACGGGCTTTGGTATCGGGGTCGCGGCGTATCTCATCCATCTGGCGACCGCGGGCCCGGTCACCGTGGTGAAGGGCATGGTGCTCGACCCGCTGATCTATCTCCGTGGGGGCCGGCGCCTGCCGATCCCGCCACCGTGGAACCATCTCGACGGCTTCCTGCAACGCGCCGGTGCGCTGCAGCAGCTGCACTGGCCGATTCCCTCGCTGAAGGCGTCACAACAGCTGACGCTCTGGTTCTTCGGTCTCCTCGCGACAGTGCTCGTGCTCGTGGGCGTCGGGGTGTGGTCCGTGCGTCGCGACCCTTCGCGATTCCAGGCGCGCGTGCTGCTCGCGGTCGCGCTTTTCAGCCTGGGCATGGTGCCGCAGGCGGTGCAGCGGGTCGACTCCGCGCACTTCGGATGGGTGGGGTGTGTGCCCGTCGCGTTCCTGCCCATCGCGATCGTCGAGGTGCTGCGGGTCTCTGCTCCTCGCTGGCAACCGCGCACGCGCGGTGCGGTCGCGGGCACCGGCGCGCTGCTCGTGATGCTCCTCGTGATCCCCTTCTACACCGCACGGCCGTACAGCGATTACGCGGGCCAGAGCTTCGGCAATCACCGCCTGGCGTGGAAGATCGAGCGCAAGGGTCGCGTCTTCTACTACGGGCGCCCCGACGTCGCCGCCGCCGCGAAGCAACTCCTGGCGAAGGTCGACGAGGTCGGCAAGAAGGGACAGCGGGTGCTGGTCGGCACCACCGACCTGCGCAAGACGCCCTACAGCGACGCGTACCTCTACTACCTGCTGCCGGAGTACCGCCCGGGCACGTACTACATCGAGATGGATCCGGGCGTCGCCAACCGCAAGGGATCGAAGCTCGCGCACGACGTCGCGACCTCCGACATCGTCATCCTGTCGTCGGTCTGGAACGACTGGAGCGAGCCCAACGACTCACGCAAGATCGGGTCCGACGTGCCGAACCAGGTCCTGCACCGGGACTTCGTCGAGGTCGGCAGCTACGGCAACGGGCTCTACGAGCTCTGGGTCAAACGCCGCTGACGTGGTTCTTGCGACTGCTGAAGCGGTCGCGGATACCCCACCAACTCACGAGGCCCATCTCCTCGGCCATCACCGCCGCGGACATCTTCGACTTCCCGCGTTCACGGTCGGTGAAGGTGATCGGCACCTCGGCGATGCGCCCGCCCCACATGGACACGCGGTACGCGAGCTCGATCTGGAATCCGTAGCCCTTCGCTCGTGTGCTCGCGAAGTCGATCGCTTTCAACGCGTCGGCACGGTATGCGCGGTATCCCGAAGTCGCGTCGTGAACCCCCGTGCGCAACATCAACCCGGTGTACAGGTTCCCGTACTTCGACAGCGCGCGACGGCGCCACGGCCAGTGCGGGATCGAGCCACCCGGAACGTAACGCGACCCGATCGCGAGATCCGCTCCGTTCTGCAGCTCGTGCAACAGGGTCGGTAACGCGCGCGGATCGTGCGACAGGTCGGCGTCGATCTGCACGAGCGTGTCGTAGCCGCGCTCGATGCCGACGGAGAAGCCCGCGCGATACGCGCTTCCGAGCCCACGTTTCGACGGGCGCCGGAGCACTTCGACCTGCCCGAGCTCCGCGCCCACCCGTTCGGCGATGTCGGCGGTGCCGTCGGGGCTGTTGTCGTCGATGACGAGAACGTTCGCATGGGGTACAGCCGCGCGCGTACGCCGAAGGAAGTCCTCGATGTTCATCGCCTCCAGGAACGTCGGCGTGCAGATCAGGAGGCGCATCGACAGGCAGGGTGGTCGAAGATCCGGAAAGCAGTCAAGAAGCGGGGACGGCGAAGCGCCGAGCGGCCCGACTAGCGCGCGTCACCGTGACGGCCTGCTGTCGCGGCGGGTGTCTGTCGGGGGATGATGGGCGCCGCGCGCCCGGTACCCGACTCGGCGGTGCTGCCGCCTTCCTCGCCGCCCTCTTCGTGGTACTCCTGCTCGACGTTGACGCTCCAGACGTCGTGCTTCGCGCCGAGGATGTTCTCGACCGAGAGCATCGCGGTGTACATCGAGTGGTCCTGGTTGTTGTACTTGTGCATCCCGTTGCGGCCGACGGGAAACACGTTCGGGGCGTTTTGGTCGAGCCAGGCCCGCATGACCTCGACGTTGGTCTTGTAGTGGTCGTCGTAGTGCGGGTACGCCTTCGGGACCCTGACCACGTAGCCGGCCTCGACACGTGACGCGTCGGCGAGACCGAGCATGTCCAGCTCGCGCTTGGCCTGCTCGATCAGCTCGTCGTCGGGCTTCGTCCACATGTCGTCGCCCTCGGTGACGAAGAACTCGAGACCGAGGCACGTGCGGCCGTCCTTCACCAAGTAGGGCGACCAGCGGCCGAAGTTCTGGATGCGGCCCACCGCGACGTCGGGGTCGTGGATGTAGATCCAGTTGTCGGGAAAGCTGTACTCCTCGGGGACCACCAGCGCGACGGTCATGAAGTCGCGGTAGCGCAGATCCTGCGCGGCCTCGAGCACCTCCGGCGGAGGGGGCGGGTCCATCGCCTTGAGCAGGGAGCTCATCGGCATCGAGGACACGACGTGCGTGCACTCGTAGCGACTCGGCGCGCCGTCGGTCTCCGCGGTCACGGCATGGGCGCGACCGTCGGCGTGGTGCACGGCGGTCACCTTGCTGTTGAACACGACCTTCGTGCCGGCCGAGGTGACGAGCTCCGTGGCCTTCTCCCACATCTGACCGGGGCCGTACTTCGGGTAGTTGAACTCCTCGATGAGGCTGGTGACCTGCTTCGACTTGTCGCGGTTTCGCTTCAGCGACTTGGGCTTGATGCCCTCCCACAACGCCTTGAAGAGCGACAGGTCCTTCACCCGCTGCGCGCCCCAGTCCGCGGACAGCTCCGAGACCGGCACTCCCCACACCTTCTCGGTGTACGTCTTGAAGAAGTGCTGGTACAGGCGCCAGCCGAACCGGGCGGCGTAGAAGCCCTCGAGGTGTTCCTGGTCCTTCGGCGGCTTGACCCGTACCCACAGGTACGAGCCACCGCAGCGCACCGCCTCGACGAACCCGAGCTGCTTCAGCGCGTTCATCGGAACGATCGGGTAGTCGAACAGCTTGCCCCGGTAGAAGATCCGGCTCATGCGTGGCCGGCGAAGGAACTCGCCTTCACCGAGGATCTCGAACCACAGGTCGTCGACCGGCTTCACCTTCGTGAAGAAGCGGTGGCCGCCGATGTCGAAGCGCCAGCCGTCACGTTCCACCGTGCGGCTGATGCCGCCGACGACATCGTCGGACTCGAGGACCACCGATGTGTGGCCCCGCTTCATCAAGATGTAGGCGGCGGTGAGCCCGGCGGGCCCCGCTCCGATGATCACGACCTGCGGCTCGGAGCCGGCAGGAGAAAGCGCTTCGGTCGTGAGTTCCGTCGTGTCGTCGCTCATCTCACTCCGCGTGGCTCAGGCGGTCTGTGGTCGCTGCACCAGGTCCCTGCACCGGGTCCCCTCCACCAGGTGTCCCACGAGGTCGCCCCGAGTCGCGCACGTCGTTCCGGCACGGACGCGTCGCTTCGGCGGCTACGGAGTGTAACTGCCCGGGGGCCCCGAGTATCCGCTGGTGTACCCGTTCCTGTCCCTAGGGAACGTAAAGACCGAGGAACATCAAAAAAGAGTACGCCACGATTCCGCCCGCGCATGCCACAAAGACCGTCCGGGCGACGAGATCCCGCCGGAGCACGACCGCCGTCACCATGAGGAACGGGAACAACGAATAGCAGTAGCGCTCCATCGAATCCAGGTTGTGGGCGGACAGCACCAGTGCGAGGCCGAAACCGGCGAAGGCCGTATACGAGGCCGGGAGCTGCCGGGCGACGACGACGAGCAGTGCCACGAACACCAGCGCTGACAGGAAATGGAGGCCGGTCCCGACGTGGTGCGTACCGGCCAGCGCGGACGCCGAGTGGGACAGGGAACCGACGGGGCTCTCCACGCCGCCACGGGCGACACTGCGCTGCTGGAGGTGCAGCGGCTTCAGCCAGTCCCCATAGCGGGCTCCGACCCACGCCAGATACGTGCCCGTCCCCGCCACCGGCGCGGCCACCGCGGCGAGCCCGGCGATGCGCTCGCGGGTGCTCGAGTCACGCCAGCCCCGGCCCAGCTCGATCAGCGCCGCGGGCGCGAGGAGCGCGCCGAGCGGACGCGCGAGCCCGGCGAGGAACCCGGCGACTGCCCCCGCCGGCCACCGGCGCCGGCGGAGGCAGATGAAGGCGGCGACCGAGAGCGCCATGAACACCGCCTCGGCGTACCCGAGCACCAGCACCGCGGCCGGTGGCGCGAGCGCCACGAGCCACAACACTCGATCGACGGCGCCGTCGTCGTTCGTCTCGAGACGCGTGAGCCGGGCGAGGAGCACGGCGAGCACCAGCGCGGCGACGTTCACGACGAGCAGCAGCGCTACGGCGTCGCCCGTCACCCACCCGACCACACGCGCGATCAGTGGGACGAGCGGGAAGAACCGCAGACTGCCGTCGGCGGCGGAGTAGCCGTGTTCGGCAATGGATCGGTAGTAGGCCGCGTCCCACGCGAAGAAGCCCTGTCCGAGCGGGACCGGTCGGGGCCGCGCGCCGACGTTGTGCCAGCTGAACCGAGCGAGCGCGAGGGAGCCGCCCACGACGACCCGCGCGAGCGCCCACGGGACCAGCGCCGCACGAGCGTCACGCAACCATCCCGCTGCGCCGGCCGGCGCGAGATCGCCCCGGTGCAACGAGACGATGCCCGGTCGCCCGGCGGGCACGCCACGACCGGTGCCCGCCCGGCTCGCCCGTCGTTCCTGGGCCGGGTCTTCGCTGCGCAACCCCGCGACCGTACAACGCCGTTTCGCCCGACGACGGGACCGGCGTGCCACCACGAAATCCGTTCGGGCGGCCACGCTGTGATGCCACGACGCCGGATGGCGCGGACGGTCTCGTTCGCGGCCACGCGCGAGACCTACCCTTCCCGGCGTCCCTGGACGGCGTGCGGGTCGGCAAGGCGGTAGGAATGCCCGAGTACGAGTACGCGTTCTTGGCGATCACACGCGTTCGCCGGGAGTTCATCGCGCTCGCGGACGGCACCGAGCTCGCCCTCGATGCCCGCGGACCGCAGGCCGCGCTGCTCGCGTACTTCAACGAGCGCGTCGCGCCCGACGTGGCGCATCGCGACGAGGTGGCCGACGCCGAATGGCGCCGTGGCCTCGACGACTTCGCGTCGCGTGTGCGCGTCGTCCAACGCAGTGTGAAGACGGGAATGCTCGGTCCCAAGGAGAGCCGCGTCGCGCTCGTCTTTCCCGACGGGTACGAAACCGAGGTCTACCCCGAGGAGATCAACGAGGAGATCGCGAGGCGGTACTCGTTGCAGGATCGCAAGCCTTCGCCGCGCTCCCTTGCGTTCGAACAGTGGGCGGCCGAGGCCGGCGCGACCACGCGGTGGCGGGTGGAGTGGTTGGCGACCTTGTTCATGGCCGACGGTGCGCGCGAGGTCAAGCTGCAGACGCCCCGGGGCTGGACCTACGGAGCGCCGCTCGACGCGATCGTCAGCCTGCTGAACGAGCTGGGTCGCCGGCGCTGGAAGCTCGTCACCGTCGACGAGGACAAGGGCGTGTACGCGGGTGTCGAGTCCGCGAACAGCGCGGCACCGGTGAGAATTCGCTACACCTTCTCCCGCGAACGGCTCTGACTCCGACCGCGTCGAAGATCACTCGCAGAGCAGGAGCAGCAGCGCCGGCACGTCGAGCTCGCCTTCGGCGCGGGTTTCGCGGGTCGGCTGCTCGGGCGGCTCGACCGGCGGCGGACCGTTCGAGAAGTAGACCCGTCGCACCCCGGGGCCGATCGCCGCGACGAGATGCACCGGATCGCCGTGGAAGCCCCATCGCACCGTCTCGACATCGTCGCCGGGCCTCGCCACGGCGAGCACCGGATCGCTGCCGTCACGTGGCGCGCCGACCAGGACCTCGCGCATCGCACGACCGTAGCGGGCGGCGGCGTGGACGGGGCGGGGCCGGGACCTGCGGTAGCTACGCGTGCACCCCGAGCTCTGCCCAGGCGAGGTCCGTGCCGTCCCGACCGCGCTGGAGTCCCCATTGGCGCGCGAATGCCGCGACGACCACGAGCACGAGGTGCTCGGAGTCGTCCCGCGGAGGCGGTTCGGAGCTGCGGAACCCGACGCCCTCGGCGCAGACCTCGATACGTATCGTCCCGGGCGTGAGGCGCAGATCGAGGCGGATGCCATGCGGATCGAGTCGCACGGCGTTGCTCACCAGCTCCGACGTGACGAGCGCCGCGACGTCCGCGTACCCGTCGAGCGCCGTCTCACCGAGCCGTTCGGTCACGGCGGCACGAGCGACCCGTACGTTCTCCGGTGACGGCGAGAGCTCGAGCGTCAGGGGTTCGTGCACGCGACGCAGCGCTCCGGGATGCATTACGAGAGCAGTTCCCACACGTGGCCCTGCGGTATGCGTGTTTCGACCCGCTCGGACAGTTCGCTTGCGCGTTCGGGCAAAACGATATGGTGGCCTGGGTCGTTGAGCAGCCAGGGGCCCGTCCTTGTTGTCGAATCGGGGCCTCGGACGGAGAGCTCGTGCCCACACCACCTGACTACTTCGAAGCCCGGGTCGTCGAGGCAGGCGATCGGCCGGTCGTGGAGCTGATCGGTGAGCTCGACATGGCCTCGGCTCCGACGCTCGACACGTGCGTGCGTTCGCTGGCAGAGCAGGGAGCGGAGTCGATCACCCTGGACCTGTCGCAACTGGCGTTCTGTGACTCGACCGGCGTCGGTGTGTTCGTGCGCTGGTCGAAGCCTTCAGCCGAGGGGTCGCCCAACCTGCTGCTGAAGGGCGCGCAGGGGACCGTCCGGCGCGTGTTCGAGCTGGCCGGGCTCACCCACCTCCTCGACACTGCGCCCTGACGCGACGACGCCGAGCAGGTCCGGGTCTTGACATCGGGCCTGGTATAACCCCAAGCTAACCCCATGCCGAAGGTGAACGTCTACCTTCCTGACGAGCTCGCCGACGCGGTGCGGGATGCACAGCTTCCGATCTCCGCCATCTGCCAGGCGGCGCTCGAGCGAGCCGTTCGAGACGTGACGTCCGCCCGGGGCGCCGACGAGCCGCCCGCCGCGGACCACCCGGGGCTCGGGGTCTTCGGCCGGTTCACGCCCCGGGCCCGCCAGGCACTCGCGCTCGCCGGGCAGATGGCGAAGGATGTGCCGCACGACTCCGTCGGCACCGAGCACCTGCTCGTCGGTGTGATCGACGAGGGGCACAACATCGCCCTGCGGATGCTCGAGTCGCTCGAGATCGAGCCGGCCGACCTGCGAGCCGAGGTCGTCGCCTCGATGCCCGCTCCGACGGCCGCGTTCGAGGGCCAGGTTCCGTTCGCACCGCTCGCGAAACACGCCCTCGAGCTCACGGCCAAGGAAGCGCTCGGCCTCGGCCACAACTACGTCGGCTGTGAACACCTTCTGCTCGGGCTGCTCGCGACGGAAGAGGGACTCGCGAGCCAGGTGATGCGACGGATGGGACTCGAGCTGCGCACCACGCGCCGCGCCCTCGCCACGGTCCTACCGGGTGTCGCGAACACGAAGCAGACAGCTCGGCCCACGACGTCGACGACATCGGTGCCGGCCGAAGTGACACTCGATCAGATCCTCCGGCGCCTCGACGCGATCGAACGACGGCTCGGCGCCTGAGACCGCACGGCCTGCCGGCCCACCACGCTCAACCACCGCCCGGCGTGGTCGTCGACACCGAGCCGGGCAGATGCATGCGTGCTCGATACGGCGGGCTCGCGGCGGCGAGCTGACGCAACTGTGGAACGAGCCATCGCCACACCAACGCGGCGCCCTCTTTCGTGAAGTGCATCCCGTCGGAGCGTGTGTCGACACCGCCGATCCGGTTCTCGTATCTGCCGTTCGGACACATCAGCGCGTGAAGGTCGAGGAACACGACGCGCCCCGGTCGTTCGGCCGCGTAGCGGCGCAGCAGGTCGTTGAACCACGCGATGCGCGCGTCCGAGTTTCGCTCCGCGAGGCCCCACGTCACGGTCCCGCCGGACTCGATGTGGAAACACGGGGTCGCGAGCAGCACGAGCGGAGCGCCGTTCGCGGTGAGGATGCTCGTCGCGCGGTCGAGCTCACTCCGTAGATACGTCTCCATCGCCGGCGTACCGAACTTGATCAGTCGACCATCGATACGCCGGTCGTACACTTCCCACGCGCCCACGAGCGCCACAGAGACGTCCGGTTCGTCACGGCGGAACGCTTGCTCGTAGGTCTGCGGCCAGGTGTCGCATCCCGGGAAGGGCGCATGTGTCACACCCGCGCTCACGATGTCGCCGCGCGCGATTCCGCACCCCAGGATCGGATTGCCGTGGATCGAAACCTGATCCGTCAGCTCCGGCGGGGTGCCGAGGAACCCGAGGAAGAAGGCAACCGAGTCTCCGACGAGGAACACGCGAACCGCCTCAGGTCTCGGAGGGCGACCGGCCGCGCGTGCCGCAGCGGCGTAACGCGCGATCGCTGCGCCGTCGACGGTGTTGCGACTCGTACCGAAACCGAAGTGCGAGCCGCCCACCGCGAGAGAGGCGGCGACCACCAACGCCGTCGCAGGCGCCCACGCGAACCCGCGACGGGTCACGAACGTGCGGCGCGCGCGGACCGGCATCTCCACCAGGCGGAACGAGAGCACCGACACGACGATGGTGGCCGCACACCGCACAGCGAACAGCGCAATCGCTCCCACCCCGACCTTGGCGGGCGTCAACAACAGGAAGATCGGCCAATGCCACAGGTAGACGCCGTACGAGATGCGTCCGAGCGAAGGCAGCGGCGGAGCCGACAGCACAGCACGCACCGGCCCGCGCGACATCGCCGCCGCAATGACCCCGGCGGTGGCCACCGCGACGAGGACCAGTCCGCCGCGGTACAGGCGCGGCGAAGCGTCGCTGCTCGCGTAGATCATCCAGAGGACGAACGCGCCTGCCGCGACACCGGCGATCTGTACGAGCGAGCGCGCCGCGGTCGCGCGACGACGAGCGATCGCCGGCCAGGCCATCGCGAGGACGGCGCCGATGAGCAGCTCGAAGGCTCGAGTATCCGTGCCGTAGTACACGCGCGACGGATCGGCGCGATTCTGGAACAACACAGCCATCGCGCATGCAGACCCGGCCGCAAGCACACAGGTCGCCGCGATGAGTCGCGACCTTCGACCCCGCACCAACCACACGAGCCCGGTCAGCAGCACGGGCCAGAGCAGGTACCACTGCTCCTCGATCGCGAGCGACCACATGTGCCGCAATGGCGAAGGTGTTCGGAATTGCGCGAAGTACGACTGACCCGTCGCGATCAGGTGCCAGTTCTGCACGTAGAACAGTGACGCCAGCCCGTCGCTGCGAATGCGTTCACGGTCAGCCGGTGACGCGAACAGGAACGCGTACACGCTCAACACGGCGAGCAACGCGAACAACGCAGGAAGGAGCCGTCGCGCACGCCGCGCGTAGAACGCGCGGAGATCGATCCGTTCCGTCGTGACGAGCTCTCGCAGGAGAAGGAGCGTGATCAGGAACCCGGACAGGACGAAGAACACGTCGACACCGAGGAACCCGGCCCGCCCGAGACGCAGACCACCGTGGTACAGCAGTACCGACGTGACCGCGACCGCGCGGATGCCGTCCAGGGCGGGCTGGTAGGAGAACGCTCCGGCGTCGGGAGGCGCGACGTCACGCGGTGCGGGGCGCTCATGTGGCGCGGTCGTGGACCTGTCGTCGCCCATCAGAGGCGCGTGTACCCCTCCCCCGGCTCGCCGGGCCGCTCGAAGGAGCACCGTACCCATCGTCCGGCGTGCCGGCGGCTTCGCCGGCGCGTTCCGGTCCGCTCAACCGAGGTTCAGCGGGATCAGCACCGTGGGACTCGCGAGGCCGGCGTGCGACAGCAGGTGCAGGCCCGATGCGGCCGCGGCCGGCACCTCGAAGGAGACCGAGCCGAGGCGGCTCCCGTGCGGCCCGATGGCTCCGGCGATCGACCCGGAGCTGTCCGGCTTCGCCGCGAAGATGTCGCCCTCGGGTCCCATCAGCCGGAAATCGCTGTCGCTCGTGGTGATGGTGCCGGGTCCCGGATTGTCGACGGTGAGGTCGACACGCACCGACACGGAGTCCGGGCTCAGGCCTTGCCCCCGCACCGCCTTTCCGACGGTCAGGGTGCGGTCGGCCATCGCAACGCGCGCTGAGCCGTTCGAACCCGTGGCCGGGGCGGCAGCGGTGCCGGTGCTCGTCGTCGAGGGCGCGCTCGCCGTCGAGGAACCTCCGGGCGGGTCCGGAATCGCTTCGGCGAGCTTGTTCGCGAACTCCTCGTCGAACCAGACGTGATTCTGCGCGTCGACGTTCAGTCCGTCGTGCGGGTGTGAGCCGGGACTGTTGTAGAACGTGAAGCTTCCCCCGCCGACGGGGAACGAGCCGAACGTGTTCTGCAGCGAGTCGTCGAGCCACATCAGGCTCTTGTGGTCGAAGGCGATCCCTGACGTGTGCGACCCGCACCCGCCGCAGGCCGGCGTGTAGTGGTACTCGGTGACGCCGGAGTTCGTCCCCGGTTGGGCCGCCGCGAGGTTCAGGGTTCCGATGGCGCTTGCGAAACCCTCCGACCACCACGGGTTCCCGGAACCGTCGATGGTGATCAGATGCGGTGTGAGACCAGTTCCCGACGTGGCGGTGTTGCGGATCTTGTATTCCTTCAGGACACCGCCCGTCGTGTATTCAGCGATCAACGCGACGGCATCGGGGTTCTCTGTGAACCAGATGTTGTTTGTGGCATCCACCGTGATCCCGTAAGGATCGCTGATCGTCGAGGGCGTAGAGATCTCCTGGAAGTGTTGGGTCGACGGATCGAACGATCCGATCTTGTTCACGTAGTGCTCGGTGAACCAGATCTTGCCGTTGTGGTCGATCGCCAGCCCCCACGGTCCGCCGCCCGGGGTCGGTACCGCCCATTGGGCGAGCGTGCTCGAAGCGGGATCCCACACGCCGATGGCGTTGGTCACCGGCATCGTGAACCAGACCTTGCCCGAGCCGGCGACCGCGACGAACAGCGGCTGACCGTAACCCGACGGGAGCGTCACCGTCGCGCTCCACGTGTGACTGGCAGGATCGAAGCGTGCGAGCTTGCCCGGCGGTGTCGTCGTCGCGCACTTCGGGCCCGGATCGCAACCCGGCAGCGCGACCCACACCTGTCCGCCACCGTCGAACGCGGTACCCCAGGGGTCGACGCCAGGTGCGGCGTAGTCGGTGACGCTCAGACAGCCACCGAGCAGCACCGCGGCGACAGCCAGCGCAACGAGCGCGCGTGCACGAACATGAAGGAGACGGCCCATCGGACATCCCCCCTTTGCAATTCCCCAGAGAGTCGTCCTGCCGGCACGATTCAATGCCAGAGCGATTCCAGGCCGGTTCCAAGACGCCGGAATGCCCCGCATGCGGGCCGCGCTGGCGGGAGAAGGCCTTGACCCCGCAGGTCATACGAACAGATGTTCGGCCTTGCAGCGACGAGCCGCGCGTCACGCGGCGGCGAAACGCAGCCGGAGCTCCTCGAGCGGATAGATCCCCGCTGGCGATCCATACACGGGCGGGGCGGCGAGTTCGGGCTGTCTCAGGCGCGACGCGAGAGATCCGTACGTCTCGGCCAACTCGACGCGGGCGAGGGTGGCACCGATGCAGACGTGGGGCCCACTCCCGAAGGTCAACACCGCGCCCCCGGGCCGTTCCGCCGCGATGTCGAATCGATCCGGTTCCGGGAACACGCTCGGATCGCGATTGGCGGTGGCCGCACAGACGAACAGCACCGTGCCCGGCGCGAAGTCGACGTCGCGGTACACGGTCGCCTCGCGTACCAGTCGCGCGGTGAACGGGGTGATCGGCTCGTAACGCACGACCTCGTTCGCCGCCGCGGCGGCCAACTCGGGCCGCCGGCCGAGGAGCTCCCACTGCGCTGGATGTTCGGCGAACAGGCGCATGCCGTGCGCGAGCTGGGCTTGCGTGGTGTCGGTCCCGCCGCTGATGACTGACGAGATCAGCGACACGCACTCGCTGGTCGTGAGCCGGTCACCTTCCTGCTCGACGGTCACCAGCGTGCTGACCAAGTCGGCGCCGCGCTGCCCGCGACGTTCCTCCACGAGCTCGGCGATCCAGTCGTATGCCTCGACGTACGCTCGTTCGAGCTCGGCGCGCGCCGCAGCGACATCCATGCTGAAGGGCGCCTGCAGTTCCTCTGAGTAGCGCGCCATTCGCTCGTGTTCGTCGGGAACTCCCAACAGGTCCGCGATCACCATCGACGGCAATCGCTTCGCGAACGCGGCGACGAACTCGCACTCCCCTGCCGGAGCGACCGCATCCCACAGCTCACCGACATGCCGGCGGATCGACGGACGCAACCGCTCGGTCGCCGCGGGGCTGAACGCCGGTGCGAGCAGGCGGCGCAAACGGCTGTGGTCGTCGCCTTGCTTTGCGAGCAGACCTTCGGCGACCCGTTCGTAGATCGCCCCCTCGCTGATCCCCTGCAACTGCAGCAGCTCGACCGAAGGAAACGACATGCGCCGGTCGCGCAACATCTCGAGGCCGATCTCGCGGTCGAGCACGACGATCCCGAGCGACGTACGGGCCAGCCACCCGCGCGACGCCAGATCACGCAGCACCTCGTGGAAGCGCCCGCCGCGCAACGTCGGGTCGTCGACGTCGAGCACGGGCAGCTCGAGATCCTTCAGCAACACGCAGGAACGTCCGGGGTCGTCACCGATGTGTCACCACCTGGGAGAAGTGCCATGGCAAAGTGCCTGGTGCGGGCATCTCGGGACGCGAACAGCGACCCCCGAAAGGGCCGCTGATCAGGGATTGCGCTGGAGCGGACGACGGGACTCGAACCCGCGACCCCAACCTTGGCAAGGTTGTGCTCTACCAACTGAGCCACGTCCGCGTGCCCGGCAAGGATAGCAACCGGGGTCCGGGGCGGTCGGGAGGAGCGACGCGATGAGCGGCACCAGCGCAGGCGACCGCTCGCCGCTCGGCATGCTCGGCGTGCTCGGCATTCAAGACGTCGAGACCGCCCCCGGCCTCCGTCATCTCGAGATCTACACCGCGACAGGTCTCGTCACGGTGCTGTGGCACGGCCCTCCGGACGCGAGCGACGTCGTCGTCGCGTGCGGCGGCGCGATGGGTGGATTGCTGGGTCCCGCCAACGGGCTCTACCACGATCTCGGTACCGCGCTCGGTGAGCGCGGCATCGCCACATTGCGCGTCGGCTACCGGCGCCCGAACGACATGGACCGTTGCGTTCACGACCTCGCTGCGGTCGCGGACCTTGCATGGCATCGAGGCGGTCGGCGGTTCGTGACGATGGGACACTCGTTCGGCGGCGCGGTCGCGATTCAGAGCGGCATCGTGCTCGGTCGTCACGCGGTCGGAGTCGTCACGCTGTCGACGCAATCGGCAGGCTGCGAAGACGCCAGTTTGCTGGGCGACACGCCGTTGCTCTTGCTGCACGGCGAGCACGACGAGCTCCTGCCGCCCGAGACGAGCTTCGTGGTGCGCGACCTCGTGGGTCACGGCAACGTCGTCCTGCTTCCGCACACGGGTCATGGTCTGGTAGAAGCCGCCGACGAGTTGCGCGCACAACTGCTCGACTGGATCCCCGCGCGCTTCGACGACGCGCCGCCGCCATAACTGTCACAGGCCGCGCTCATAATCAGTGGGTGATCGGAGTGGCGGAGATCCGGGCGCACTTGTCGGAGACTGTGCGGGGGTTGGAGCCTGAGGCGGTTTCCCTGCCCGAAGCCGTCCCGCAGTGGGAGCACTACGACGCGATCGAGAAGCTGGCCGCGGCGGCGAGGACTCTGTTGGCGCGGCGGGTCGAAGAGTCGCGTGCATGGGCGCGAGCCGGGCACCGATCCGCCGCGGAATTCCTGGCAGAGCGCTCGGGCAGTTCGGTCGGCGCCGCGCGCACGCAACTGGAGATGTCCGAGAAGCTGGAACGCCTGCCAGCGGTCGAACGCGCCGTACGCGACGGTGAGTTTTCGGGCGCGAAGGCCGCATTGTTGGTGGAAGGTGCGAGCGCGAATCCGGCCGCAACGGAGCGGCTGTTGGACCAGGCGACACGCGGGTCGTTGAAGGAGCTGCGCGAGGAGGTGCTGCGGGTCCGTGCCGCGGCCGATCCGAGTCCCGACGCGACGCAACGGCGGATCCACG